>JBOHAY010000312.1:0-6007 GCA_050697935.1 Gaiellaceae bacterium | reverse complement strand
GTCCTGCCGTGCTCGATGATCTCGGGAACGGCACCGCGCCGCGTCGCTACGACCGGCGTCCCGCATGCCATCGCCTCGATCACCACGAGCCCGAACGGCTCCTCCCAGTCGATCGGGGAGATGAGCGCCCGCGCTTCCATGAGCAGCTCCACCTTGTCGGCATGGCCGACCTCGCCCACGTACTCGATCCCGCCGCCGAGGTGAGGGCGGATGAACTCGTCGAAGTACCTGATCTCGAGCGGCTCCCGGCACTTCGCTGCGATCTTCAGCGGAAGGCCCGTCTCGAGTGCTACGGCGAGCGCTCGGTGCGCTCCCTTGTCCGGGCTCATGCGCCCCAGGAAGACGAGGTAGTCGCCGCCAGACTTACGGCGGAAGGGATACATCGAGAGGTCGAGCGCGTTCGGGCAGTTCGCAATCCACGGAAGCTCGGGCTTCGGCTTCCGCTGGTTCATCGAGATCGAGATCAGCTTTGCTTTCGGAGCAAGATCGAGGACCTGCTCGTAGAGGCGGCCCGGCTGACCATCGAGCGGGCCGTGGACCGTGTGGCAGAACGGGACGCCGATAAGCCCGGCGAAGGCGAGTCCAAGCAGCCCGGTATGGTCGTGGACCACGTCGAACTCGTCCGCCTTGCGAAATGCGTGAACGGCATGCTGCATCTCCCAGTACGTGTGCCCGATCCACTCGCTCGGAGCAGTGTGGAAGACCGACTCGAGCCGCGCGCGGGTCTGCGAGTCGCCCGAAGCGAACAACGTGACGTCGTGGCCGGCATCGACGAGCCCGTCCGCGAGTAGCGCGACCACGCGCTCGGTCCCGCCGTACGCCTCTGGTGGAACCGGGAACCACACTGGGCACACAAGGCTGACGTTCATGTATCTGCCGGCGCAAGACCGGGATTCGCCAGCGCGGATCCCGGTCGCGCGAGGATCCCTCGTTGTTGCGCAAGACCGAAATCCGCTAGCGCGGATTCCGGCCGCGCGAACACCCGTGAAGGCGGCCGCTTTGCGGCCGCGGCGCTGCGAACTCTCCTCAGCTTCCTAGACACCTTCGGCAATCGTTACACGGCCGCGCTCCACTGCAATGGTCCACGTGCGGCCGTACGCGCGAACGCCCTCGATGCGGATGCCGTCGAGCCAGCTCGGAAGCTCGTCGGTGACCGTCGAGATCAGTCGCTGGCGCGCTCGGTCGGGCTCGATTCCGAGGAGCACGCGCACGAGGAGGATCGGCGTGCCTGCTGCCCAGGCCTGCGGTCGAGCTGCAGTGGGATAGGCGATCGGGAATGGCGTCTCGTCCCGGGCGTACCCCGCGAAGACCTCGGGGAGAGACCAGTCGAAGTGGGCGGCAGCCTCGATGAGCGCGCGCGAAATGCGCCGCGCTTCCGCGACGTACCCGTGCCGCGCAAGCCCCCAGACCGCGAGCGCCGAGTCGTGGGGCCACACCGTGCCGTTGTGGTAGCTGATCGGGTTGTAGGCAGCGGCGTCGCTGGCCATCGTGCGAATCCCCCAGCCCGACCAGAGCTCCTCCGACAGGAGCTGATCCACGGTTGGCCCGACCCGCTCGGGAAGCGCGATGCCACTCCAGAGCAGGTGGCCCATGTTCGAGCAGCGCGCATCGACGGGCCGCTTCTTCCCGTCGAGTGCGAGTGCGTAGAAGCCGCCTCGCTCCTCCACCCAGAATGCTTCGTCGAAGCGGGCTCGGAGCTCGTTCGCCTCGCGCTCGAGGCGATCCGCGAGCGCAGGATCGCGCCACACCTCGCGCGCGAGCTCGGCAAGCCCGCGCTTCGCGTCGTACGCATAGCCCTGAACCTCCACCGGGGCGATCGGCGGCTCGGCGAAGCGCCCGTCGCGGAAACGCTGCGAGTCGCCCGAGTCCTTCCACGACTGGTTCGCCAGGCCGTGGTCAGCGCGCCGGCTGTACTCGATGAAGCCGTCACCGTCGCGATCGCCGTGACGGTCGATCCATTCGAGCGCGCGCAACGCGGGCTCGTGGAGCCGCCTCGCGAGAGCGGCGTCGTCGGTCCAGCGCCAGGTCTCCGCAAGGAGGACGAGAAAGAGCGGAGTAGCGTCGATCGACCCGTAGTACCGCGGGAACCAGGTTTCCGCGCAGCGACCGCGGCGTACTTCGTGGACGATCTTCCCCGGTTCTGCGTCGATCGCGGGATCTACGTCCTGTGCCTGGAGATCGGTGAGCGCATCGAGCGCGCCCACGGCGATCTCGGGGCCGAGGAGGAGCGTCTGCAGCGACGTGATCGAGGTGTCACGCCCGAACACGGTCATGAACCAGGGCATGCCGGCCGCAAACAACGGGCGGCGGTGCTCGCCTGTTCGCATGCGCAAGGCCGCAAGGTCGGAGATCGACTTGTCGAATGCGCGCCGGAGACTCTCCCAGCCCCCTCGCACCCTCGGGACGCGCAGCGTCCAGGCGGCGACGACGTCCCCGACCGTCTCGCGCTGCTCGTCGAGAAGCTCAGCGAGCTCGCTCTCGGTATCCGCGTCGAGCGAGGGCAGCACGTCGACCCGGACGTCCCACTGCTCGTGTGGCTCGAGCGAGACATCGAATGCCATCGTCCCGTCGTCGAAACGACCGGGCTTCGAGATCATCAGCCGCGTATTCAGATCTCCCGCGGGGTCGACGATCGAAATCTGCCTCCGCGCCTCGTCGTACGCCGCCGGCGCTGCGGGCGGAAGCGGCTGCGCCTGCTCCGGATCGCCGAGCGCGAAGTCGTGGAGCTTGACCGAGATGATGTCCGCGAAGTCGGCAGCCACGTCGAGAGCCAACGCAAGCTCGACGCGCTCCATGCTCTCGTTCCGCACGGTGATCCGCTCCTGCATCCCCGTCCCCACGAATCGCTGGCGCGCGATCGAGAGCGCATCGCGCGGGATTCGCCCGTTTCCGGCATTGCGGAGATAGAACGCCGCTCTGAAATGCTCGACCCGACCCGACGAGAGGAGGAGCGGCCTCGCGCCCTCGATTCGAAGGACGAGGCGCGAGAGGAAGCGCGTGTCATGCGCGAAGAATCCACTCGTGTCGGCGGCGATGTCGCCGCGGTCGTCGCAGATGCAGAACGTCGATCCTTCGAGGATCGTGAGCATCGAACGAAGCGCTACCCCTCGCGGCGCACGACTCTCGCTCCGCTCGACTGGGCGAGAGCCTTGATCACGATCTCGTCGACGTTGACGTGGAGCGGCCGCGTGAGCGCGAAGAGCACGCAGTCCGCGACCTCGTCCGGCGTGACCGGATCGACGCCTGCGTACACAGCCTTCGCGGCCTCCTCGTCACCGCGGAAGCGCACAAGCGAGAATTCGGACTCGACGAGGCCGGCGTCCACCGTCGTGATCCGGATCGGGCGGCCGAGAAGGTCCTCGCGCAGTCCGTAGACAAACCCGCGCAGTCCGAACTTCGCAGCGACGTACGACGCGGCGTTCTGGTACGCCTGGCGTCCCGCAACCGAGCCCATAAAGACGATGTGCCCTTCGTCGCGGATGTGCGGGAGACAGAACCGGGTCATGCGCAACACGCCGTCGACGTTGGTATGGAGGACGGTCGCTTCGTCCTCGGCCGTCGACTCCCAGAACGGATAGCGGCCAAGTGCGAGGCCGGCGTTGTTGAACAGGATGTCGACCCCGCCCAGCTCCGTGGCTGCGCGCACCACGAACGCCGCACAGCTCTCCTCGTCGGTGACGTCGAGCGGGAGCGCGAGATCCGCCTCGATGCGCTCGACGCGACGTGCGCCTCCGGCGACGCGGACGCCCGCCCCGCGAAGCTTGCGGACCGTCGCGGCACCGATGCCGCTCGACGCACCCGTGACGATCGCGGTCTTTCCCTCGAGCTCCATGGCCGGAGCCTAGACGCCTGGGGTCAGACCCGGGGTCAGACCCACGACGCGGCTCAAACGTTCATCTGCACAACCCTCGAATGGTCAAACCGGGGTCAGACCCTGGACACGCCTAGACAGTCAGGTGATCTGGATGGACTCGATCAGGACCGGCGAGAGCGGGCGGTCGCGCCCGTCGCGCTCGACGAACGAGATCCGATCGGCGATTTCCTGCCCGGACGTAATACGACCGAAGACGGTGTGCTTGCCGTCGAGCCACGTGCATGCGTCCGCGGTGACGATGAAAAACTGCGAGCCGTTGGTGTTCGGGCCTGAGTTCGCCATCGCGAGATAGCCGCGCGCGACCGGATGGTCGTTGAACTCGTCCTCGAACGTGTAGCCGGGCCCGCCGGTGCCGTCGCCCCGAGGGCATCCACCCTGGATCATGAAGTCGGGGATTACACGGTGAAAGACCCCGCCGTCGTAGTAACCGTCCGCGGCGAGCTTGGTGAAGTTCTGGACGGTGTTCGGAGCCTCGTCGTCGAAGAGCTCGACCTCGATCTGCCCCACGCTCGTCGCCATGATCGCCCCGGACACGGCCGCGACGCTAGCAGTCCCACCAACATCCACGCGAAAAGCAGACCCCGGACGTGTCCCTCGGAGACAGATCGCGGGTGAGGCGTCCCTCGTTCGAGGGACAGTCGCCTCACGACAGGGTGCCGACGTTGATTCCATGCTGCGGCGATCCGCTGTTCTTCTCCTGCTCGCGCTCGGAGCCGTCGCCGCGCTGGCGTCGAGCGGCGCGAACGCAACTCGAGCCCCAATCGCAGACATCGTCGACGTCGAGACGCGACCGTTCTCGGCCGTCGTCAAGTGGCACGTCTCGGACCCCGGAAGGGTCGTGCTCGAAGTGGGGATCGACGATCGCTACGGCATCTGGTCGCCAACGACCGTCGCCCACGACGCGCTGACGGCCCGAACGACGCTCTCGGGCCTCGAGCCCGCGACGACGTACCGCTTCCGAATCATCGCGCGCTGGCGAAACGGGATCAAGGGCGAGGCGCGCGGCTCGTTCCGCACCGCCCCGTGGCCGTCGGCGACTGCGGCGACTGCGGTGCCCGCCGCAGCCGACACAGCGCCCTCGAGCTCAGCCTCTCCTTTCGTGCTGCCGCCCGCGCTTCCGCCGGGCGTCACACCTGCGCCTGCGCCCACTACGAGCCCGCTCCCGCCAGGCACACCCCTGGTCGAAAGCTCCTCGCCGCTGCGCGTGAACGGCAACGCGATCTTCCCTCGCATGGTCTGGAGACAGTGCCCGACGTACTACCCGACGAGCATGGGCGCCGGGATCAACCTCTTCCTCGGAGTGAGCTGTGCCGACACCGACGAGCAGTTCAACCGCCTCCGCGGGCGTGCGATCTCCACCGTCGATGCGAAGACTCCCGGAATCTCGGGGCCGGGTCTTGTCGGCTTCCACCTCCCCGACGAGGCTGACGTCTCCGTCGGAAACGCGAAGAACCTCCCGCAGCCGAAGGCGGACGGAAGAGTCACGTTCCTCACGCTCACCGACCACTTCTCGCAGCGCGCCGCGCCGCCGCCTAACGGTAAGGGGATCTACCCCGACTTCTTCAACAGCGCCGACGTGATCGGGTTCGACACGTACCCGGTCGAGGTGCGCTGCAAGATCGAGCAGATCGACAACGTGTACTGGATGCAGCGCGAGCTCGTCGCCCTGACGGGGGGAAAGCCCACGTTTCAGTGGATCGAGGCAGGCCCGATGGAGCACTGCCGCGACAACGAGGACCCGACCCCGACGGTCGTTCGCGCCGAGACGTGGCTCGCGATTGCGGGCGGAGCCCGTGGCATCGGCTACTTCCCGGACTGGTGGGCGGAGGACATCCGCAACGAAGTGCGCCACGTGAACCGCGAGATCCTGGCCCTCGCACCGGCCCTCCTCGCACCGGTGGCGAAGGCGAGCTGGTCGACGGAGAGTCCCGTCCGGGTCGGAGCCCGACGCTACAACGGTGCGACGTACATCGTCGCTGTGAACGCCTCCACCTCGCCGGCGAGCGCGTCGTTCACCGTTCCTGGTCTCGGCGGCCGCAAGCTTCGAGTCTTCCGCGACGGGCGAGTCGTGACCCCGCTCGGCGATCTGGTCGTCGACAAACTCCCCGGCCTCGGCGCAGCGGTGTACGTCGT
>JBOHAY010000311.1:0-24565 GCA_050697935.1 Gaiellaceae bacterium | reverse complement strand
CCTTGCAGAGCATCGCCGGTCGGCGACGGCAGGGACCTTCGTGTTCGTACTCTCCGACTTCCTTCCGGTGCCGTCTAAAGAGACGTGGCTTGCGTCGTTCGAGAACCGCTGGGACGTGATTCCCGTCGTGATCCAGGATCCGACGTGGGAGCGAAGCTTCCCCGACGTCAGCGGGATCGTCGTTTCGCTGCGCGAGGCTGCCACGGGAAAGATCGTGCCGGTGCGGCTTCGCCGGAAGGAGATCGCGGCGCGGCGAGTGGCGAACGAGGAGCGCTTCGCTGCGCTCGTGGATTCGTTCCGCGCGCTCGACCTGGACCCCGTGCTCGTCTCCTCGAACGAGCCGGCCGATCTCCTTGCGGCCTTCCTCGACTGGACAGAGATTCGCCGCACGCGACGCGTCGTGGGCTTCTGAGTTAGTGGTCGCTCCGGAAAATACGGCACCCCTTCGCGCGGCTGCGAACGCTTCGCATTCCGTCGTCCTCGGTCGGCCACATACCTTCCGGTATGAGGCCTCCCTGCGTCCTAAGCCTGCTCGGTTCTCGCCGGCGAATGGGCACCGGACTTCCCGGAGCGACCACTGATGCGCAAGGACGGCATTGCTCTCGGTGTCGTCGCAGTGGTCGCGGCTGCAAGTGCGCTCGCTGTGATCGTGATCGCGTGGCAGCCGGGAGGTGGAAGCGGGAGTGCGGGACCTGCCCGAGACTCCGCGCAAATCGAGGCTCGGACTACCGTCGACCCACGCGCCATTCTTTTCGGCGATACCGTCCGTGCCATCGTCGACGTCACGTTCGACCGGCGCCGCGTCGATCCGGACTCCGTGCGCGTGTCGGCGGACTTCGCGCCATGGGGAGCCGTCGAAGAGCCAAAGCAGGTTCGGCGCGACTCGGGGAATACGACACACCTGCGGGCGGTCTTCGTTCTACGCTGCCTGACGGGCCCGTGCGCGCCTTCGGGGCAACTGATCTCGGTCGAGTTTCCCACGGCCAAGGTGGCGTACGCGGGACTGGATGGCGAAGCCGCTGCGGGCGATGCGATCGAGCTCGAATGGCCCCGACTCGGTGTCTACTCGCGCTCCTCGACCTCCATTCTCGATGCGCGCGGGTCCGCGATCCCGTGGCGTGCGGATCTGCTTTCGATGCCGGCTGCCTCCTATCGAGTCTCGCCAACCGTTGCGCTCGTACTCCTGCTCCTGGGCAGCGCCCTGTTCGCGGCGGGTGCGGTGGCTCTCGTCTACCTGGCGTGGCCTCGCCGTTCCCCTGCGCCGCCGCCGGAGCCCGAGCTTCCGCCGGAGCCCGAGCTGTCGCCGCTCGAACAGGCGCTTGCGCTGCTCGAAGACACGATGCGAACGAACGGCGTAGCAGATCGGCGGCGAGCGCTCGAGCTCGTGGCCGAGGTGCTGGCGGTGCGCGAAGACGACCTCGCCGCGGCTGCGCGAACTCTCGCCTGGTCCGAGGCCGCACCGAGAGTGGAGCAGACGAAGCACCTCGCGAGCCTCGTTCGCTCGGCTCTCGAGGAGGACAGGGAAACCGGAGAGGACGAGGAGGTCGCAGGCGATGTTGTCTAGGCACCGCCTGCGCTTCTGGGCGCGCAGCCCGAGTGCGATCGACAGCCCCGACGCCCGCGCCTTTCCCGCCGGCTCGCGGCGGACGCGTCTCATCCGCATAGCGTTCGCGGGAGCAGCCGTGGCTCTGCTGCTCGCGGCGGCCTCGTCCGCTCGAGATCTCGAGACGAAGGAGCGTGGCCTGCTGCCCACCGGCACGGTCGGGGTCGTCGTGGTCGACCTTTCGCTCAGCATCGCGGACGAGGACTACACCATCGTGCGCCGTGCGCTCTCGACGCTTATCGCCGAGGATGCGCGAATCGGGCTCGTCGTCTTCTCGGACGTGCCCTACGAGCTGCTCCCTCCCGGTACGCCGGCATCGGAGATGCGGCCGATGTTGCGCCTGCTCGTTCCGCCGAGGCTCGGGCCACCGGTGAACCCATGGACGCAGACGTTCCGAGCGGGAACCCGGATCTCCGCCGCGCTCGAGCTCGCCCGGACAATGCTCGAGCGCGACGGCGTCGCGCGGGGATCGATCCTTCTCGTCAGCGATCTCGACACCGCTCCTGACGACATCCCGGCCCTGGCGCGAACGGTCGAGGACCTTCGCCGCAGCGCGATCGAGCTGCGCGTCGTCCCTCTCGCGCCGTCGAGCGACGCCCAGCTCCTGTTCGAGGGACTCCTCGAGACGGACCGGTTCGCGGCGCCCTCCGACCTCATCGAGACGGCGGGCTCGAGCGTGGCGACTACACGTCTTCCACTCGCCCTGCTCGTTCTCGGGGGGCTTCTCTTCATCGCGCTCGCGGCGCACGAGCGCTTCGGCTCGCGCCTCGCGATCGCGCGAGCTCCCGCGACCCGAGGAACGAGCACGTGAGGCGCCCAGAACTGCTCAAGCGGGCCGCGCTGGTCGCGGGAAGCCTCCTCTGCGTGGCGCTTGCCGTTGTCCTGGGGCTGCTCGCCACCGACGTCGCGCGTTACCGAGACGCTCTGTCGGCCGGCGACGTTCGATACCGCGTCTCGCCGAGCGACGCCGATCTCTGGAGCACCTCAGAGCTCATTCCGTTTGGCGCGAAAGCGAAGCTGCTCGATGTCCAGGACGACGTCGACTTCAGGCGAGCCGTGCGCGCGATGCGCCTCGCCCGCCTCGACGACGAGACGGTCTCGGATCCTGAGCTCGCGCTCCTCCGCAGCGAAGCCCAAGCACGACTGGAGGCCATCGCGAGCGGCGACAGCGATCCTGCACGACGGTCGCGAGCGGCAAACCTCCTGGGCGCGCTCGGACTCGCACGATTGCGGTCGGAGACGCAGGATCGCGCGGGGCTCGTCCAGGCCATCATCTCGAACCTCCGGCGTGCCATCGAGCTCGACTCGACGAACGACGATGCGAAGTACAACCTCGAGCTTGCCCTCCAGCGCAGCAGCGGGATCGAGATCGCGGAAGCGGGAGGCGGGGTGAACCCAGCGCCCGGCGGGCGCGGGGTGAAGGGAGCCGGCGCAGGCGATCCGGGCAGCGGCTACTGATGGCAGTCAGCCTGACGCTCCTGACGCCGGTCGGCGCTCTACTCAGCGTCGGTGTTCTCATCCCGCTTGCCGCGCTCCTGCTTGCCCGGCGGCGTGCCCGGCGCGTTCGGAGTACGCTCGACATGTCTGAGCCCCCCCGGCGCGGAGTCGTCGTGGCATTGGCGTCGCTACTCACCGCGGGCGTGCTGCTGGGCCTTGCAGCGACCCAGCCGATCGTCGAGCAGACGAAGACGCTCCAGGTACGAACCGATGCCGAGGCATTCGTCGTCGTCGACGTGTCGCGCTCGATGCTGGCGCAGCGGGACGCTGGGTCGGCGATGCGCATCGTGCGCGCCAAGCGTGCCGCCAGTGAGCTTCGAGCATCGCTCGGCGGCGTCCCTGTCGGTGTCGCCTCACTCACCGATCGTGTGCTTCCGCATCTCTTCCCGAGCGCCGACGAGGACGTGTTCGAGGCGACACTCGAGCGGTCGATCGGGATCGAGCGACCTCCGCCCGGAGGTACCTTCCGCACGAGAGCCACCAAGCTCGACGCGCTCGCGAGTGTGCGGGGTCTCCACTTCTTCTCCCCGAAGTCGAAGCAGCGACTGCTCATCGTGCTGACGGACGGAGAGACCGTGCCCGTCAACAGGGCCCGCCTGGCAGCGCAACTTCTGCGCGTGCCGGCGATCGATACCGTCTTCGTCCAAGTTTGGTCGGAGGGCGAGAGCGTCTATACGCGGAATGTCGCCGAGTCGCAGTATGTGCCTGATCCTGGGGCCCGCGCGGTGCTCGACGGCGTCGCAGAGGCGATCAACGGGAGCGTCTACTCGGAGCAGGGTGTGGACAGCGCGGCGCGCAAGGCACATGAGCTTATCGGCAACGGGCCTACAGTCGTCAAGGGCGAGAGGCACAGCCCGATCGCGCTGGCTCCGTACCTCTCGATCGCTGCCTTCCTGCCGCTCGCGCTCCTGCTTTCGCGGCGAGATCGCTAGGTATCGCTCACTCGAGCTCGTCGTCCGGAAACCACGGCTCAACGGCCTCCGGGAACCCGGTCTCGTCCATGTACGAGATCGCGCGGCTCGCCATCCACACCAGCGCCGGCGCGCTAGCCAGGTCGAGCGCGCGCCTGACCGCCTCGTCCCCATGCTGGGGCGAGCCCTTCTCACCCGCCCGCGCCCGGCGCAGGAGACAGAGATTGCGCGCGGCCCGATCGACCTCGCTCCCGTGCCGCTCGTACCACTCGATACCGACGGCGCTGTCGAGCGCGGCAGCTGCCTCTTCGGCCAAGCGCGACGCGTCTTCTGCGGCAACGAAGTACTGCGTGTCGCGATCGCTGCTTCCGGGCAAACGCATGTCCTCCTCCTCGATGCTTGATCGGAAATTCCCGCGGGCCGACTGACGGTCTCGACACGGCGCCGATCGCCACCCTCGCCCGTTCGCACAGGCTACAAGCCTGCACGACGCGCGAGTGCGACGCTCGGCTTGGTCGTGACCGCCCTCGACCGCGCGCCAATTTCCGATCAAGCATCTAACGAAACTGGATCCAGAACGTCACACACTATGATCCTGCACTTGTCCATGGCGATGGAGGCATCTGGATTGACCGGACGACGGCCGAGCTTCGGTCGCCCCCGGCTGGAGTCGACCCGTGCCGTTCCACGTCATGGCGAGCGTCCGCAGGACACGTACTCGGATGGAGGGATACATGCGTAAACGTTCAATCGTGCTCGTTGCGTGCGCCTCGGCGCTCGCAGCGAGCCTCGTCATCGGCCCCGCCGCGACGGCGACGCCGGAACGGCAGGCGGCAGGCACAGTCGTCCTCGGCGCTGACCAGGAGCCGAACACGCTCAACTACTGGCTCGACGCCATGCTGTGGATGACCATGATCACCAGCAAGATCCATGGCCACGGCGAGATCTACAACAACAAGGCACAGCTCACTCCGTTCCTCCTGGAGGGCAAGGCCAAGATCGTCAAGCAGAAGCCGTTTACCACCCAGCACACGTACAAGAAGAACGCGACCTGGAGCGACGGCAAGCCCGTCACCGGTGCTGACTTCGTGACGACCTGGAAGACGGTCATCAACCCCGCCAACAACGTCGTCACGCGTGAAGGGTACGACCAGATGGCGAAAGTCACCGCCAAGGGCAAGACCGTGACCATCGTCTGGAAGACCACGTATGCCAACTGGGAGGCCTTCAACGGCGACCAGCCGCTGCCCGCACACGCCCTCGCGGGCAAGGACTTCAACAAGCTCTGGGCGGACAGCCTCGAGCCTTCGAGCGGTCCCTACAAGTTCGTGAGCTGGGTCAAGGGCCAGCAGATCACGATCGCAAGGAACACGGCCTACAAAGCGGGTCCGGCGGCGAAGCTCGACCGGATCATCTTCCGCTTCATCCCGAACACGGCGACGCAGTTCCAGGCGCTGAAGGCGGGTGAGGTGCAGATCACGAATCCGCAGTTCCAGCCCCAGATCAAGGACTTCCTTAACGACCCGAAGATCGCCGTTCAGCAGGGAACCGGGTTCTTCTACGAGCACATCGACTTCCAGTTCGGCCCGCAGGGGCATCCGGCGCTGAAGCAGCCGTACGTTCGCAAGGCGATCATCACGGGTATCAACCGGCAGGCGATCAGCCAGGCGATCTACGGCCAGGTTCTCTCAAAGCCGCTGCCGGTGCTCGGGAGCGTCCACTTCATGCCGTTCCAGGCCAACTACGAGGCGCCCTTCAACCAGTACAAGTTCAGCCAGGCCAAGGTCATCAGCATGCTGAAGGCCAAGGGATGCACGGGCGGGCCCGACAAGCCGAGTGCCGGTAACAGGGACATCTTCTCCTGCCCGGGCGTCGGGAAGCTGTCGTTCCGCTTCGTGACGACCACTCCCAACCTGAGCCGCGCGCTGACGTTCGAGGTCATCCAATCGCAGCTGAAGAGCGTCGGCATCGAGCTCGTACCGCGGTTCGGTCCGGCCTCGGTCGTGTTCGGCACGACGCTCGGATCGCACGACTGGGACATGATCATGTTCACGTGGCTCAGTGCACCGACGCACAACTACACGGCTGGCGACCTCTATTCCTGCCCGCCGGAGGGTGGTCAGAACGACCTCCTGTGGTGCAACCGCAAGTACACGAAGCTGATGAACCAGGCGAAGACCACCGTTGACGAGAAGAAGCGGGATGCGCTCGTCCACCAGGCCGAGAACATCATGGCCGCAGACGTGCCGACGATCCCCCTCTACTCGCGGCCGGACTTCGTCCTCCACTACAAGAACCTGAAGAACGTCCTCGGGAACCCGACCCAGCAGTCGGTCAGCTGGAACGCCGAGGCGTGGTCGCTCGGGCAGTAGGAGCGCGCCAAGACCGGTGCTAGGCTCAGGCCTTGCACAGCAGAGTTCCGCCCCTGCCCAGCGAGCAGGGGCGGAGCCTGCTTTCTGTCCCTCCGTCTCCGGATCTCGCACATGCTGACCTTCGTCGTTCGCAGACTTCTCTACAGCGTTGTCGTCCTCATCGCGGCGAGCTTCATCATCTTCTCGTTCGTCTCGCTCGTCTCCGACCCGCTCGCGTTCATCCGGATGACGCCGGACGTCTCCGAGCAGACACTCAAGAACCTCGAGGAGCGGAAGCACCTGAACGAGCCGATTCCCGTGCGCTACTTGTACTGGGTGAAGGATGCGCTCACGAACCAGTTCGGCACGCAGACGGTCTCGGATCGGCCGATCCTGCCCGACCTCTGGCGCGTGATGAAAAACACCATCCAGCTCGTGGTCGTTGCCGAGCTGCTCGCAATCCTCGTCGCGGTCGGGATCGGTGTCTACTCGGCCTTACGACAGTACAGCGCCTTCGACTACACGGCCACGACCTTCAGCTTCGTCGGGCTTGCGACGCCCGTGTTCTGGCTCGCTCTGATGCTCCAGGTGCTGGTCGTGTACATCTACCAGTGGACGGGTCACCGGCTCTTCCCCATCGCGAACCTCAATTCGATCGACCCCGGTACCGGCTTCAGCTTCGTCATCGATCGTGCTCACCATCTCGCCCTTCCCGTCCTCGTGCTGATGATCGCGAGCATCGCCACGTACTCCCGCTACATGCGCGCAGCGATGCTCGAGGTGGTCAACGCGGACTACGTCCGTACGGCGCGTGCGAAGGGTCTGAGCGAGCAGCAGGTGACGATGAAGCACGCCTTCCGCAACGCGCTCATCCCTCTCGTCACGCTCGTCGCGCTCAACTTCGGCGGGCTGCTCGCAGGCGCGGTCGTGACGGAGACGGTGTTCGCTCTCGACGGCATGGGGCTCTACTTCATCAACGCGCTCAATGTCGGCGATCCGTATCCGATCATGGCCTGGCTCATGATCACGGCCACGATCGTCGTCGTCTTCAACCTCGTCGCCGACATCACGTACGGGTACCTCGATCCGCGCGTGCGCTATGACTGAGCAGCCGGTCCCGCAACCCGCAACCGCATCCCCCGATCTCACGCTCACCTATGACGCGGGCGTCGAGCTCAAGGCGCGCAGCCAATGGTCGTACGCACGGATGCGGTTCCTGCGTCACCGCCTCGCGGTGGTGAGCCTGATCGTCCTGATCCTGATCGGGCTCGTCGCCGTCTTCGCAGACCGGCTCGCTCCTCACGCCTACGACGAGCTCGATCTCAACAAGATCCTCTCGCCGCCCACGCTCGACGGCAACCACTGGTTCGGCACCGACTTCCTCGGCCGGGACTACCTGAGCCGGGTTATCTACGGTATCCGGACGTCGCTCTATGTGGCGCTGCTCGTCGCGTTCGTGGCGACGGCCATCGGGACGATGGTCGGAGCGGTGTCCGGCTACTACGGCGGCCAGGTGGACAACTTGCTCATGCGCTTCACGGACCTCATCCTCACGCTGCCGTTCCTTGCGGTCCTACTGGTTGCCTCCGTCTACCTGGGACATGGGAACCCGACGCGCGTTGGCTTTATCCTGGCGTTCCTCTTCTGGACGAGCCTCGCCCGGATCGTGCGCGGACTCTTCCTCTCGCTGCGGGAAAAGGAGTTCGTCGAAGCCGCGAAAGCGGCCGGAGCAAGCGACCTACGCATCATCATCCGCCACATCCTCCCGAACTGCATCGGGCCGATCGTCGTCACGATGACGCTCATCGTCGCCCTGGCGATTCTCACCGAGGCGGCGCTGTCGTTCCTGGGGTTCGGCATCCAGCCGCCGCAGCCCGCGCTCGGAAAGCTGATCGCCGAGGGCCAGGGCGAGGGTTTCTCGTTCTGGTGGCTCGTGACCTTCCCCGGGCTGATGATCGTTCTCATCGCCCTCGCCGTGAACTTCATCGGTGACGGCTTGCGTGATGCTCTCGACCCGACGCAGCGCAGGACTCGTGCCTGAACCCGTCCTCTCGATCCGGGACCTGACTGTCGAGTTCGGGACCGAGGACGGGGTCGTGCATGCAGTCTCGGGTGTCAGCTACGACCTGTACCCGGGCGAGGTTCTCGGCATCGTGGGTGAGTCGGGCTCCGGAAAGAGTGTTTCGATGCTGTCCGTGCTCGGACTGATTCCGCAACCACCGGGGCGCATCGTCCAGGGGGAGGCGACCTTCGAGGGTGAGGACCTCCTCACGATGCCCAAGGGCAAGCTGCGCGACATTCGCGGAGGCAGGGTGGCCATGATCTTCCAGGACCCGATGACCTCGCTCAACCCGGTTCTCACGATCGGCGAGCAGATCTCGGAGGCGATCAGGGCCCACCGTCCTGGCATAGGCGACACCGCTGCCAACGCCCGCACGGTCGAGTTGCTCGAGCTGGTTGGCGTGCCGTTCGCCGAGCGCCGTGTGCACCAGTACCCGCACGAGTTCTCGGGCGGAATGCGGCAGCGGGCGATGATCGCGATGGCGATCGCCAACGATCCGACCGTCCTCGTCGCCGACGAACCTACAACCGCGCTCGACGTGACGATTCAGGCGCAGATCGTCGAGGTGTTGAAGGCTGCTCAGCGAGAGACTCATGCCGCTACGGTCCTGATCACGCACGACCTCGGCCTCATCGCAGAGCTGGCGGACCGGGTCGTCGTTATGTACGCCGGACGGGTGGTCGAGCTCGCGGACGTCTTCACGATCTTCAACTCGCCGAGGCATCCGTACACGGTCGGCCTCATGAAGAGCCTTGCCAGGCTCGACGCGGATCAAGACTGGCTCGAACCCATCCCCGGGCAGCCGCCGAGCCTGATCACGCCGCCACCCGGGTGTGCCTTCCACCCCCGCTGCGCCCAGTCACAAGGGCGGGAGATCTGCAGGACCGAGCTGCCCGAGCTCCGGCCATCGAGTGACGGCGGCGACCATCTCTCCGCGTGTCACTTCGCAGACGAGCTCACCGCAACGCAGGTCCGTGTCGCCGCCGGAGCGGGGGAGTAGTGAGCGAGGCGGTGGCTTCGGCCGAGCCTAGCGGCTCTCCGAACGGCGACGAGATCCTCCGTATCGAGGGTCTCGTCAAGCACTTCCCGATCAAGGCGGGCGTCTTGAAGCACACCGTCGGACAGGTGCGCGCCGTCGACGGCGTCGACCTCACGGTTCGTCGTGGAGAGACGCTGGGCGTGGTCGGTGAGTCCGGGTGCGGTAAGACGACTCTCGGTCGCACGATCATCAAGCTGACCGAGCCGACCGCGGGCAAGATCGTCTTCGACGAGCAGGACATAACCAGATACAAGCGGCGCCAGATGCGACCCGTGCGGCGTGACATCCAGATCGTCTTCCAGGATCCGTACGCGTCTCTGAACCCACGGATGACGGTCCGCGAGATCGTCGCGGAACCACTTCGGATCCACGGGCTGTACCGTGGCGGGGAAGGGCGACGGCGCGTCGAAGAGCTTCTGCGCACCGTCGGTCTCAGCCCCGAGCACGGGAATCGCTTCCCGCACGAGTTCTCGGGCGGCCAGCGCCAGCGGATCGGCGTTGCCCGCGCTCTTGCCCTCAACCCGAAGATGATGGTGCTCGACGAACCCGTGTCGGCGCTCGACGTCTCGATCCAGGCACAGGTCGTCAACCTCCTCGCCCAGCTCCAGAACGAGTTCGGGCTCACCTTCCTCTTCATCGCTCACGACCTGTCGGTCGTCCGCCACGTCTCCGATCGTGTCGCAGTCATGTATCTGGGGAAGATCATGGAGGTCGGGACCCGAGAGCAGATATACGGCCGCCCGATGCACCCCTATACCCAGGCACTCCTCTCCGCGGTCCCGATCGACTCGCCGGACCAGCGCGGGAAGCGCACGCGGATCGTCCTCGAGGGTGACGTTCCGAGCCCTGCCAACCCGCCTTCGGGCTGCCGGTTTCGCACGCGCTGCTGGAAGGCGCAGGAGATCTGCGCCGAGGAAGAGCCGGCTCTGATCCCGCGTCACGGTGGCGACCACCCGGTCGCATGCCACTTCGCCGAGGTGATGAAGCCACTCGACCTCGTCGAGGATGTCGCGGCGCCCCAGGCCAGCTGAGACGGTCGCGCTCTAACTCGCTGCGTCCCCGTTCGTCCAATAAGGTGTGACAATGGTGCGTCCTGTGGTCTGCGAGCGCGTTCGTGCGCAGGTTTCCCTGCAGCTCGACGGGGAGCTGTCGGAGCTCGAGCGGCGGCTGATGGAGTCGCACCTCACCCGCTGCCCCTCGTGCGGCGCCTTCGAACAGGACGTGGTGAGTCTGACCCAGTCGCTCCGTGACGCGCCGCTCGAGAGGTCACGCAACCCGGTCGTCGTTCACGCGCCCAGGCGCGTCTCCTTCGCGCGCATTCAGGGCGGCGTCGCCGCCGCTGTTGCCGTTGTCGCGTTCGGAGTCGCGGTGCAGTTCGCAGGGTCGGAGCCGGAGCAGCAGTTGCCGGCGACCGGGTCGTCTCTCGGGGCGAGCTTCCACGTCGAGACCGACGATGAGCTGGCACGCGAGGTACGACAGATCATTGCGGACGGCCGCGCATATGACCGGCGCACCAAGAACGTCGGTACCGCAGTACCGATCTAGCAGCCAGCGATCAGTCAGGAGAACGTGCGGAGCGCCAGATCGATTCGGTCGGCCCCCGCGGCGCATGAGTGCCGAGCATGGGGCACGTGCAACTTCCCGCAGCCTTCGTTCCGAAACCGACCGTTCGTCACGACCGCCAGGGTCTGGCCGAACCAGCCGTAGCAACCCCAACGCGTCGTCGTCGGGAGTTTGCCGCACGTACGGATCAGACCGAGCTGTTCAGTGAGGCGTCCGGTCGTCTCGGCCACGACCACACCGCGCAGACAGTTGAGCGTATCGGTGCCGGCGAGACCGCCGCAGGTCACGGCGTGATCGATTGGCCCACGAGCCTGCGCCATGAGCAGCGACGATCCGCTGACGCATCCGGCGCGTTGAAGACGAACGAGGCCGCGGCAGAGCTCCACGATGTCATCCGTCTGATAGACGTTCACGGAGGACTGCCGCTCCCAGAAGTAGCGGTACCAACATGGACGCGCGAGGGAGTACTGGCCGCAGACAGATCTCGGAGACTCGTCTGCGTTCTTCGGACGGACGGTGTCGTCACCACCGCCGAGTGAGATCCAGTAGTCGTGGAACGCTCCCTGTGAGCAGTCCGGTGCGTTGATCGCGCCGAGCTTCCAGCACGCAAGCACGGTGTACTGGAGCTGTCCGTGGTAGCCGCGCATCAAGGCATGTCCAGCGCCGTGGACGCAGGTGTACCGACGGAACCGCGTGGGGAGCCGGGTGCAGGTCGCAAGCGCCCGGTGGGGGTCGGCGGCCAACTCGGGCCCGAGATACATCGTGAGGCCCATCCCGAAGCCGGCGGAGCAGCCAGGGTCGTTGGAGCGGGGGACGAATCGAAAGATGTTTTCGAGCGTGATGTGGTGGCGTGCTGCCCATGTGCGACCGACCTCGTGCATCAGCACGTGGCACGAGGTCTCGATGACGCCGCCCGTCGCGTGAACCTGGCGATCGATGCGCGGCAGCGCCTGCGCCGGGTCACCCGAGCTCTCGACGAGCGCGAGGAGGCCCCGTTCGTAGCACCTGGTCTGCTGCTTCTCTTGCAGGATCGAGCACTCACCGAGAAGGCCGGAAGTGATTCCCGACGTCGGCGCGTCTGAGACCGGCGGGCCGACCGCGCCTGCTCGGGCGCCGAAGAGAGCGCACACGACAACCAGGAGCAAGCCGGCGAGGTAGGCGCCTCGCACGATCACTTAGACGACCCCCGGCCTGAGTCGGTTAGCCACCGGTTCGCCGCTCGCTCTCCTCGATCCACTTCGGATGATGCTTCCGAGCCCAGTCCGCGCGAACATCGCCGAGCGTCATGCCTCGCAGCGCGTGACGCGTCGTCGGATGGACGAGCGCGAGGTACAGATGGCCGAGGACGAGCGCCAGCGACAACAACGTCAGTGCATCGTGTACGACGATCGGGCCATCCCAGCGAAAGCGGCTCTCCCGTGCCGCGAGCCAGAGGAGCACTCCGGACGCTGCGAAGAGCAGCGCAAACGCGACGGTGACGATCGAGTTGAGCTTCTGGCCTGCGTTGAAGCGCCCCTGGGGCGCTCCTTGTCCGAGTAGCCAGCGGCGGTCGTCCCGGTCGATTCTCTCGATCTCCCGCCAGTCAGCGCGCAGCTCTTGCCGGTTTCCCAGGACGATGATCAGCGCGACAGCCGCCGCCCACGCAACGGCGGTCCACACGTGGAGCTCCTTGACGAGCGAGCGCCTTCCCACCCAGACGGAGAGCGCCGGGAGCCAGAGCACCAGACCGGTGCCCAGCAGTGCGAAGAAGGCGGTGGCGTGAACCCAGTGGAGCGCGCGCTGAGTGCGGCCAAATCGTCGGACGAAGCCGGGTTTCGGCGCCGGGCCGCTCTGTTTCTCCCTTTCGGCCCGCAATTACTCCTGGCCCTTGATGAAGCTGAAGTTCGACTTCCCGATCCAGGCGTCGCTGTCGTACCCGTGGGTCTCCCAGTAGCCGGGGACGAAGTCGCTGCGGACGTGGATTCGATTCACCCACTTGACGCCCTTGTACCCGTACATGCGGGGCATCACGACGCGCGTCGGGAAGCCGTGCGGGCGCGAGAGCGGCTTTCCATCCATATCGAGCGCGAGCATCGCGTCGGGAACGAATGCCTGTTCCAAGGACAGCGTGTCGACATACGGCACTTCTTCGGAGAAGAACTGAAGCCAGCGTGCCTCGGGCTGGGCCCCGGCTTCGGCGAGCAGGTCGTCGAAGCGGATGCCCGCCCAGTGGACGTTCGCGACCGACCAGCCAGTCACACAGTGGAAGTCGGACACCTGTTCTGCCTGTGGAAGCGCTCGCAGATCATCGAGCGAGAGGGAAAGCGGCCGGTCGACCAAGCCGTCCACGCGAAGCCGGAATAGAGCGGGATCTATGCGTGGGACGCCGCGGATCGTGTAGATCCGCCACCCTTTCGTCGGCAGAACGCTAGCGACCTGATCGGGTACGAGTCGGCCGGCGAGGTCCGCGAAAGATCGTCCCCAGAAAATCCCGGCGGCACCCGCTCCGAGGATCCCCAGGAAAGCAGCGCGACCCAGTAGGCGGTCGTTCATCGGATTAGACCTCGCAGGGCGGTGCGTCGGTGACACCCTGGGCGTCGCGATCAGCGGTGTCAGGGCTCCCGCTCATGATACGCCCCACGAAGTCGGAGATCGGGTCGCCCAGAGGAACATTCTCTGAACTTCCAGTGGAACGATCGCTAATGCCGGGCCAGCAGCTCCACGTCGATTCCCTGCTCCTTCAGCTCGCCGAGGGTACGGTTGACTAATTCCCACTGCGGGAAGCTGAGGCTGGTGAGCCGCGGGATCGTCTCCGCGAAGGCGGGGTCGCGCAGAGTCGCTGCGGTTCCGGACACCTCGGAGGAAAGACCCCGGAGTGCCTCGACGAGTTTCTCGTGCTCGTCCTCGAGCCCGTCTGCGATGCCTGCTTCATCGAGGCTCGCGGCCGCGTTGTCGAGGACGACCGCGGCATCCTCGAGCGCCTCGAGGAGCTGCTGAGCGGTCTGGACCCGTCCGAGCTTCGCTAGAGCGAACTCGACCTGGTTGCGCGCGGTGACGACGGTCTTCTGGTATTCGTCCCGCGAGGCCGAGCCACCTCCGCCGCCAAGCGCAATGCCAGCGACCGCGACCGCCAGAACAGCGGCGACGGCGACGGCCACGAGAATCGCGATTTGCGTCCATCTGCTGCCCATGCGCGCCCAGGATAGCCAGGCCCGCCTCGCAGAACAGTTGTCCGTCTTGAAAGACGCTGTTAAGGCCTGTACCGAGGTAGTCGTCGCGGCGCCTTCGATAGACTCCGCGACCGGTCGGCCGCCCTTGGCCGCCGTGTCCTTCGCCTCAGGAGATCCATGTCCGAGAACGGATCAGAAAGCACGAACACGGGCCTGATCATCGAGATCAAGGGCGTCGTCATCGACGCCGTGTTCTCCGACCGGCTGCCTGAGATCTACCACGCGCTCGCGATCGAGATCGCCGAGCAGGATGGAAGCACCAGGACACTGATCGCAGAGGTACAGCAGCATCTCGGTGACGATCGCGTTCGCGCGGTCGCCATGGACTCGACCGACGGGCTCTCTCGCGGCGCCGTGTGCGTCGACACCGAGGGGCCGATCTCGGTTCCCGTCGGCGACCCGACGCTCGGCCGCCTCTGGAACGTCATCGGCGAGCCGATCGACGAGCGGGGCCCACCGCCCGAGGGCGTCGAGCGCTGGGCGATCCATCGCGACCCACCTGCTTTCCAGGATCTCTCACCGAAGATCGAGACGTTCGAGACAGGGATCAAGGTCATCGATCTGATTGCGCCGTTCGTGAAGGGTGGCAAGGTCGGCTTCTTCGGAGGCGCGGGCACGGGCAAGACCGTTCTGATCCAGGAGCTGATCCACAACGTGGCGCTGCAGCACGGCGGTGTCTCCGTATTCGCCGGTGTAGGGGAACGCACGCGCGAGGGGAACGACCTCTGGCTCGAGATGACGGAGTCGGGCGTCATCGACAAGGTCGCGCTCGTCTACGGGCAGATGAACGAGCCGCCGGGCGCGCGCCTGCGCGTCGCGCTCTCGGGGCTGACGATGGCCGAGTACTTCCGCGACCAGGGCCAGGACGTCCTTCTCTTCATCGACAACATCTTCCGCTTCGTCCAGGCCGGCTCGGAGGTCTCGGCGCTTCTCGGGCGCATGCCGAGCGCGGTGGGTTACCAGCCGACGCTCGCCACCGAGATGGGCCAGCTTCAGGAGCGAATCACGTCGACGAGGACGGGCTCGGTGACCTCGGTGCAGGCGATCTACGTGCCCGCCGACGACCTCACCGACCCGGCGCCCGCGGCCACGTTCGCGCATCTCGATTCCACCGTCGTGCTCGAGCGCTCGATCGTCGAGAAAGGAATCTATCCCGCGGTCGACCCGCTTAAGTCGGTGTCACGTGCACTTCAGCCGGGGATCGTCTCCGGCGACCACTACGAGGTGGCGACGCTCGTCCAGCAGATCCTCCAGCGTTATGCCGACCTGCAGGACATCATCGCGATTCTCGGCATGGACGAATTGACCGACGAGGACAAGGTCGTCGTCGCGAGGGCGCGCAGGATCGAGCGCTTCCTCTCGCAGCCCAACTTCGTCGCCGAGCAGTTCACCGGCACCCCGGGCAAGTACGTCAAGCTCGAGGACACCATTCGCAGCTTCCGCTCGATCATCGACGGCGAGCACGACGAGCTGCCGGAGTCGGCGTTCTACATGGTCGGCACGATCGAGGACGCGATCGAGAAGGCGCGCGCCGCCGAAGCGGTCGCCGCGTAGAGGGCGTGGTATGAGACATCAACACCGCGGTCGCGGAGCGGCCGCCTTCAGGGATTTGTGCGCGACCGGTATCCGCGCTAGCGGATCCCGGTCTTGCGCAAGCTAGGCGAGCGTGGCCGAGTCGCACCCGAAGTTCGACGTTGCGCTCGTCACTCCCGACGGCGCGGCGTTCGACGGTGAGGCAGAGATGATCGTCGTGCCCGGAGCCGCGGGGGAGATCGGTGTCCTTGCGAGACACGCTCCGCTGGTTGCCACGCTCAAGGCCGGCTCGACCCGTATTCACCTGAATCCCAACGAGACCCTCGAGTTCGCTACAGGCCCAGGGTTCTTCAAGGTGGAGCTCGACCGCGCACTCGCGCTCGTCGACGACGCCGTGAGCGTGAAGGAGATCGACGACGAGAGGGCGCGCGGGCAGCTCGAGGCCGCGAAGGCGGAGCTCGCGAAGGTCGAAGCCGGCGAATCGCCGGCGGACCGCTGGCAGCTCGAGCAGCGGATCAAGCACGCCGAGAACCAGCTCTCGGTTTCCGGTCGAACGACCGGCTGACGAAACGGCAGACGTCGCGGCCGCGAAGCGGCGGCCCTCAGGGGTGTTCGCGCTGCCGGAATCCACGCATACCTCGGCTCCTACGCGATGCCCGGGCCTGGAAGCCGAGCTGAGACGATGCTTCCTGCCGCCTGGGCGCTCGCTGGATGGCCCGTCACGGTGGCGACGAACGTCTCGCGGTCGAGACCTAGAAGACGAAGAGGCGTGATCGCTCGAACCGTCGCGGTTCGCGGCACGTCTTGGAGGAGGGCGACCTCGCCGAAGAAGTCGCGTGGTCCCAAGGTGCGAATGGACGTGCCGCCGATCTCGACGGACGCTCGCCCATCGGCGATCACGTAGAAGTCGTCGCCGCGAGCTCCTTCGTCGAAGATCACGGCTCCGCTCTCTGCACGTGTTTCGACGAGGGCCTTGGCGAGACGTTCGAGTGCCGGAGCCGCGAGCGGTGAGAAGATCGGAACGCTGCGCAGCAGCTCGACCTGCTCGTATGGCGCAGCCGCCCGCCTGTCGATCGACGTCAGCGGTCGCCAGAGCGGCACCAGGATCACAGGCAGGATCAGCCCTGCGACGAGAGTGGCACCCCGCGCGCCCAACGCGGAGACGAGGAGCGGCGTGACGAGTGACCCGAGGCCCATTCCTATGGCGACGAGCGCCTCGAAGGCGCCGAAGACGCGGCCCAGCACCTCATCCGGCGACGCTCGCTGCATGAGCGTCACGCCGGTGACATCCACCAGCGTATTGCCGACGCCAAGGAGCGTGAGCAGGACGAAAGCGGCCACCGGCTCGGGCCAGGCAGACAGGAGGACGAGTGGAACTCCCCAAAGCAGTAGCCCGACGGCGAAGTACCCGGACAGGCGGCTCCGTCCTGCTATCCCAGCGACGGCGAGAACGCCCAGAGCGGCACCGATTCCCACGATGCCATCGAGCCAACCGACTCCGGCAGTTCCGAGGTCCAGCAGTTCGATCGCCAACACGACGACGAGGACGTTGAACATCCCCGCAACCAGCGTCTGCACCGAGAAGAGCGTGATGACGACCCTCAGGCTCGGCTCGGACACGATTGCCTTCCAGCCGGCCAACAGCGTGTGCGAGTGGGCGGCGCTGACGTCGGGCGACGGTTCGCCGGCGAGGCCGATACGAGCGACGAGCGCTATCGAGACGACAAGCAGGCTGGCGCTTACGGCGAACACTGCTCCAGTGCCCGTCGACACGAGCAGGAGCGCCCCTAACGCGGGTCCGGCAAACAGGCCGACACTTTCGACAGCGCTCGCGATGACGTTCGCACCGGTGAGCTCTTCGGGCGTCTCCACGAGCGACGGCGTGAACGCCACCTGCGCAGATCGGAAGAGCGGTTCGACGACCGCCGCGAGCACGGCCAAGACGTAGATCGGAGTCGCGGAGGCGTCCACGAGTACGAGCGTGGCCATTGCTCCGAAGATCAGGCAACGCACGAGATCCGAACCGATCAGGACCTGCCTGCGCGGCCGCCGATCGGCAAGGACCGCAAGCCACGGTGACGCGGCGGCTGCGACTGCGAGACGAGCGAACGCGATGAGCCCGACGGCGCCGATGCCGTGGGTCTCGTAGGCGTACACGGCGACCGCGATCGCCGAGGCGCGGCTTGCGAGGTTCGAGGCCGCCCACCCGAGCTCGAGTCTGCGCAGATCGGCGTTCCGAAAGACTTTCCCGAAGACATGGCCCGCCTCTGTGAGTTGGCGCCCTGCCGTCACAAAGATGAGCATCTCATCTCGCTCGTGCCGATTCACACGGAGCAGGGAAGATTTCCGCGGTTTCTGATGTCATGTAGTCGAGATCGGCGTGCGAGACGCCCCGAGCAGAGGAGGAGTGCATGTCGTCCGACGAGAAGACCGAGCCTCGCGACGAGACCGAGAGCGCGGATGAGGTGGTGGCGCACGGGTACGTTGCCGATGAGCCCGGCGAGGACGATCTCGAGCGAAAGCGCAAGCGAAAGCGAAAGCGGAAGCAGGCCGAAGACACGGCAGGCGACGAGCTCGGGAGGAAGAGGAAGTAACACGGATTTCAGAGCGTCCCGACTTGCCGGGATGCTCCGACCGCCTCGCGCCACGTCGCGCGATGTACCTAGCAGGTCGATTCGGAGCCCGTCCCTGACGGGCTCCGTCGTCGCTCACGAGCGCGGCTCGCATGCTTGATACGCAGGCAAGACGCAGCGCAGACGACGCGCATCGGGGCGGTGTGTCGGTCGGTATCCAGCCGCCGTAGAGCCGCCGTGTCAGCCGTCTGAGAATGCAGGCGGATTCGGCTCGGTCGAGTCGAATCCCGAGGCCAGCTGATAGCGTTTGAGCACCTGGAACTTTGAAGGCAGCTTGGCGACCAGGATAAAAAACGCCTAAAGAGCCCGAGGGCCTTCCAGGCTCCCGACCTCTTAGGCGGGGCCGTTTTCATGAAGGACACGCGCGAACACCTCGAACAGCTTCTCGCCGAAAGGATCCTCGTCCTCGACGGGGCCTGGCGTGATCGCGGGGAAACCCATGGGTCCCCCGCGGGCCCCCTCCTTCTTCGCGGTGACCGCTCCGCGCTCGCGTGCCTCCCGCCGGGCGAAGCCCGGCTCCGGCGACGTGATGAGTGCCCACGGGAGAACGCTTGAACGACTTGACTCGACTCCGGAGCCTGCTCGCCGAACGGATCCTCGTCCTCGACGGCGCCTGGGGTGTGCTCATCCATCGTCGCGGCTTTTCCGAGGAGGAGTACCGCGGCGAGCGCTTCCGCGACCACTCGCGGGACGTCAAGGGCGACCCCGACCTTCTCAACCTGACCCGGCCCGACACCGTCGCCGAGATTCACGACGCGTACTTCGACGCCGGCGCGGACATCGCGACGACGAACACATTCACGGCGACCAGCATCGGCCAGGCCGACTATGCCCTCGAGAGTGTCGCGGCCGAGATGAGCCTCGAGGGCGCGCGTCTGGCCCGGCGGGTGGCGGACGAGTGGACGGCGAGAACGCCCGAGAAGCCGCGCTTCGTCGCAGGCTCCGTCGGCCCGCTGAACGTCACGCTCTCGCTGTCTCCGAAGGTCGAGGACGCTGCATACCGCGCCGTCACCTTCGACCGCGTTCGCGAGGCGTACGAGGAGCAGATCGAGGCCCTCCGCGACGGTGGCGTCGACCTGCTGCTTATCGAGACCATCTTCGACACGCTGAACGCCAAGGCCGCGATCGTGGCAGCACGCGCTGTCGCGCCCGAGCTTCCGCTGTGGCTGTCGTTCACTGCGGTCGACAAGAGCGGTCGCAACCTCTCCGGCCAGACGTCGGACGCTTTCTGGATCTCTGTCGAGCACGCGGAGCCGTTCATCGTCGGAGTCAACTGCTCACTGGGTGCGACCGAGATGCGTCCGTTCCTCGAGGGGCTCGCGAACATCGCCTCGACATTCGTTTCCTGCCACCCGAACGCCGGACTCCCGAACGAGCTCGGGCTCCACGACGAGGAGGCGGCGGACACGAGCCGCTTCCTGCGCGCGTTCGCCGAAGACGGGCTCGTCAACCTCGTCGGCGGCTGTTGCGGGACGACGCCCGACCACACATTCGAGATCGCGCGGGCTGTCGCCGGAATGCCCCCGCGTCGCGTGCCGGAGCCGTCGCGGCTGCCGCGTTTCTCGGGGCTCGATCCCTTCCTGATTCGCCCGGACACGGGCTTCGTCGTCGTCGGAGAGCGCACGAACGTCACCGGCTCGGCCAAGTTCCGGCGGCTGATCGAGGCGAACGACTTCCAGAGCGCGGTCGACGTGGCGCTCGAGCAGGTGAGGGGCGGCGCCAACATGCTCGACGTCAACATGGACGCCGACCTGCTCGACGCCGAGCAGGCAATGACGACGTTCCTCAATCTGGTCGCCACCGAGCCCGAAGCTGCGCGCCTGCCACTCATGGTCGACAGCTCGCGCTTCGGGGCGCTCGAGGCCGGGCTGAAGTGCCTGCAGGGGAAAGGGGTCGTCAACTCGATCTCGCTCAAGGAGGGAGAGGAGCCGTTCCTCGAGCAGGCGCGGACGATCCGCCGTTACGGCGCCGCGGTCGTGGTCATGGCCTTCGACGAGCAGGGGCAGGCGGACACGGTCGAGCGGAAGGTCGAGATCCTCGGTCGCGCGTACGACCTGCTGACGGGCGAGGCGGGCTTCGCGCCCGAGGACGTGATCATGGATCCGAACGTCCTTGCGGTGGCGACGGGGATCGAGGAGCACGCCGGGTTCGCGAAGGCCTTCATGAACGCGATCCCGCAGCTCAAGGAGCGGTGCCCAGGGGCGCTCGTCTCGGGCGGAATCTCGAATCTCTCCTTCGCCTTCCGAGGCAACGACCCGGTGCGCGAGGCGATGCACGCATCGTTCCTCTACCACGCCATTCGCGCGGGGCTCGACATGGGAATCGTCAACGCGGGCCAGCTAGCCGTCTATGCGGACGTCGAGCCTCAGCTGCTCGAGCGTGTCGAGGATGTCCTCTTCGACCGCCGGCCGGACGCCACCGAGCGCCTCGTCGAGTACGCAAGCACCGTGACCGGAGGCGCGATGGAACGGGAACTCGACCTCTCGTGGCGTGAAGCTCCGGTCGGCGAGCGACTTGCGCATGCACTCGTGCACGGGATCGTGGACTTCATCGAGGAGGACACGGAGGAAGCGCGACGCGGCGCAGCGCGCCCGCTCGACGTCATCGAGGGGCCGCTCATGGACGGCATGACAATCGTCGGCGACCTCTTCGGCGCCGGGAAGATGTTCCTACCGCAGGTCGTCAAGAGCGCCCGTGCCATGAAGCGTGCGGTCTCGTACCTCGAGCCGTACATGGAAGCCGAGAAGACGGAGCGTTCGTCCGCGGCCCGCATCGTGATGGCGACCGTGAAGGGCGACGTGCACGACATCGGCAAGAACATCGTCGGCGTCGTTCTCGGCTGCAACGGCTACGAGGTCATCGATCTCGGGGTGATGGTTCCCGCGGACAGGCTCCTCGACGTCGCCATCGAGCAGGACTGCGACATCGTCGGTCTCTCCGGCCTCATCACGCCTTCGCTCGACGAGATGGTGAGTGTGGCCAAGGAGATGGAGCGGCGTGGTTTCGAGCTGCCGCTCCTCATCGGGGGCGCGACGACGTCGAAGCAGCACACCGCGGTGCGCATCGCGCCCGAGTACGAGCAGCCCACGCTCCATGTTCTCGACGCATCACGCGTTGTCGGTGTGGTCGGCGACCTGCTCGACGGCGATCGCCGTGCGCGGCTGGACGCCGAGAACCGGGTCGACCAGGACCGGCTTCGCGCGCTCCACGCCGAGCGTGGCCGCAAGCCCATGCTCTCGCTGCGCGAGGCGCGCACGCGGCGGACGCGGATCGACTGGCACGAGGAGGATCTGGCGGTACCCGCGTTCACTGGGTCGCGCCTCGTGGAGGAGGACATCGCCACGATTCGCGACTACGTCGACTGGACGTTTTTCTTCCACGCCTGGGAGCTCAAAGGGCGGTATCCGGCGATTCTCGACGACCCGGAGAAAGGCGAAGTCGCGCGCGATCTCTTCGCCGCTGCCAATCAGCTGCTCGACGAGATCGTCGCCGACAGGTCGTTGCAGGCACGTGGCGTGTACGGCTTCTGGCCTGCGACGGGGGAGGGTGACGACGTCGTGCTCGACAGCGGAGTGCGGTTCCCGATGCTTCGCCAGCAGGCAGATCACGCGGACTCGCGCCCCAATCGCTCGCTCGCGGACTACATCGCACCGGCGGAGACTGGGCTCGGGGATCACATCGGTGCCTTCGCGGTTGCGATCCACGGCGGTGAGCCGCTGGCCGATCGTTTCGCGGTGGAGAAAGACGACTACAGCTCGATCATGGTCCGTGCGCTCGCCGACCGGCTCGCCGAGGCGTTTGCGGAGCGGCTCCACGAGATCGCGCGGCGCGAGTGGTACGCGCCGGACGAGTCGCGCTCGGGTGACGAGTTGATAGGCGAGCAGTTCCGTGGCATTCGTCCTGCGTACGGCTACCCGGCGTGCCCCGACCATTCCGAGAAGCGCACGTTGCTCGCGCTCCTCGACGCCGAGCAGGCAGGTATCGGCTCGACAGAGAGCTTCGCAACGACGCCAGCAGCCAGCGTGAGCGGCCTCTACTTCGGCCACCCGCAGGCGCGGTACTTCTCGGTCGGCCGCGTCGGGAAAGATCAGGTCGTCGACTACGCGGAGCGCAAGGGCTTCGACGTCGCGGAGGTCGAGCGCTGGCTCCGCGTGAATCTCTCCTACGAGCCGTAGCCTGCGTACGATGAAATCGATGCGCCGTCTCCTCGTTTTCGGGCTCTTGCTCGCGTTGCTACCGGTTGGGACTGCGCTCGCGAGCCATCTCGACCCACAGAAGAAGATTCGTCCGGCCGACCAGGCGCGGGCCCGGGCGATGCTCTTCAAGAAAGCCGACTTCGGGTCCGGCGTACGAACCCAACCCAATGCTGCCGATGCTCACGTCACTTGCAGAGGGGTGAGTCAATCCGATCTCACCGTCACCGGCGAGGCTGAGTCACCGACGTTCATCGGCGGTGTGACCGCGTTCAGCTCGTCGGCGCAGGTCTACCGGACCCTTGCGGACTCCAATGGGGGCTGGAGACGGTCGACAGGCGCAGGGGCTGCAAAATGCCTGGAATTGGTGCTCAGCCGCGAATATTCGAAACAGGGCCTCACGCTCCAGTCATTTCGCAAACGCGCGTTTCCGCGAGTTGGACACGGGTCCGTCGCATTCCGAGTCGTGCTCTCGGGCGAGTCGCAGGGAGTGACCGTTTCGTTCACCCTCGACGTGATCGGACTCCTGTACTCTCGGGCGCAGGTCGCGCTCGCCGTGGTGTCGCTGTCTCCACCTACAAAGCCGGAGGAAGTACGGCTCGCGCGGATCGTCGCTGGACGTATGGCGAAGGCGATGGGCGGCTCATAGGAGCAGGCGCGGCGCTGCGAGCGGCGAACTTTTCGCCCATGTCTACTGAGGACACGGCCTGAAACGCCGTAGTCGTGATCGGGAACAGGTGGTAGCGTCACCACCGTTCGTGGAGAGCTCTAGCCGTCTCGGCCTGCTTCGCCGATCGCCGTCGTTCGGGTACCTCTTCCTCGCCACGGCGGGGTCCAGCTTCGGCACGTATCTGGCCGCGGTCGCGCTTACCGTCGAGGTCTACGACCTGACGAACGGGTCAGGCGTCTGGGTGGCAGCGCTGCTCATCGCCGACTTCCTCCCGATCGTGCTGATCGGTCTCCTCCTCGGACCGCTTGTCGACCGGCTCTCGCGTCGCCGGCTGATGATCGCCTCCGACCTCGTGCGGTTCGGTGTCTTCGCTGCGCTTCCGTTCGTCGGGAGCGAGATAGCCGTCGTCGGTCTCGCAGCTGTCTCCGGGATCGCCACCGGGTTCTTCGTTCCAGCCTCCTACGCGGGACTTCGAAATGTCGTTCCCGACGAAGAGCTCACCAATGCCATCTCGCTCTGGCAGACAGTGGAGACGCTCGCCTGGATGGTAGGGCCCCTCGTAGCCGGGCTCATGCTGACGGTGACGGGGACGTCCGTCCCGTACGTCGTGAACGCCGTTACGTTCCTTCTCTCGGCCGGGCTCGTCGCGCGGATCCCGCGCGCGTCGTTGCAGTCCGAGGAGTCGCTGACGCGCGGACACTGGCGCGACGTCGCCGACGGGCTCAAGCTCGTCGTCACCGCGCGCCCGCTCCGCACCGTGCTCGTGGTCTGGAACGTCGTCTTGATCGGCGCCGGCGCCGTGAACGTTGCGGAGGTGTTCTTCGCCAAGGAGACCCTCCAGGCCGGCAACCTCGGCTTCGGGGCGATCATCGCGGCGAGTGGTGTCGGGCTCGCGCTCGGCAGCTTCCTCGCGCCGACGGCGCTCGGCAAGGTCGGGCTCAGGCGCCATTACATCGGCTCCATCGCGTTGATGGGAGTCGGCTGGGGTGGCGCTGCGCTCAGCGGCAGGATCTGGCTCGTCGTGCCGTTCGTGATCGGGGGTGCGGCGGGCAACGGCGCTGCGATCGTCTGCAATCAGCTACTCGTGCAGCGCGGCGCGCCCGATCAGTATCGGGGGCGGGCGCTCGCGACGATCATGAGCTCGAACTACGCGGTTCTCGGCCTGGCGATGGCGGCAGCCGGCATCCTGACGGATCTCTACGGACCAAAGGCAGTGTGGATCGCCGCGGGCTCCATCTACCTCTGTGGCTCCTTCGTCGCGCTGCTGATGACACGCTGGCTCCCGGTAGCACAGGCAGAGG
>JBOHAY010000310.1:0-5891 GCA_050697935.1 Gaiellaceae bacterium | reverse complement strand
TAGCAGGATGCGGCTTGCAGCCTGGTCAAGCGGCTCGAACGACGCAGCGGAAGCCGAGGTGCGTGGTCGACGAGTCGATCGCCTGCGCCTGCCGCGCAGCAGGACGGTATCGGAGGCAGTAGTTCGGCGCACAGAGATGCGAGCCGCCCTTGATGACGCGCCGCGGTATCGGCTCACCCGGCTGCCCCGCCGACGGGTTGCTCGGAGCACAACAGGGGCTCCGCACTGCATCGGCCTCTCGCTGCGTGAACCGGTCGCAGGTCCACTCCCAGACGTTCCCGGTCATGTCGTACAGCCCGTACCCGTTCGGCGGGAAGCTCCCGACAGGTGACGTGCCCTCGTGGCCGTCGAGCTCCAGGTTCTGCCAGGGGAACTCGCCCTGCCAGGTGTTCGCAATCGCCTTCCCTCCCGGGAAGTGCTCGTCGCCCCACGCAAAGGCGGTGCCCTCGAGCCCTCCTCGCGCGGCGAGCTCCCACTCAGCCTCGGTCGGGAGCTCTTTGCCTGACCATCGTGCGTACGCCTCGGCGTCCTCGTAGGCGATGTGCACGACGGGGTGATGGTCGCGGCCGTTGACGGTCGTGCCCTTTCCGCCGGGGTGCTTCCAGTACGCCCCCGGCAGGTACTCCCACCAGTTTCGGTGGTCGTCGAGGTTCACCGGACCGGTCGTCTTCCGGAACACCAATGAACCCGGCACGAGCAGATCGGAGTCAGCGTCCGGATACTGCGCCGGGTCGAGCGGGCGCTCCGCAAGCGTCACGTACTTCGTCTCGCGCACGAAGCGCCGGAACTCCGCCGCCGTCACCGGGTGCTCGTCCATCCACAACCCGTCGGCCGAGGCCTCGTGAACGGGCCGCTCCTCGGGATAGAAGTCCTCGGAGCCCATGAGGAACGACCCGCCGGGAATCCAGGCCATGCCCTCAGCGGGAGGCGGACCGGGCGCGCCTATCGACGCGGCCGTGCCCTTCTCCGAGGTGTCCTTCAACCTCATTCCCGTGCCATCGCCGCGGCAGGATGGCGCTCCGCGTCGACACAGGTGAAGTCCGCCACTGCTCGTTCGAGCATAACGCGCTGCGACCGGCAAGCAGACTCGCGCGCGCGGCCGTGGGAGTGAGGGCTGTGGTTCTCGACGTGGAGACGGTGCCGTCGATCGACGTCACGGCGGTGAGCATGCTCGTCGAGCTCGCAGACGAGCTCAGGCGAGATGGGATCCAGCTCGTGCTCGCCCGCGATGTCGGCGCCGTGCGCGACCTCGTTAGGGTTGGCGCGGGAGAGACGGCATTGGCGATGTATCCGACCGTGCGCGCCGCCGTCGACGCGCTGCAGAAGGGAGACTGAGATGGGCCAGGCGATCGGTGACATGCTTCCCGCTGCGGTCGGCGTCGCGATCAGCCCAATCCCGATCATCGCCGTCGTACTCATGCTCGTCTCTCCCCGCGGACGTGTGAACGGGCCGGCGTATCTGCTCGGCCAGATTCTGGGCGTGGCCACGGCAGGCGCGCTCGTGCTCTTCATCGCCGGCAGCGTCGGCGGAAGCGACGAAAGCGAGCCAGCGGGCTGGACGAACTGGCTGAAGCTCGCACTCGGTCTCGGCCTGCTGCTCCTCGCCGCAAAGCAATGGCGCGAACGGCCGCGCGAGGGCGATGAGCCGGCGACGCCGAAGTGGATGAACGCCATCGACAGCTTCACACCGCCGAAGGCACTCGGGGCCGGAGTCGTCCTCTCGGCACTGAATCCCAAGAACCTCATCCTCACGATTGCCGGCATGGCGGCGATCGTGAGCGCGGGTCTCCCGGCCGACGAGCAAGCCGCGGCACTCGTGGTGTTCACCGTGATCGGGTCAATCGGGGTCGCGACTCCCGTCGTGATCTTCTTTGCACTCGGCGACCGAGCCGAACCGTTGCTGGCCCGCCTCAAGGATTGGATGGCGCACAGCAACGCGGTGATCATGGCAGTGATCCTGCTGCTCATCGGCGGCAAGCTGATCGGGGACGCGATCTCGGGCTTCTCGAGCTAGCGAACTTCTACTCGGCCTCGCGCAGGAGCGCCTGGACGTCGAGCGGACGCGTGTACATCCCGACACGCTCGCCGTCTGCGGGCTGCGGCCACTCTTCGCGGGGACGATCCCAGTACAGCTCCAGCCCGTTGCCGTCCGGATCGCTCAGATAGAGCGCCTCGCTCACGCCGTGGTCCGACGCGCCTTCAAGGGGAACCCCCGCCTCGACCAGCCTGCGCAGCGCATCGGCCAGCGTCGCGCGATCGGGGTAGCGAATGGCTGCGTGGAAGAGGCCCGTGTGCCCGGCCGGTGGAGGCGTCCCACCTCGTGACTCCCAGGTGTTGAGACCGATGTGGTGGTGGTAGCCACCCGCCGAGATGAACACCGCCTGGTCGCCGTAGCGCGCCTGCTCCTCGAAGCCGAGGACGTCGCAGTAGAAGTCGAGCGAGCGCTGAATGTCCGCGACCTTCAGATGGACGTGGCCGATGTCGACGCGCGGATCGATGCTCATGCGGGAACCGTATCCTCCTCTCTCGCGTCCGGCCGTTCACGTGGGAGGCCGAGCGCAAGCCCCGCGGACGCCCACACCGTGAACGCGATCCAGTGGACCCCGATGACGTCCGTCTGCAGGCCAAGCAGGAGCACCGCCGCGAACGCCGCCGCCAGCCAGGCTTCCCTCCGCCAGAGACCAGCCAGTAGCGCGAGGCTCCAGAGGACGAATGCGGCGACGCCGGCGACGCCCGCGTCCACACCGAGCTCCGTATACGTCGACTCGCCGGCTCTGATCTCGACCCCGGTGCGCTTGGCAACCACTCCGGCGTTGCCGAGGCCGTAGCCCTGTGGGTGCTCGATGACTACACGGATCCCGTCGCGCAGGTTCCGCAGGTGGCTTTCCGTCGAAGCCTCGTTGCCCGAGAACGGGTCCTCACTCGAGCTCGGGTCGCGCTGCGCGTTCTGGCGGAGCCACTCGAGCTCCTCCGGCGTATAGCTCGTCGACTGCCCGATCGACGGGTAGGCGACGAGGAAGAGGGCGCCGATCACCACCGAGGCGACTGCGAGTCCGGCGGGGGCGATGCGTCTCTGCGCGAACGCGAGCACCACGAGGCCGAACGCGAGTGCCGCGAAGGCAGCGCGCGTGTGCGTGTACAGCAGAGCGACGTAGAGGAACAGCGCGAGCAACCCCCAGTACCAGCGAAAGGGTCGACTGACGACGTAGATCAGCGCAACGACGAAGAGGTAGGCGCTCGCAAGAGGCGAGAGGAAGGTCGAGACGAGCCTCCGAATCGGGTTGTCCTCGTCACCCGTGTTGTAGACCCAGTTCTCAGGGAGCCCTGAAAGGCCCTCGTAGTCGAGCCCGAGCTGTTCGCGGTACCAACCAGGAACGCCCGAGTCGCGCCACGCCTGGAGCGAGATGAGGGCGAGATCGAGGAGGCCGACCACGGCGACGACCACGGCTGCCAGTGCGATGAGGCCTCCGATCCGGCTCCGCTCGGTCCATGCAAACGCAGCGAGCCTTCCGAGCGCGTATGCGCCGACAGGGAAGAGGTGGTGGCGAAGCGCGAGCAGTTCTCCCCGTGTCGTGGCCTCGCCGTCGAGCCAGCTCTGTGGGAGCAGCCAGTAGACGAGGATCACGATCGCATACGCCGCCGCGAGCACGTCCGCAGCCTGCGCGGCGGGGAGGCGCCGCACCTTCCAGGCGACGACGAGGACGGCGACGAGGACGAGCACCTCCTTCCACGCAGCCGCCACGTCGAGTGCCGTTCCTCGAACCCCGAGATCCCAGAGCTGGGCCATCGCGACGTTGTGCAACGCCAGCCCGACGACGAGGGCTACGAACGTGAAAGCGATAAAGCGCTGCGTGCTAATCGACGATCGCCACCAGAGTCAACCCGAGGTTGACGACGCGCACGTGTCCGGGAAATAGGGCCTCGAGAGAGCTCTTGGAGAGCAGGTGGATCTCGGTTGCGAAGCTCTTTCCGACAGCTCGGTAGACGCGGTGCGCGAGTCGATCGGGGAACCAGTGCACGAGCGGAAGCCGTGTGTGCACCTCGACCGGGAAGCGACGGTTCGGCGTCGTGATGAACACGCGACGGCCCACGCGTGCCGCCTCCGAGACCAGCGTCCGCTGACGCTCTCGGTCGCCGACGTGCTCGATGACGGCATTCGAGAAGACGATGTCGAACTCGCCGTCTGCGAACGGGAGCGCGCAGGCGTCGCCCTGCACGTACCGGATCGCCGGATAGCGAGCGCGGAAGCCGCTGCCATCCTGCAACCCGAGAGCAGTGATGCTCCGTGGCCAGGGGTAGTGCTCCTCGAAGAAGTTGAGCGTCCCGCAGCCGTCGCCCTCCCCGAACGCGAGCTCGTCCGCGCCGACGTCGAGGACCGAGGTCTCAGAGGTCGGGTGCAGCTCGTCGAGAAAGAGCCGAAGCTTTCGCCGGCGGGAGCGCAGTGAGACAGCGTCGACGAGCCGCATCGGCAGTAAGTATGGAGTCAGACTCCCGACCCCCTGAGTCTGACTGCGGGGCTAGGCTGCGCTGGTGATCGAGGCGGCGATCAAGCCACGCGGGCTCTACTCGCTGAAGCTGACTGCAGGATCGAACGCATGGAGGGCGCGACTGCCCGAGCAGCGCTGGGCGTCAGCCGTGCGGGTTCGCGACGGATCGGTCGTCTTCCGCGCCTCCTGCGAGCACGCGCTCGACGAGGCGCGGTTCATGCTCGCGCTGGACGACGACACGAGCGAGTTCCACCGGCGTTTCTCGCGGGACCCGCTGCTCGGCCCGTCGACGCGCGTTCTCCGCGGGCTTCGCCCTCGGCGGAAGGCAACGGTTGCACACGCCACGCTCCGAGCGATCTGCGGGCAGCTCATCCAATCGAGCCGCGCATTGGAGATCGAGCGCGCGGTGATCCGGGAGAGCGGCGAGGACCCGCCGACGCGCGAGGCGCTCGTGCGGATGTCGCCCGCAGCGTTTGCCCGCTGCGGGCTCGCCGGCAGCCGCGCAAACACCCTTACGCGGCTCGTCAGAACGCTCGATCTGGAAGCGCTGAAGCGGAAGCCCGACACGGCGCTCACTCGTCTGCGCCGCGAGCGCGGGGTGGGTCCGTGGACGGTCGGGGTCATCTCGCTTCAGGGTCTCGGGCGCTACGACGCCGGGCTCGTCGCCGACCTCGGGCTCGTGAAGCTCATGGCCTCGTTGCGCGGGCGTTGGCCCGAGCTGGAGGAGACCGTCGAGCTGCTCGAGCCGTATCACGAGTGGCAAGGGCTGGCGAGCGTCTTCCTGCTGCAAGGTTTCAAACGGGGCTTGATCCCGGGAGCGAGCATGGATCGCGCCCGTCTCGTCCGCGCCCGCGCGAGCCGCGCGGCGTAACGGCCCGCCGTACACTCCTGGCCATGGTCGATGCGCGGAAGATCGCGATCCTCGGTGCTGGTCGCATCGGGGAATCGCTCATCTCCGGCCTGCTCTCCTCGGGCTGGCGAGAGGCGGGCGAGATCGCCGCGACCGGTCGCCGCGCAGAGCGCGTCGCCGAGCTGCGCGAGCGACATGGAGTCGAGGCGACGCTCTCGAACCACGACGCCGCCGCTGGCGCAGCCCTCGTCGTGATCGCCGTCAAGCCACAGGACATCGACGTCCTCCTCGGCGAGATCGGGCCGTCCATCACCGCAGAGCAGACCGTCCTCTCGGTCGCGGCTGCAACGCCGACTGCCACGATCGAGCGCCACCTCGGGTCGAGTGTGCCCGTCGTCCGCGCGATGCCGAACACGCCGTCGACCGTGCACGAAGGCATCGCAGGACTCTGCGCGGGAGCGCACGCGGCCGACGAGCACCTGACGCTCGCCGAGGACGCGCTGGCGCACCTCGGGGCGGTCGTTCGCGTGTCCGAGCGCCACATGGACGCGGTC
>JBOHAY010000309.1:0-7047 GCA_050697935.1 Gaiellaceae bacterium | reverse complement strand
GCGGCGTCAGGCCGCGGCGGAGGCCGGCTCCGCCGGCCGGGAGCCGTGGCCGGCGAGGGGCGCGCATGAAGGCTGGGGTTGACACAGGACGTCTCACGCCACCGCTTCCCGATAGAACTCGGCGTTCGTCAACGCCGATGGGAGCTCCGAAAGGACGACGTCCGCGAACTCTCGGGTGGTCGCGCCAACCCCGGTCGTGACCATGTCCGGCGTGCCGGCACCGGTGCAACACGCTTCGAGAACTGCTCCGGTGAGCGTCTCGGCCGCGCCGCGTTCGCCCAGGCCCTCTCCGAGCAGGAGTGCGGCCGCGAGCAGCATCGACGCGGGATTCGCGACGCCCTGGCCCGCGATGTCCTCCGCCGCGCCGTGCGCCGGAGCGAACACACCCGGCCCGGTGCTGGCAAGACGACCGGAGGCCACCACGCGAGGTCGGTGGCCGTGCGCGACGAGGCCGACGAGCGGCTCTGCAAACGGCGCCGGCGTGACGACGACGTCGAATCGGCCGGGATCGAAGGCGAGCCCCGTGACGGCCTTGTTCATCGGCAGAACCTCGACGAGGACGCCCGGATGACGCGCTGCCTCGAGCGCGACGAGCGACCTCCAGCTAGCGTCTCCTCCCACGGAGGTAACACTCGCCCGGCTCGAGCGAGCGACATCGAAGGCCTGCTCGAGCGCCCACTGCGGCGCTGCGTCGTCGAGAGGGCTGACGACCGTGACCGCCCCGCGCGGCGCAAAGACCACGCGATCGACGCGGGCGCGGAGGTCGAGCTCGGACTCGACGCCGGCGAGAGCCGGCTCGTTGGAGGCCCCCACGAGAATGGCCTGGGCGTCGAGCGTCGCGCGCCGCGTCTCTGTCGGCAGCGCGCGGCCGGACTGCGTGAATGCCTCGGCGCCGAACGGTCGATGGATCTCGTCGACGCGGAACCCGTGGAGCCGTGCGACCTGATCGAACGCACGGCTCGCCTCCGCCATCACCTCGGCGCCGACCCCATGGCCGGAGAGGCAAGCGACTGTGTACGTGGTCCGTCTCGTCACGCCGCCACCTCCTGGAAGACGTCGTAGAGCGTGACCGCGCGGCGGGTGTCGGCGAGCACCTTGAAGCGCTGGAAGGCCTCGGACAGCTCGGCGTCGCTCAGCTGCATACCGGCCTGCTCGCACGCGCGCCGGAAGGCATGGCGACCGGAGTGCTTTCCGAGAGGCAGCGTCATCGTCAGGCCGAGCTCTTCGGGATCGATGATCTGGTACGTGGCAACGTCCTTGAGCATTCCGTCCTGGTGGATGCCCGCCTCGTGCGCGAACGCGCTTGCTCCGACGATCGCCTTGTTCCGCTGCACCGCGTATCCGGTGAGCTGCGAGACAAGGTGAGAGATCCGACCGATCTCCTTGACGTTGACGCCTGTGTCGCAGCCGAGGGCAGCCGAGCGCACGCGCAGAGCCATCACGACTTCCTCGAGGGCCGCATTCCCTGCTCGCTCCCCGAGACCGTTGATCGTGCACTCGACCTGCGTCGCGCCGGCGCTTATTCCCGCGAGAGTGTTCGCGACCGCGAGGCCGAGGTCGTTGTGGCAATGGACCGACAGCGTCACCTGGTCGAGCTCGGGACACAGGCGCTGTACCTCGTGGAGGAATGCGGCATGCTCGTCGGGCAAGGAGTAGCCGACGGTGTCAGGGAGGTTGATCGTCGTCGCTCCCGCTTCGATCGCCGTCCGGCAGACCTCGGCCACGAACGCCGGATCGGAACGAGTTGCGTCCTCACACGAGAACTCGACCTCGTCGACGCGACCTACGACGTGGGAAACGGCGAAGCGCGCATGCTCGACGACCTCCGGTGGCTCGAGGCCAAGCTTGCGCTCCATGTGGATCGGGCTCGTTGCGAGGAAGACATGGACCCGCGTTCGTCCGCGCGCGTCGGCGAGCGCCTCGACAGCGGCATCGAGGTCCTCTACGCGGGTTCGTGCGAGCGCAGCGACGGTCGGGCCGCTCACGGCCGCGCCGACCGCGCGAATGCCCTCGAAATCACCTGGTGAGGAGATCGCAAAGCCAGCTTCGATCACGTCGACGCCGAGGCGCTCGAGCGCCTGTGCGATCTCGACCTTCTCGTCAGGCGAAAGGGCGATGCCCGGGGACTGCTCCCCGTCTCGGAGCGTCGTATCGAAAATCGTGATCCTGCGGCGATGTGCCACTTCTCTGCTCCTCCTGTCGAGTCACCCGAGGACGCACCTCTGGTGTGTTTCGGTGGACGTGTGCGCCAGTGGCGCGTCTGCGAAAGCTCCCCCTAGAGGGGGAGAATCAGGAGAAGCTCGATGCCCGAACCGCAGACGGGTACGTCCACGGTCGTGGCTACGGATGGTGATACGTGCATCCGGCTAGGCATCGGAAGCCACAGTGTGGGCACGGCGCCAGCCCCTGTCAAGTCAAGGCGTGCGGGTGGGATGCCTGGCTCGAGCCAGGCACCAGCCGTGAGTCGACCGCCAGCCAGCGGACTCCGCGTAGCGCACTACTCCTCGAGCACGGGGGCAACGACGACCCCGTAGCCCTGCTCCTCGAGCAGTTGCGCCGCTTGCGTCACATCACTCTCGCCGCCCACGAGGATCGTCAGCGTCCCGCCGCGGTCGGGCGAGAGATGCTCGAGGTCGAAGTCGGAGACGTTGATCCTCGCGGCTCCGAGAGCCTGAAAGATCCCGGCGAGCACTCCCGGTCGGTCGGGAACGTGCACGCGCATGCGATGAAGCGCGCCCGCGTCCTCGTACGCGGTCTCGAGCATTCGGCGCCGATTCCCGCCCGCCTCACCGATCCAGCGGGCGAGAAAGCCTGCATCGCCGCTGGCAAGCGCAGCCTCGAGCTGCTTGACGCGGCGCCGGTGCTCGGCGAGCGCGGCAGCGAGAGCGTCTCTGTTCTCGAGAAAGATGTCGACCCAGATGCGCGGGTTCGCGCCTGCGATCCGCGTCATGTCGCGAAGCGAGCCGCCCGCGGCCGCCAGTGGGTCGTTTCCCTCGACGCGCGAGGCACCGGCCTGGTTGAGCAGGACGTTCGCCAGCGCGTGCGGCAGGTGGCTCGTCACGGCGACGAGCCGATCGTGCGCCGCCGGATCGATGGCGGAGGGTCGCGCTCCGAGTGATGCGACGAAGGCGTGCGCAGCGCGATACCGATCCGGTTCCGTCGTCGCGAGCGGCGTGAGAAACCACGTGGCGCCTTCGAAGAGATCAGCGCTCGCGCGGCCGGGACCGCGCGACTCGGCGCCGCAGATCGGATGGCCCCCCACGAAGCGTGGGTCGTCTCCGACCGCAGCGCAGACGGCGCCCTTCGTCGAGCCGACGTCGGTCACGGCACACTGCTCGGGCGCGTGCTCGAGCACCGCACTCACGACCGCCGGAAGGGCCGCGACCGGAACGGCGACGAGCGCCACGTCCGCGTCGACGAGTGCGTCAGTTAGCGAATCCGCCGCGTCGACGGCGCCCCGCTCCACGGCGATCTCGAGCGCTGCGCGATCCTCGTCCCAGCCGAGAACGATGGAGGCACCCGCGCGCCTCGCCGCGAGGCCCGCAGAGGCCCCGATCAATCCTGTCCCGACGACAGCCAGCCGCATCGGCGGCCCCGTCCTCAGACCGCTCGCATGAGCTCGGCGACGCGGAATGCGAGATCGAGCGACTGGCGACCGTTCAGACGCGGGTCGCAAAGCGTCTCGTAGCGATGGTCGAGCTGTTCCTCGAGCACCGCTTCGGAGCCACCGAGGCACTCCGTCACGTCCTCACCGGTGAACTCGAGGTGGACTCCGCCAGGCCAGGAGCCCGCCTCACGATGCACTGCGAAGAACACCTGGAGCTCCTCCATGATCGCGTCGAAGTGGCGCGTCTTCCTGCCTGAGGGAGTGCGCACGAGATTGCCGTGCATCGGATCGCACACCCACACGACGGGCGCGCCGGCCACACGTATGGCTTGGAGCAACGGCGGCAGGGCCTCGCCCGCGCGCTTCGCCCCCATGCGCGTGATGAACGTGAGGCGACCAGCGATGCGATCCGGGTTCAGTCGCTCGGTGAGCGCCACGACATCCTCCGGCGTCGCGCTCGGACCGAGCTTTACCGCTATCGGGTTGTTGACGCCCGAGAAGAACTCGACGTGCGCGCCGTCGAGATTGCGCGTCCGGTCTCCGATCCACAGCAGATGGGCGGAGCAGTCGTACGGCTGGCCGGTGAGCGAGTCGCGCCGAGTGAGCGCCTCTTCGTACTCGAGGAGCAACCCTTCGTGGCTCGTCCAGACGTCCACCTCGTGCAGCGTCCGCTCGCGCGCGAGATCGATTCCTATCGCCTGCATGAAGCGGAGAGCACGCTCGATCTCGCCGGCGAGCGCCTCGTAGCGCTGCCCGGCGGGGGAGCTGGCGACGAACTCGCGGTTCCAGGTGTGCACGTGAGTCAGGTCGGCGAATCCGCCCTTCGTGAACGCCCGCAGCAGGTTCAGGGTCGATGCGGCCTGGTAGTAGCCCTGGATCATGCGCTCCGGATCGGGGACTCGCGCCTCGGGCGTCGCTTCGTCGGAATGGACGACGTGCCCACGAAACGACGGGACCTCGATGCCATCGACGATCTCCGTCGGCTCGCTGCGCGGCTTTGCGAATTGGCCGGCGATGCGCCCGACCCTGACCACGGGAAGAGTCGCTCCGTAGGTCAGCACGGCCGACATCTGGAGGAGCACCTTGAGCTTCTCGCGGATCGCGGGAGCGGACACATCTCGAAACGACTCGACGCAGTCGCCCGCGTGGAGCAGGAACGCCCGGCCTTCGCACACCTCGCCGAGGGCTGTGAGGAGCGCGCGCGCCTCGCCGGCGAAGACGAGCGGTGGTAACCCGCTCAGGCGCTCGCGCACGGACGCGAGCTCGCTAGCGTCAGGCCACTCGGGCTGCTGCCGGGCGTGAAGCTCTCGCCAAGACGAGGGTGTCCAGGTCGATTCGGTGATTGCCATCGGACAACGAGTGTAGACCGCGTCGTGCTGCGACCGGGTAGTGCGTCCTCAGCGTGTCTCGGAGCGTTGATCACCCGCGAAGACGGACAGAGGCAGGCTCCCGTCGAGGAGCGCGCGCCCGACGATCGCACCCTCGCAGCCGGCTGACTCGACGGCCGCCAGGTCCTCGAGAGAGCGGACACCTCCGGCTGCGAGCACAGGTAACCCCGACAGTTCACAGACACGCGCCAGGAGCTCGATGTTCGGGCCGGCGAGCATGCCGTCACGCTCGATCGCGGTGCACAGGATTCGCCGTACGCCTGCTTCTCGACATCTCTGGACGGCCTCCTCGGTGCGCAGCCCGGATGTTCGCTCCCACCCGTCGACGGCGACCAGGCCGTCTCGGACATCCATCGCCACGACGAGTCTCTCGCCAAGTTCCTCCGCGTAGCGCTCGAGCGTCTGGTCGTCGACGAATGCGGCCGTCCCGATGACCACCCGGGCGGCTCCGGCTTCGACGAGCCGCTCTGCATCCCCAAGCGAGCGAACCCCGCCCGCCGCTTGCACGCGAGTCGAGCCACACGCCGCCACTACCCGGCGAACCAGCTCCGGCCGGGCGCTGCCGTTTCGGGCCGCGTTCAGGTCCACGACGTGCACGAGCTTCGCGCCGACCGCTGCGAGCCGCTCGAACAGGGCGAGAGGGTCCGCCTCCCTGTGCGTGACCCGGGTGAAGTCTCCACGCTCGAGCCGCACGGCCTCGTCGCCGAGGATGTCGATCGCGGGGATAGCCTGGAATGCTTGACTCTGTGTTAGCACGCTAACATGCTATTATGCTCTACTAAGCCGGTGTCGAGTATCCACACATGAGCGAAGGGCCTCCACACGAATGGCGTACGAGCGAGACCAGCGACCTGTTCGAGGCGATTCTCAGCCTTCGGACGCTCGACGAAGCGGAGCGTTTCTTCCGCGACCTGCTGACCCTCTCCGAGATCGAGGCAATGACGCACCGCTGGCAGGCGGCGCGGTTGCTGGACGAGGGGCTGCCGTACCTCGAGGTAGCGGCGCGAACGGGCGCCTCGACGACGACGGTGACGCGCGTCGCGCAGTGGCTGAAGCGCGGCGCGGACGGGTACCGACTGGTGCTCGATCGGCGCAAGCGGGCACGCGCTCGGACCGCCTGACGATCGCGATACCGGCCAAGGGCCGCCTTCGAGAGCCTGCTGTTGCGCTGCTCGCCGAGGCCGGGCTCGGGCCGGAGCAGCCTGGCGAGCGCGCCCTCGCCTTCCCGTGCCGGAACGCCCCGGTGGACGTGCTCCTCGTGCGCGCGGCAGATGTGCCCGAATACGTGCAGGACGGCGTCGTCGAGTGCGGAGTCACCGGCGCGGACCTCGTCCGCGAGAGCGGAGCAGACGTCGACGAACTGCTTCGGCTCGGATTCGGGGCGTGCTCGCTCGAGGCCGCTGTTCCCACCGAGTCGAGTGCATGTTCGCTCGGCGACCTCGACGGTCTTCGCGTCGCCACCGTCTACCCGAGGCTCGCAGCCGAGCTCTTGCGGACGCGCGGAGTGAACGTCGACCTCGTCAGGGTCACGGGCTCGGTCGAGGTGGCTCCGCGGCTCGGGCTCGCCGATGCAATCGTCGATCTCGTCTCGAGCGGGAGCACGCTGCGGACAAACGGCCTGCGCTCCGTGGCAGCGCTCTTCACATCCGAAGCCGTCCTCGTCGGGAGGTCGGGCGGCGATGACCGCGCACGGGAGCTCGCGATCGTGCTGCGCAGTGTCGTCGAAGCCCGGGAGACCCGCTACCTGATGCTGAACGCCCCCGAAAGCGCCGTCGAGGAGATCACGAAGCTCGTCCCGGGCTCCGCCGCCCCGAGCGTCCTGCCACTTGCAGTGCCCGGCATGGTCGCGATTCACGCACTCGTGCCCGCCGCTGACGTGTGGCGCCTGCTGCCACGGCTCGAGGCGGCGGGCGGATCGTCGATCCTCCTCGTCCCGATCGAGCGTGTACTCGCATGAGACGCCCTGTGTCAACCCCAGCCTTCATGCGCATTCCTCGGGCGTCGCTCGCGGTGCCAGGCCGGAGGGCACAGTACTTGAGTACGGGCCCGGAG
>JBOHAY010000308.1:0-6434 GCA_050697935.1 Gaiellaceae bacterium | reverse complement strand
CCGGTGCACCTCGACGCCTGGCCCGACGAGGACCGCCGCTCGCGGCTCGTCTTCATCGGCCACGACGTCGACCGCGACGCGCTCGAGGCCTCCCTCCGCGCCTTCGATCGGGCGGCTGCTGAGAACTCCTGACGCCCCGCCCGCTACGCCCTCTTCGCGCGGATTGTCAGACGTACGTAATCGACGACCGGCTCAGGAAGCCTGTCGACGACAGCTTGAACGAACTCTGCGCGCTCCTGCTCCGGTAATCGATCGAGGTGAGCTCCGAGCACAAGCGTGGCGAGGTAGCTCTCAAACTGCTCACCTGGCTCCAGTCGACACGAATCGGGAACGAGCGCAACTTCGATGTCCGTGAAACCGGCGTCCTCGAGCCGCCGCTTGGTCTCGTCGGCCCCAGCGAAGTTCCAGATAGCAGGAGACTCGCCGAGTGCGTCCTCGATGGCAGCAGCAATCCGCGCTACGTTGCCCTCGCCTCCACAGTCCGCCACAAACTGACCGTCCGGGCGAAGCACGCCGGCGAGGTTGCGAAACAGCGCAGCGTGATCTGAGATCCAATGGAACGTCGCGATGCTGATGATGGCGTCTACGTGTCCCTCTACGGGAAGGGGTTTCGTGAGGTCTGCATGGATGATCTCGACTCGGTCGCTCTGATCGGCCAACCGGATTTGAAGCCGCTCGAGCATGGCACGCGATCCATCCACGGCTACAACTCGCCCGTCCGGAATCAGATCCAGCAGAAGCTGCGTATCTCGGCCCGTGCCACAGCCGGCGTCGAGCACTCGTTGCACCCCTCGGAGATCCAGGCGTGAAAGTGTCCGGCGACCCCATTTCGTGTGCGGGAGAGGCAGCGAGTCATACGTCCGCGCGTCCCATTCACGTACCACGTGTGTCGAGTCTACGTCGAGTGCGCCCCTGCACGCTCGCGGCGGCGAGATTCTCCGCATCAAGGCGCTACTAGACGTCGGGGGCGAGGGCCCGCTGCTCGTCAACTGCGTGCAACACGCCGTCTACCCACCGGTGCACCTCGGCGCCTAGCCCGACGGGGACCGTCGCTCGGCTCGTCTTCATCGGCCATGGCGTCGCTAGCGTCCGTAAAGCCTCGGGCAGAAGTGATTCGCCCGCGCCGCGTAGGACGATCCGCAGAGGTGGCAATGGACGGTCGTCGGGGAAGGAACGAAGAGCGTCTGGACGTCGAGCCCGAGGGCACGTCGCAGCGTGCGCGGCGTTCTCATGTGGAACCTCGGCATCTTGATGGTGTGGTGCATACCCGTCACGGTTTCCTCCTCGATTGGTCGGATGACCTGCTCCATGGCCAGACGAAACATGACGGCGGTCCACGTCCGGCATCCCCGCGGTCAACGCCGGGTCAACAGTCGCTGTCAGGCTGACAAAGTGCGCCGTGCTACGTTCCTGCGCACTGGGAATGGAGTTCAGGATCCTTGGCCCCTTGGAGGTCATGGAGGGGGACGATGCCTTGCCTCTCGGGCCTCCGAAACAACGGGCGCTCCTGGCGTTTCTCCTTCTCAACGCCAACCATGCGGTCCCGCTCGAGCGCCTCGTGGACGAGCTGTGGGGCGACGACCTGCCCGCGAGGGCCGTCAAGTCGATCCAGACCTACGTCTCCAGGCTTCGCAAGGTTCTCCCCGCCGGGACTCTCCTCACTCGTCCCCCCGGGTACGCCCTCGAGATTTCGCCAGAGGAGCTTGACCTCCATCGCTTCGAGCGCGAGCTCTCGGACGGACATGTAGCCCTTGTCGGCGGGAAGCCGGCGACAGCTGCCGCCTCTCTCCGGCGAGCGCTCGAGCTCTGGCGGGGCCCCGCCCTGGCCGAGTTCTCCTCGGAGCCGTTCGCCGGACGCGAAGGATCCCGGCTCGAAGAACTTCGTCTCCTCGGCCTGGAAGACCTGATCGAGGCCGACCTCGCGCTCGGTCACCACGCTGACCTCGTCGGCGAGCTCGAGTCCCTCGTCGCCCACCATCCGCTCCGCGAGCGCTTCCGCGGCCAGCTGATGCTCGCGCTGTACCGCTCCGGCCGCCAAGCGGAGGCGCTTGCTGCCTATCGAGATGCGCGCCGTCTTCTGATCGACGAGCTCGGGATCGATCCCAGCCGCTCGCTCCAGGATCTCGAGAAGGCGATTCTCCAGCAGGACCTGTCTCTCGACCTGCCGTCCGAGCTTCCGGATACACCGCATTCCCTCGCCAGGGCCACGCGCGAGGAGGCTGAAAAGCTCGGCGGCTTCGTCGGGCGCGAGCACGAGCTCGGGCGGCTGCGTGACGCACTGGACGCCGCCCTCTCCGGCAGCGGGCGGCTGGTGATGCTTTCGGGCGAGCCCGGCATCGGGAAGACGCGGACGGCGCTCGAGCTTGCGACCCACGCTCGCCTGCGCGGCGCGCATGTGCTGTGGGGACGCTGCTACGAGGGCGAAGGGGCGCCCCCCTACTGGCCCTGGGTGCAGGCGATCCGCTCCTACGTCCGCGAGTGCGACCTCGACCAGCTCCGCTCGGAGATGGGCACAGGCGCCCAGGAGATCGCGGAGGTCGTCCCCGACGTGCGCGAGCGCCTGCCCGATCTGGAGGAGAAGCCGACGTTCGAGGATCCGCAGCAGGCCCGCTTCCGCCTGTTTGATTCCCTGACCGCCTTCCTGAAGAGCGCGGCGCGAACGCAGCCGCTGGTGCTCGTGCTCGACGACCTGCACTGTGCCGACGAGGGATCGCTGCGCCTGCTCGAGTTCGTCGCACGCGAGCTTGCCGGGGCGCGCCTGCTTCTTATCGGCACCTACCGCGACGTCGAGCTCTCGCGCCGGCACCCGCTCTCGCAGACGCTCGCCGAGCTGACCCGCGAGCACCTCTTCGATCGGCTGCTCCTGCGCGGCCTGAACCGGGAGGACGTCGGCCACTTCGTCGAGGACGCCTGCGGCATCTCGCCGCCGGCCGAGCTCGTCAGGGCGGTCCACACGCAGACGGAGGGCAATCCCCTCTTCGTCAGCGAGGTCGTCCGGCTCCTGGTTCAGGAGGACGAGCTGACTCCGGAACGGCTCACGGGGCGTGAGGGCTGGAGCGTTCGCATCCCCGAGGGGGTGCGGGAGGTGATCGGGAGACGCCTGGAGCGCCTCTCCGAGCGCTGCAACGAGACGCTTGCGGTCGCCTCGGTCATCGGCAGGGAGTTCGAGCTCGAGCAACTGGAGAGGCTCATCGGCGACCTCTCAGAAGACCGGCTCCTCGAGGTGCTCGAAGAGGCTCTCTCGGCGCGGGTGATCGAGGAACTGCCCCGTGCCCCCGGCCGCTACCAGTTCACGCACGCGCTGATCCAGGAGACCCTGGCGGATGAGCTTTCGCTCACGAGAAGGGTGCGCCTCCACGCGCGCATCGCCGAGGCGCTGGAGGAGCTGTACGGGGAGCACGTCGATCACCACGCGGCCGAGCTCGCGCATCACTTCGGAGAGGCTCAGACGCTTCTGGGGCCGGAACAGCTGATCCGTTATTCCCTCAGCGCCGGCGAGTCGGCGCTCGCCGCGCATGCCCCGGAGCAGGCGCTCGTTCACTTCGAGCGCGCGCTCGCCGCGAAGGGCGACCAGGCGATGGACGACGAGACCGCAGCGCTGCACTTCGGCCTCGGCCGCGCTCAGCTCGCCACGCTCCCTCCTCGCGAGTGGGAGCCGACGATAACCAGCATGCACCGCGCCTTCGAGTACTACGCCGAGGCTGCGGACATGCGCCGCGCGGTCGCCGTTGCGGCGTATCCGTTCCCCCTTGCTTACGGAATCGGGCAGACGAAGATGGCGGCGCTGATCGCACAGGGTCTGACTCTCGTTCCCCCCGACTCGCTCGATGAGGGACGGCTGCTCTCGACGCATGGCTGGCTCTCCGGCTTCATCGAGGGTGATTACGAAGACGCGCAACAGTCCTTTCGGCGGGCGCTGGCGATCGCTGAGCGGCAGGACGACGCAGCTCTCGAGAGGCGGACGCTCGCGCATGCAGCCTTCGTGGACCTGTTCCATCTCCGTTGGCAGGACTCTCTGACGAAGGGGCTGCGAGCGATCGAGCTGGCCCGGGACGCCGGCGACCTGCACAACGAGATGGCCGCCCGCAGGGTGGTCGGCTGGGCAGCGACGGCAACGGGCGAGCGCGAGCAGGCGCGCCTCCACGCTGCGGCGGCGCTCGCCCTTGCCGAACAGCTGCGCGAGCGCTGGTGGCTGGTCTCGACGAGCTTCAACAACGGGCTGCTCTCGCTCTACGAGGGGGATTGGCGGGCCGTCCGGGAGATGGGCGAGCTCGGTCTGACGGCGCAGCCCTCGGATCCACGCCACCTGATGCTGCGTGCGGTACTGGAGTACGAGCTGGGGGAGTACAAGGAAGGCAGGGCGTACGTCGACCGGCTGCAAGAGGCGGCACGCAGCGTGCCGCCGCCGGGACCGACGGGGGAGCACGTCTGGCTGTCCTTTCTGATCCCGCTCGTGAGCCGCATCGTCGGCGTCGACGACGGCCTGGGCGTGGCCTTGGCTGCGGCCGAGCGCCTGCTCTCGGTGCCCCGGCTCGCTCCCGGCCTGGCCATGGGTGCAAAGGGGGGACTGGCGCTGATCGCGGTGCAGCGGGGGGATGCGAACGCGGCCGAGCGACTGTACGGCGCCGTGGAGTCGCAGAGGGGCACCGCGAGCCTTTTCGCCGCCCTGACCAGCGACCGTCTGCTGGGGCTGCTCGCCCTCACGTTCGGCCGCGTCGACACTGCCCTGGCCCACTTCGAAGACGGGCTTGCGTTCTGCGATCGCGCCGGCTACCGCCCCGAGCGTGCCTGGACGGCCTGTGACTACGCCGAAGCGTTGCTCGCACGCGGCGGCCCAGGCGACCGGGACAAGGCCGTCGCCCTTCAGGACGTAGCGCTTGCGATTGCGCGCGAGCTCGAGATGCGGCCGCTGATGGAGCGCATCCTCGCTCGCCGCGAGATCCTCACGGCGTAGCTGCCACGCCGGGCGGCCATGCAGCCCAGCCCGGAGAGCGGTATTGCGGGCGGCTAATACGACCGCGGCATGCCGAGCACGTGCTGGCCGACGTAGGCGAGGATGAGGTTGTTCGAGACCGGGGCAACCTTGTAGAGGCGGGTCTCGCGGAACTTCCGCTCGATGTCGTACTCCTCGGCGAAGCCAAAGCCGCCGTGGGTGTCGAGGCATACGTCTGCCGCGGCCCACGACGCCTCGGATGCGAGCAGCTTCGCCATGTTCGCCTCCGCGCCGCAGGGCAGGCCCTGCTCGTAGAGCCAGGCCGCCTTGTAGCGCATGAGATCCGCAGCCTCGAGCTGCGCGTGTGCCTGCGCAATCGGGAATTGGACACCCTGGTTCGCGCCGATCGGCCTCCCGAACACGACGCGCTCCGACGAGTACGACGCCGCCTTCTCGACGAACCAGCGGCCGTCACCGATGCACTCTGCCGCGATCAGCACGCGCTCGGCGTTCATGCCGTCGAGGATGTACCGAAACCCCTTTCCCTCCTCTCCGACGAGGTCGTCCTCGGAGACAACGACCCCGTCGAGGAAGATCTCCGTGGACGAGTGGTTCATCAGCGTCCGGATCGGGCGGATCGTCATGGTGCCGGCGGCGGTCGCCGCTCTCATGTCGACGAGAAAGGTCGACAGTCCCTCTGTCTTCTTCGCAACCTGGTCGGCGGGCGTCGTCCGCGCGAGCAAGAGCATCAGGTCGGAGTGCTGCGCCCGCGAGGTCCAGATCTTCTGGCCGTGCACGAGCCAGCCGCCGTCCGTCCGCCGCGCGGTCGTGGAGATCGCCGTCGTGTCGGAGCCGGCTGTCGGCTCCGTAACGCCGAACGCCTGCAGCCGCAGCTCGCCGGACGCGATCCGCGGCAGGTACCGCGCCTTCTGCCCGGAGGAACCGTGCCTGAGAATCGTCCCCATCGTGTACATCTGGGCGTGGCAGGCTCCGGCGTTGCACCCGGAGGCATTGATCTCCTCGAGGATCACGCTCGCCGCCGTGAGCGAGAGGCCAGCGCCGCCGTGCTCCTCCGGGATCAGGGCCGCCAGCCACCCGTTCTCGGTGAGCGCGGCGACGAACTCCTCGGGGTAGCGATCCGGCTCGAGAGCACGCCAGTACTCGCCGGGAAACTCCGCGCAGAGCTCTCTGACCGCCTTGCGGATCTCGTCGAGCCCGTCCGGGACGGAGAAATCCACGCGTCTGCCGCTAGCCGGAGCGCTCGAGGAGCCGCTTGCCGATGATCACCTGCTGGATCTCGTTCGAGCCCTCCCCGATCAGGAGCAGCGGCGCGTCCCGGTAGTAGCGCTCGGGGCGGTACTCGAGCGAGTAGCCGTAGCCCCCGTGGATCCGCATACAGTCGAGCGCGTTGTCCTGCGCCGCCTCCGTCGCGAAGTACTTCGCCATCCCCGCCTCGAGGTCGGCGCGTTCTCCCGAGGCCTTTTTCTGCGCGGCCTGGACT
>JBOHAY010000307.1:0-7662 GCA_050697935.1 Gaiellaceae bacterium | reverse complement strand
CGAGGAGGTCCCGCATGCGCGCGAGCGCGCGCTCGAGGTTCTCACGGGAGTTCGCATAGCTCAGCCGCAGGTTGTCCTTGCCAACCTGCCCGAACGCGGTGCCGGCGAGAACCGCGACACCCGCCTCGTCGAGCAGGCGCTCGGCAAGCGTCTCGGCGTCGATGGGAGCCCCGGACACATTGGGGAACACGTAGAACGCGCCCCGAGGCAGGCGGCAGGAGACTCCCGGCAGGTCGTTCAGCCCGGCGACGATGAGATCGCGGCGCGCGCGGAACTCCTCGACCATCGCGCGTGGCTCATCCTGTGGGCCCTTGAGCGCGGTGACGCCTGCGAGCTGGACGAAGGGGGGAACGCACGACGTGGAGTTGACGAAGAAGCGCGTGAGGGGATCGAGGAGCGCATCGGGAACCGCGGCGAATCCGCACCGCCAGCCGGTCATCGCGTCCGTCTTCGAGAGCCCGTCGAGGACGATCGTCCGCTCGAGCAGGCCGGGGTGCGAGGCGACGCTCGCGAACTCGCCCTCGTAGAGCATCTGCGAGTAGACCTCGTCCGACAAGACCCACGCGCCGCTCTCCGCGAGGAGTTGCGCCGCCGCGGCCGTGTCCTCGGACCCGACCACGCCGCCCGTCGGGTTCTGCGGTGAGTTGAGGATCACCAGCTTCGTGCGAGCGTTGAGCCGGTCGGCCAGGTCGTTCAGGTCGAATGTGAAGTCACGCTCCTCGAGGAGCGGCAGCGCCACCGGTGTCGCGCCCGCCCAGCTGATCGCGGACTCGTAGATCGGGAAGCCCGGGTCGGGGTAGACGACCTCGTCTCCGGGATTGCAGGTGGCGAGAATAGTGAAGAAGAGGAACGGCTTCGCACCCGTGCCGACGAGCACGCTCGTCGGCGCGATCTCGACTCCACGCGTTCGCGACAGGTACTCCGCGGCCGCCTCCCGGAGCTCGGGGATGCCGGCCGAGGGGCAGTAGTGCGTCTGGCCGGCCCGGAGCGCCTCGGCCGCTGCTTCGCAGATGTGCTGCGGCGTCGAGAAGTCGGGCTCGCCGATCTCGAGGTGGATGATGTCTCGTCCCTCACGCTCGAGAGCCTTCGCTTTCGCGCGAACGCTGAAGGCGGTCTCGGTGCCGAGACGGCGGAGGCTCTCGGCCAGGCCGAGCGCCGGTGTGGTCGGGGTCACGTTCATGTCTCACCTCCGTGGGGAGTGGGTCGCGTGACAGCGCCTTCGGACGCGGACGAGACCAGCGCTGCGTACTTGGCGAAAACACCCTCCGTGTAGCGAGGCGGAGGCACAACCCAGTCGCTCAGCCGCGCCGCGATCTCGTCGTCGGTGAGCTCGACGCGAAGCTCGCGCGCCTCGACGTCGACGACCACCGTGTCACCGTCCTGCAACGCGGCGATCGGCCCGCCCCGGACCGCTTCCGGGGAGACGTGACCGACCATGAGCCCGTGCGTCGCGCCAGAGAAACGGCCGTCCGTGACGAGCGCGATCTCGTCGCCGAGCCCTTCGCCGACGATCGCGGCGGTCACGTGCAACATCTCGCGCATCCCCGGGCCTCCGGCAGGGCCCTCGTAGCGGATCACGACCACGTCGCCGGCGCGCAGGCTCCGGTCCTTGACCGCGGCGAAGCACTCCTCCTCGGAGTCGAAGACACGCGCCGGTCCGCGATGGAGCAAGCGCTCGTGCCCGGCGAGCTTCACCACGCAGCCCTCGGGCGCGAGGTTTCCGCGGAGGATCGCGAGTCCGCCCGTCGGCTTCAACGGTGCCTCGATCGGGACGACGACCTCCTGGCCTGGCCGTTCGACGACCGCGGTCGCGATCTCCTCGAGTGTTCGGCCGTCGACGTTCGCCGCGTCGCCGTGGACGAGCCCGGCTTTGACCAGCTCGCGCGCGACGAGCGCAACCCCGCCGGCCTCGTGCACGTCGGTCGCGACGAAGCGGCCGGCGGGCTTCAGGCTCGCGACGACCGGAGTGCGCGCTGCGATCCGGTCGAAGTCCTCGAGCTCGAACGGGATGCCGAGCTCCCAGGCGATTGCGAGCAGATGGAGGACGCCGTTCGTGGATCCGCCCGTGGCCGCGACCGAGGCGACGGCGTTCTCGATCGCGTCGCGAGTGATGATCTGCGACGGACGCATACCGGTTCGGACGAGATCCATCGCCAGTCGGCCCGCTACCTCCGCCGCGCCGTCCTTCGCAGGGTCGAGGGCAGGGATGCCGTTCAGCCCGGCCGGACTGATGCCGAGAAACTCGAGCGCCGTCGACATCGTGTTCGCCTTGAACTGCCCGCCGCACGCCCCCGCGCCGGGGCAGGCCACGCCTTCGAGCTCGTGTAGCTCGGCGGCGCTCATCGTGCCGGCGGCGTGCGCCCCCACTCCTTCGAACACGTCCTGGATCGTCACGTCCTTTCCGCGGAACCGTCCGGGGGCGATGGACCCGTTGTAGAGCACGAGACCAGGAAGATCGAGACGGCAAAGGGCCATGACCGCGGCGGGGATCGTCTTGTCGCAGCCGACGAGGCACACGAGACCGTCGAAGAGATGCCCGCGCGCGACGAGCTCGATCGAGTCGGCGATCACCTCGCGCGAGACGAGCGACGCGCGCATGCCCTCGGTTCCCATGGACACCCCGTCCGAGACGGAGATCGTGTTGAACTCGAGCGGCGTCCCGCCGGCGGCGCGGATGCCGCGCTTCACGTGCTGGGCGAGCTCTCGCTGATTGAGGTTGCACGGCATCGTCTCGATCCACGTCGTCGACACGCCGACGATCGGGCGCGCGAGATCGTCGTCCGTCAGCCCGATGCCCTTCAGCATCGCGCGCGCAGGTGCACGGTCGGGGCCGTCGGTGAGCGCAGCGCTGCGGCGCTTGGCGGGATCGGATGGGCGCTGGTACGGGTCGGCGGTCACAGTGCGTAGGCTCCTCTCGGCGGGACGGCGAGCTCGATGACACGGACGTCGGGGTACTCGAGAGTCAGCTCCCGCGCGCAGGCGGTCGCGGCTTCCGGGCGCGCCCAGACGATCACGGAAGGCCCTGAGCCCGAGATAGTCACACCCAGCGCACCTTCGGGCAGGTGCTCGCGGACGCTCCCGAAGAGCGGAGCGCTCCGCGACCGGTACGGCTCGTGCAGGCGATCCTCGAGCGCTGCGGCGAAGAGCTCCTCCGAGCCGGAAGCGAGCGCGGCGCCGAGCAAGGCCGCCCGAGCGGCGGTGAAGCTCGCGTCTGCATGAGCCACGTCCTGAGGAAGAGCCGCTCGCGCAGCTTCGGTGGAGACCGTCGTCTCGGGAACGAGCGCGATCGGCACCGCGGGTGGGCGGTCGGCGACGCGCGCGATCCGCGATCCCCACGTCAGGCAAACGCCACCCGCGAGGGTAGCCGCGAGGTTGTCGCCGTGACCTTCGAGCTCGACGCCCTCGGCCAGGAGCTCTTCGAGCCCGACGTCGCTCCCCGAGACGGCCGCGCCCGCAACCAGACCCAACGCGATCACGGCTGCGCTCGAGCCGAGCCCGCGCTCGCGCGGAATGCCGTCGGTGAAGCGAAAACGCTTTCCTTCGACAGGCGCGATCCGCGCGAATGCGCAAATCCCGAGGTGCTCGGTGTCGACCTCGCCTCCTCCTTCGCTGACCTCCAGCTCGTTCCAGAGGTCGAGGGCGACCGCGGCGCAGTCGAACCCGGGGCCGAGGTTCGCCGTGCTCGCAGGAGCGCGAACATGCGCGAGCACATTCATGCCGCCGCCTCTGCGATCGCGTCGGGGTCTGCGTCGACACTGACCGGAGAACTGCTCAGGCGGGCCGCCGTCTCCGGATCCTTTAGGCCATGGCCCGTGACGACGCAGACCACGCGCGCGCCACGCTCGACCGGGCGCTCTTCGAGTGCTGCAAGCCCCGCGGCCGACGCAGGCTCGCAGAAAACCCCTTCTTCGAGCGCGAGCGAGCGCCACGCGCGAAGGATCGCCTCGTCGGAGAGCGAGACGACCAAACCGTCCGAAGCGCGCATCACGTCACCGACCGCCGAGGCGTGGGCGGGATCGCCGATGCGGATCGCGGAGGCGACCGTGGTGGCGCGCTCAGCCGCCTCGCCCGCGACGATCCTAGGTGTGTCGGCGTCGGCCTCATCGAACCCGCGCGCGTACGCGCACAGGTTGCCGCCGCCGCCGTAGGGAAGCGCGAGCACGTCAGGTGCGCCGCCGAGCTCCTCGAGGATCTCGAAGGCCGCGGTCTTCTGCCCATCGAGACGGTACGGGTTGAGCGAGTTGACGAGCACGTGCGTTCCGCGGTCGGCGAGCTCACGCGCCGCTGCGAGCGCCTCGTCGAAGCTTCCGCGTACCGCCAGGACGCGCGCCCCGAGTGCCCGTGCTTGCGCCACTTTCCCGCTCGCGACCGCGCCGGCGGGCTGCAGGACCACGGGAACGAGGCCGGCGCGCGTCGCATATGCCGCCGCGGAAGCCGCCGTGTTGCCCGTCGATGCGCAGATGACACTCGTCACGCCGGCCTCGAGCGCCTTCGAGATCACGAGCGTCATCCCCCGGTCCTTGAAGCTGCCCGTCGGGTTGGCACCCTCCCACTTCAGGTAGAGCTCGACGCCAAGCCGCTCGGAGAGGCGCGGCGCAGGCAGGAGCGGCGTCGAGCCCTCGCCAAGCGAGACGACTGGCGTGTTCTCACCGACCGGCAGCCGCTCTCGATATCGCTCAATCAGTGACTCCATGCCTCTTTCTAGCGCTTCTCTGCTCCCTTAGGCACTTTCTGCGTAGCAGAGAGTGCCTCATGCCCAGCCGAGCTCGACCACGCCGCGGTCGGACACGACCGGGAGAGCCGAGGCTGGTGCACGCACGTCTTCGAGGCTCTCGATCTCCGCGAGCGCGCCGTCGATATCACGCTGCGCGGCTTCGTGGAGGACGACGTGGAGGGCGGCACCTCCGTCGATCGGCACCTGGATCAGCCGCGCAACCGAGAGCTCGTGCGCCGCGAGCCTCCGGGTGATCTCGGCCAGCACGCCGGGCCGGTCGTCGACCTCGAGGTGGACGTAGTACGGGGAGCGCAGCTCCCCGGCGGGTAGCTGTGGGAGCGTTCGCCAACAGGGATCGTTCTGCAAGAAGCCGGTCGCGGCCGTGCCGATGATCGACACCAAGTCCGCGACGACAGCGGACGCCGTTTCGATCCCCCCGGCCCCTGGCCCCTCGAGCATGATCTCTCGGATCGCGTCGCCCTGGAGCATGACGGCGTTGAAGGCCCCTTCGACCGCAGCGAGCGGGTGGTGACGGTCGACGAAGGCCGGGCGGACGCGGACATCCAGCGAGCCGTTGACGAGCGTAGCCGAGCCCACGAGCCGGACTGCCATCTCTAGCTCGCGCGCTGCGACGAGGTGGTGAGGCTGGATGGTCTCGATGCCCGAGTACTCGACGTCCTCGAGGGTCACCCGCGACCCGAATGCGATCGTGGCGAGGATCGCCATCTTGGCGGCCGCGTCGGCACCCGAGACGTCATCCGACGGATCGGCCTCGGCGAAGCCTCGGCGCTGTGCGTCCGCGAGCGCCTCCGCGAACGTCGCGCCCGCTTCCATCTCCGTGAGGAGGAAGTTCGTCGTTCCGTTCACGATCCCGAGGACGCGGTGGACGTTCGTCGAGATCAGCGACTCGCGGAGCACCTTGATCACCGGAATCGCCGCGCACACGCTCGCCTCGAACCGCAGCTGGACACCGGCCTGAGCCGCTGCCGCGAAGAGCTCGGCGCCGCGGCGCGCGACGAGCTGCTTGTTGGCGGTGACGACAGGCTTGCCCGCGGCGAGGAGCTCGAGGACGTAGCTCCCGGCGGGCTCGACTCCCCCCATGACCTCGGCAACGAGGCCGATCGACGGATCGTCGCGGATCTCTCCCGCATCGTCGGTCAGAACGCCCTGCTCCGGCTGGAAATCCCGCTCGGCCTCGAGGTCGCGCACGAGCGCGCGCACGACGCGAAGGCGGTGCCCGGTCGCGCGCTCGATGTCGTCCGCGTTCTCGACGAGCAGTCGATTGACGGCGGCGCCCACCGTCCCGTAGCCGAGGAGGCCGACGCCGACGTCTTGGTTGCCGCTAGCCAGCCTTCACCTCCGCAGCCTCGCGGCGCATGAGCGCTCGAAGCTCCGGGCCCACCCGCTCCAACAGCTGGCTTGCAGCCTGCTCACGCAGCTCCGCCAGGTGTGGCTCGCCGGCGTCCATCTCGGCGATCCACTCCTTCGCGAACACGCCCGAGCGAATGTCGGAAAGGAGCGTCCGCATGCTCTCCCGGACGTGCTCGTCGACAACGCGCGGGCCTCGTGTGAGGTCGCCGTACTCCGCGGTGTCGGACACGGAGTAGCGCATCCCGGAAAGCCCGCCCTCCCAGATGAGGTCGACGATGAGCTTCAATTCGTGCAGGCACTCGTAGTAGGCGATCTCGGGCTGGTAGCCAGCCTCGACGAGCGTTTCGAACCCGGCCCGAACGAGCTCGGTGACGCCGCCGCAGAGGACGGCCTGCTCGCCGAAGAGGTCGGTCTCGGTCTCCTCGGCAAAGGTGGTCTCGATCATCCCCGCACGCGCCGCGCCGATCCCCACTCCATAGCCGAGTGCGAGCTCGAGCGCGCTGCCGCTCGCGTCCTGGGCGACCGCGACGATCGCAGGCGTCCCGAATCCCTCCTCGAAGAGCCGGCGGACGATGTGGCCGGGTCCCTTCGGGGCCACCATGATCACGTCGTGCCCCGCCGGGGGCGCGATACGCCCGTAGTGGACGTTGAAGCCGTGGGCGAAGAGCAGTGCGGTGTCCGGGCCGAGATTCGGCGCCACATCCTCCGCGTACACACGCGGCTGAACCTGATCGGGGAGGAGGAACGAGACGACCTGCGCGCCCGCGACCGCCTGGGCCACGGTGCCGACGCTGAGGCCGGCGTCCTCGGCAGCGGCGCGCGAGGGGCTGCCCTCGCGGAGGCCGACTTCGACCTCGACACCCGAGTCCCGCAGGTTCAGGGCATGGGCATGGCCCTGGCTGCCGTAGCCGACGATGGCGACCTTGCCGGAGACGAGGTCGAGGTTGCCTTCGCGATGGATCGTGGCCATGAGCTCTCCTTCGTGGCGAGTTTACGAGTGGACGAGTTAGCTGAGGACGTGCTGCTTGCGGTGGTTGCGGTTCGTCGCCGATGCGCGGCCCAGCCCGATCCTGCCGGTGCGGACGAGCTCCTTGAGCCCGTGCGGGCGCACGAGCTCCTCGAAAGAGTCGATCTCTTCCGGGTGGCCGACGATCTCGAACACGATCGCGTCGGACCCCAGGTCGGCGACGCGAGCGTTGAACGCCTGGGCGAGCGTGATGAGCTCGCCGCGTCTGGCGGCCGGCGCGGCGACCTTGAGGAGCGCGAGCTCGCGCTCCACCGCCTCCTCGGGCTCGAGCTCGCTCACGCGCAAGACGTTGACCAGTTTGTGCATCTGCTTCTCGATCTGCTCGAGCGGGTGTTGCTCGCAGTCGACGCGGAGTGTGATCCGCGAGACGTCGTGGCGCTCGGTCGGGCCAACCGCGAGGCTCTCGATGTTGAAGCCCCGCCGGGCGAACATGCTCGAGATGCGCATCAAGGCGCCCGGCTTGTTCTCGAGCAGTACGGAAAGGGTGTGCCTCACGCCTCGACCGCCTCTCGCTCGCCGGAGTACTCCACGAGATCGAGCGCCGCAGCAC
>JBOHAY010000306.1:0-6479 GCA_050697935.1 Gaiellaceae bacterium | reverse complement strand
AACTACGAGGCGGGCCACGAGATCCCCTCGTACCACCGGATCCTCACGACCGAGAACAAGTGGCTCGCCGCACGGTACGGCCTCGAGGCGCCGGTCATGGACCTCGCGAGCGGGAGGCGAAACCGTGTGCCTGTGTCGCGCCTCATCCGGCGAGCGGTGGGCGAGCTCAGGCCACATGCGCGAGAGCTCGGCTCCGAACGAGAGCTCGAGGGGATCCTCGAGATCCTCGCCCGCGGCAATAGCGCGGATCGCCAGCTACGGACCTACACGGCCAACCGAGACATCGTCGAAGTTGCCCGCGCGATCGCGGAAGCTACCGAGGCGCTGCCAGTGCCGGCCCACGTCTAGATGCTCGAAGCCGGCGATCTCGTTCCCAACGTCGAGGTCTGGACGGCGCCACGCGAGGAGTCGCGGCCGCTGAACGACGTACTCGGCGCCGGCCTCACGCTCCTCTGCTTCTACGTCTGGGACTGGTCGCCCGGCTGAACGAACGAGCTATTGCTCCTGCGGGACAGGAGCGAGGAGCTGACCGAGGCGGGGATTCGCCCGTTCGCGATCTCCCGCGACTCGCCCTGGTCGCATCAGGCATGGGCTCAGACCTTGGGCATCGACGTCCCGCTCCTCTCCGACTGGAACGGCGAGGCGATTCGGGCGTTCGGCGTCGCGTTCGAGCCTCTCGGAATGCACGACATCGCCGCGCGATCTGCGTTCCTCATCCAAGAGGGTGAGACGATCGTGGTGGCGTGGATGCTAGGCCGCGAGATGCCCGACATCGACGCCGTCATCGCGGCCGCGCGTTAGCCGGGCGTCCCGCCACGACCAGCGCAGCTTCCCAGGCTGCGCCCGCCTCGTCGGTCGTCGGATCGAAGTTCGGCTTGACCCGGCGATGGTAATCCTGCTGGTTCTCCCAGAGCTGGGCGTGGAGCTCGCGGCCAATCGTTGGGCGGCGTTTCACTCAAGCGACCCTCGCACCGACCGCTCAGACGCACGAGCTGACACTCAGAGGCGGTCGTGCTCGGCGCGGAGCACCGGGCGGCCGACTACTCTGACGCGACCCTAAGAGTCAACGAACCGATGAGCCAGCCGACCGCACTCGATCGCCTCCGCATCCTCGTCGACGCCGGCATCGCGCTCAGCTCGGAGCTCTCGCTCGACGCACTGCTGCAGCGAATCGTCGAAACGGCTGCGGAGCTCACTGGGGCCCGATACGGAGCTCTCGGGGTGATCGACAGATCAGGGCAGGCGCTCGAGCGCTTCCTCACCACCGGGATCGACGCCGCGACGCACGCAGCGATCGGAGACCTGCCGCGCGGTCGCGGGATCCTCGGCGTCCTGATTCGCGAAGTCAAGCCCCTGCGACTGCACGACCTCGCCGACGATCCGCGCTCGGTTGGCTTCCCGCGCCACCATCCACCGATGAAGGCGTTCCTCGGGGTGCCGATCGTGCTGCGTGGGATCCCGTACGGGAACTTGTATCTGACCGAGAAGCAAGGCGGAGAGGACTTCACCGAGGAAGACGAGGAGCTGACGCAGCTCCTGGCTGCTCAAGCGGCAGTGGCGATCGAAAATGCACGCCTCTACGAGAGCTCGACGCGGTGGCTCAGGCAGCTCGAGTCGCTCAACGAGATCGGCACGGCACTCGCCTCCGAGCTCGAGCTCGAGCCACTCCTCGCCCTCGTCGCGCGTCGCCTGCGAGAGTTGGTCGACGCTCGACTCGTGCTGATTGCACTCCCCGACGGCGACGTGCTCCGCATCGCAGCGGCCGACGGTGAGGTCAGTAACGACGTCGTCGGCATGAAGCTCGAGTTCGGAGGCTCGAAGGCCGGGCGTGTGCTCGAGCGCGGCCGCAGCGAGCGAGTCGACTCAGTGCTCGAGGATCCGGAGATCGACCAACACGCAGCGCGACGGCTTGGGGTCCACTCGGCCCTCTTCGTGCCTCTGGTCGCACGTGGCCGCCGGATCGGCGTCGTCATCGCACACGACAAGGCTGGGCCCGACCCGAGCTTCACCGACGACGACCTTCGCCTGTCTGAGACGCTGGCCACGCGCGCCGCGGTCGCCGTCGACCTCTCCGAGCGGGTCAGCCGGGATGCCGTGCGGCGCGTCGTCGACGCCCAGGAGCTCGAGAGAAAGCGGCTTGCCCGCGAGCTTCACGACGAGACCGGGCAGGCCCTGACCTCGATCCTGCTCGGGCTGAGGCCGCTCGAGCAGGCGGCCAAATCCGATGAGACCCGTGCTGCCGTGGACTCCGTGCGCGAGCTTGTCGTCTCGACGCTTCAGGATGTGCGGCGACTCGCCGTCGAACTGCGCCCTGCGGCGCTCGACGACTTCGGCCTGGTTCCGGCCGTCCAACGGCTCGCCGAGACCTTCCGGGAGCAGAGCGGGCTGCAGGTCGACCTCGAAGCGCAACTCGGCGAAGAGCGGCTTCCGACCGAGACCGAGACCGCCCTCTACCGCGTCGTCCAGGAGGCGCTGGCGAATATCGTCAAGCACGCTGGCGCCGAGCGGGTCAGCATTCTCCTCAGACGGAAAGGTGACGCGGTGGTTGCAGTCGTGGAGGACGATGGCTCGGGTTTCGACCTCGGCGTAAGTCGCGCCGATGCGCTCGGGCTCGCCGGAATGCGGGAACGAACCGCACTCGTCGGCGGAAGGCTCCAGATCGAGTCGACCATCGGTGGCGGTACGACGTTGGTAGCGGAGGTGCCGCTGCGATGACGATTCGTGTGCTGATCGTCGATGACCACGCCGTCGTGCGCAGCGGCCTCCGCCGCGTGCTCGATGCCGAGCCCGACATCGAGACGGTTGCGGAGGCCGCGGACGCGGATCGGGCCGTGTTCGAGGCAATCGAGCACAAGCCTGACGTCGTCCTCCTCGATGTGACGATGCCCGGCAAGAGCGGTATCGAAGGAATCTCCGCGCTCATGCAAGCGGTGTCCGAGGTGAAGGTGCTGATGCTGTCGATGCAGGACGATCCTCATTACGTACGCGAGGCATTCGAGGCCGGCGCAAGCGGCTATGTGCTCAAGGAAGCCGCGGACACGGAGGTAGTGGGCGCAGTCCGCGTTGTGGCGTCAGGCGAGCGCTACGTCCACCCAACGCTCGGCGCCAGACTCGTCCAAGCCGAGTCAGACGAGCGTCGGCGGGCAGAGGAGGATCCTCTGTCAGACCGCGAGCGTGAGGTGCTGCGCCTCCTCGCTCTCGGCCACACGAACCAGGAGATTGCAAAGATGCTGTACATCTCGGTTCGAACGGCCGAGACCCACCGAGCCCACATCATGCAAAAGCTCGGGCTCACCAGCCGCGCGCAGCTCGTCAGCTACGCGCTTGCGGGAGGACTGCTCGAAGGCTGACGTGGGGAGCGTTCGCGGTCAGAGGCCCCGCCGCCAGAGGTCGTAGCGCCGAGGGCGTCAGCGATCTCATGGGCCCACGCGGCGATGGTGTCCCAATCGCGAAAGTCACCTTCCGCGGCACGAAAGGCGAAGACGAGCGCCCGCTCCGGGAAGCTGAGCAGGCTCCGGTCCAGCTTTCCGGCAAAGACACGATGATCCCTCGCACCGGTTGCCGCGGCGATCGGTTCGATCTGCACGGCCTTCTCGTCGGAAGGCCGCGGCGGATCGCCGATTGGTCCGCTGCTGAACAGCCAGGTCGGCCGATCGGCTAGCTCGTCGTGGTGCTCGTCGACGAAGCGTCGCGCGGGCTCCAACCACTGCCCCGCGTAGACGGCACTCCCCAGGACGACCGCGTCGTACTCGGCCAGATCGCGAACGTCGGCGAGGCACGACGTGTCGATCTCGAGGCCTCGCTCGCTGAGCACGCGTCCAATCGCAGTAGCGATCTCCTCGGTCGCCCCGTACTTGCTCGCTGCTGTGATCAGGATCGTCATGTCACTCTTCTTCGAGGCGGGTTACGACTGATTCGTTCAGCCAACGGCCGTGGCCGGCGTGCCGGCGCGCGCCTGAGCACGCCGGAATACGAGTACGGGCCGCCGCGCTTCGTGCAGCACTCCCTGCGAGACGCTGCCGAGGAGCGCGCTCGCAACCGCTCCGTGGCCGCGTGATCCCACGACGATCAGATCGGCGTCGATCGAGTCCGCGAAAGCAACAATCTCGTCGACAGGGTTGCCGGTGAGCAGCTCTGTCCGAGCGCTGACGCCTGCCGCCGTGGCGAGCGTCGACGCCTCGTCGAGCGGCATCCTGTCGTAGGGGCCAACCGGGTGCCGCTGCGCGGCAGGCATCCCGAACCCGGCGACCGGCAGGATGTCGAGAGCAGGTGCGACGTGGATGACGACGGCCTCGGCATCTTGCTCTCGAGCGAGCTCGAGACCGAACGCGACCGCCTCTAGAGCCGAAGCCGAGCCATCAGTTGCGATCAGGATCTTCTTCATCGTGTCTTCCTTCTGTCCGAATAGGCCACACCGATCGTTCGCCCTACGATCGCTTGGGACATCGGGTCGTTCGCCGATGTGGGCGCGGTGAACTACTGACTCGCGGCGCCCTGGCGGGGGCCGACAATCGACGACGACGCGATCGCCGTACGCCGGGTAGATGTCCTCGAGCCGTGGATCTGCCGGCTGACGGATCGCTCGCGCGCGGCGCCGGCTGCCCTTCGCGAGGGCAACCGGCCGACTACGTTCCCGCCTCCCGTCCTGCTCGTTCGCCCTCGCTCTCCATGCGAGCGAGGCGCGTGTAGTAGTCGGGGAGCTCACGCAAGTGCGCGAGTGCGATCTTCCCGGTCAGGACCGGGTCGTCACCCGTGACGTCCGTGTCAAGGTCGCGCGCTCCGTGCTCGAGCTCGACCTCCATTCCGGCCCGGAACTGCTCCAGATCGAAAGGGCTCGATGCCCATACGATGCCGAGCCGCTCGCCCACCGAGCGAGCTTCCATGTCGCTGAAGCGCTCGCGCGCCATTTCCGTCACCTCCGGTGTCGTCGCTCATACACGGCCTATCAACTCCTTGCTCGGGTGGCTGCAAGAAGACGTCATCTACCAGGTCTTGGCACGCTTTACCCGCTTCAGGCTCGTAACCCGAACGCGAGCGTCGACAACGACGCAGCGGTCGGGCAGGGCGAGAATGGGGTTGACGTCGAGCTCGGCGACCTCGGGTAGCTCTTCGCCAAGGCGGGCGAGCCGGAGCACGAGCTCCGCGAGCGCGGCGGCGTCGGCCGCAGGCGCGCCCCGAAAGCCGCGGACGAGGCGCCCAGCCTTGCCGGTCGTTACGAGCTCCTCGGCGTCGGTGTCCGTCAGAGGCGCGATCCGGAACGCTGCCTCGCCGATCAGCTCTGCGAGCACGCCGCCGGGGCCGAAGGCGACCATCGGCCCGAATACGGGATCCTGCACGACGCCGGCGAGAAGCTCTGCGCCGCCGTGCACCATCGGCTGGACGACCACCGGACCGTCGATTCGCATCGCCGCCTCGCGTACGGCCGCCGGATCGCCGAGGTCGAGCGCAACGCCGCCCAGCTCTGACTTGTGCGCTCCGGCAGCCGCCGTCTTGACGACGACCGGGAATCCGAGCTCCTGGGCTGCAGCGGCCGCTTCCTTCGGAGTCGGAGCCATGCGTTCGTCGACGAGAGGCAGGCCGTAGGCGAGGAGAAGCTCGCGGACATCAGACGGACCGAGCCACACGTCGTCGTCCGCGACCAGCGCCCGAGCGACAACCCGCTCTGCCGCCTCGCGGTCGATCCCGACGAGGACGGGCGCGGTTCCGTGTGGGCGGCGCAGCCACTCGGCACGCTCTGCCGCGCGGCCCAGAGCCCTCGCCGCCGATTCCGGGTACGCGAAAGCGGCTACGCGCGCGCCCGCGCTGCGGAGCGCGGTCGGAATCCCAGCCGCGGACATGACAACGGCGAGCAGCGGCTTCGACTCCGAAGTCTCGCGCGCGGCACACTCGATCGCCACGGCCACCTGCTCTGCTGTCGCCGTTACGGTCGGGACGAAAAGGACGACGAGAGCATCGATCTGGGGATCTGCGAGCAGTGCCGGAACAGCCTCAGAGTAGGTCGTCGCCGTCGCGCCGCCGAGCATGTCGACGGGGTTCGTCAGGCTCGCCTCCGGCGAGAGGAGATCAGCGAGCGCGGCGCGGGTATCCCCGGTGAGCTCCGGCAGCTCGAGCCCGGCTGCCTCGCAGGCGTCGGCGCAGAGGATCCCAAGCCCGCCCGCGTTCGTGAGCACGGCGACCCGGCGACCCTTCGGCTCGGGTTGGCTTGATAGGAGCGCGGCGACATCGATCAGCTCCTCGAGCGAGGCGGCCCGGATCACGCCCGCCTGGTGGAAGAGGGCGTCGACCGCCGCCTCCGACCCCGCGAGCGCGGCCGTGTGCGAGCTCGCCGCCCGCTGCCCGCTCGCCGTCGTCCCGCTCTTCAAGGCCAGGATCGGCTTGCGCCGGGCGACCCTCCGCGCGAGCCGCCCGAAACGCCGCGGATTCCCGAACGACTCGACGTAGAGGAGGACCACCTTGGTCGCCTCGTCGTCCTCCCACCA
>JBOHAY010000305.1:0-4272 GCA_050697935.1 Gaiellaceae bacterium | reverse complement strand
AGGGCCGCATGCAAGCCGATCGGTGATCGGCCGGATGTCCAGCAGCCTCGCGGCGGTACCGTGAGTCCCAAGCTCCGGCCGCAGCTCACCACCGACTCGCGTGGTCAGCAGGTCTGGTGTGCCGGTGGCCACTGCATGTCCTAGAGGTCGGGGGAGCCGTCAGCCGAACCGAGAGGGGCCTTCCGGCCCCTCTTGGTTGGACAGGCCACCGCGAGTTGCGACCGTTGCGCGTGATGCAGACACTTCGGGCGATGGAATGGCCGCTGCTTGCCGATCTGCCGCCCGAGGACGTACGCCGGCTGCTTGCAATCGCCCGGCGCCGGACGTTCTCGAAGGGCGAGGTCGTCTTCCACCGCGACGATCCGGCCGAGTCGCTCCACCTGATCGTTCGCGGTCGCTTCGGCGCGCGCGTGCTGACACCGCTCGGGGACACGGTGCTGCTCGATGTGCTCGGTCCCGGCCAGGCGTTCGGCGAGCTCGCGCTATTGGCTCCGGACGAGCGTCGCTCCGCGACCGTCTCCGCTCTCGAGGACGGCGAGACGCGCTCGGTCTATCGCGATGACTTTGCGCTTCTGCAACAGAGCCACCCGGGCGTCAAGGACGTTCTCCTTCGCCTCCTGGCCGAGCAGCTGCGCCGCGCGAGCGACCGAATCGTCGAGGCGCACTACGTGGACGCGGAGACGAGGGTTCGCCGGCGGCTCACGGAGCTGACGCAGATCTATCCGTCGGGTGTCGTCCCGCTGACGCAAGAGGAGCTCGCTGCGATGGCAGGTACCTCGCGGGCCACCGTCAATCGCGTGCTTCGAGAGGAGGAGAAGCGGGGCGCGGTGACGCTCCAGCGTGGGCGCACGACCGTCCTCGATGCCGCGGATCTCGACCGCCGCTGTCGCTGGACTCCCTAGCCTAGCCCGATATGTCACCAGCGCAGCGAGCCGCGAAGCGGACGCCTTCAGGGGTCTTCGGCGCGACCGGGATCCGCGAGTCAGCGGATTCCGGTCTGGCGCGAAAGGTCGTCGAGGAGCGCGCCGAGCAGGCGGTAGAAGCGCTGCGTACTCGAGATGCGCAGACGCTCACCGGGTGCGTGCAGGCCGACGATCTCCGGGCCGATAGAGATCATCTCCACGCCGGGCAGCTTCCCGCCGATAACAGCGCACTCGAGGCCGCCATGGACGACGGCGAGTTCAGGCTCCGTCCCGAACAGACGCTCGAAGGCCGCACGGGAGGTGGCGAGAAGCCGCGACTCGAGGACGGGACGCCAGGGCGGATACGAGCGCACGACCTCGACCTGGGCCCCGGCGAGTCGCGCTGCGGAGGAGATTGTCGCGACGACGTCCTCGAGCGCCTGAGCATTCGAGCTACGCGTCATCGAGGCCAGTGTGACGGTGTCTCCGTCGGTCGTCGCAACCGTCAGGCTCGTGCTCGTCTCGACGGTCCCCGGAAGCTCGGGGGTCATCGCGACCACGCCGGTCGGGATCGTCGCGACGAGATCGAGCAGACGAGCGGTCGCAGCCTCGGTCGCCACGTCCGTCTCGGACGCACGCTCGACGGAGAGCGTCAACGCGTCGTCGAAGCCGGCGTACTGCTCACAGATCGCCGCGAGCTCCTGCTCGGCCGCAGCGCGGAATGCGGGCTCAGCCTCAGGCTCGAGAGACACCACGGCTCGGGCCTCGCGCGGAATCGCGTTGCGGCTGACTCCTCCAGCGAAGCGCGCGAGGCGGAACGGCTCTTGCTCGAAGCCGCGCGCGAGGACTCGGCCGAGTGCCTTGACGGCGTTCACGCGGCCACTCGCGATGTCCCCTCCCGAATGACCGCCCTTCGCCCCGGACAACCCGATGTCGAGCACGACGTGATTCGCGCGGGACTCTCGCTCGAGCCGGACGCGAACGAAACTGTGAGCGCTGCCGGCGCACCCAACCGTCAGGGCGCCGTCGCTCGTGCCGTCGAGGTTGATCAGCAGTCGCCCTGCGACGAGCGCCGGATCGAGCGCTTTCGCGCCGTCCAAACCCTTTTCCTCGGACACCGTGAAGAGGAGCTCAAGGGGTCCGCGGGCGATCGCGGGATCGTCCGTCACCGCCATCGCCGCTGCGACGCCGATGCCGTTGTCGGCACCGAGCGTCGTCCCCTCCGCGAGCACCCAGTCGCCGTCGACGACGACGCTGATGCGGCCCTCGCGGGGGTCGTTCGGGCTCCCGAGATCGCGCTCGCAGACCATGTCGAGATGTGATTGGAGGACGACCGTCGGCGAGGCCTCTCGGCCCGGCGAGGCAGGAGCTCGGACGACGACGTTGCCCTCGTTGTCCACGCTCGTGTCCAGGGAGCGCGCTGCGGCCCACGCAAGGATGTGGCTGCGAACGGCTTCCTCTTCTTTGGAAGGTCGCGCGATCCGGGTCAGCTCCGCAAAGCGCACCCAGACGAGGCCCGGGTCGAGACCTGCGAGCGAACCTGCTCCACTCATCGGCGAAGCGTGAGCGCAGCGCCGACGACGAGGAGCGCGATTCCGAGCACTCGCGGCCACGAGAATGACACCTGCTCGACGCCGAACCAGCCATAGCGGTCGATGACGGAGGCGAGCGCGAACTGTGCGGCGATGAGGAACGCGGTTGTCGCGACCACGCCGATCCGCGGGCCCGCGACGGTGATCGCGAGAACGATGAGTACGCTCATGACGCCGCCGAGGAGTTGCCACTTCGGCCCGGTGACGGCATCGCCCACGCCAGCGAGCGAGCGGCGCGCGACGACCAGCACCGAGAGGGCGATCACCACCCCGACGACCGCCGCCGTCGCCACTGCCTCGAGGCTTCCGACCCGATCGCCGAGCCGCCCCTGAACGGCGATCTGCACCGCCCCGCCGAGACCGGCGGCAACGGCGAGCAGGGCGGCGAAGGCGGTCGAGCTCACCGCGAGGACGCTATACGCTCCCCGGCGTCAGCGAGGAACGGAGCGCACGTGATCAGAGTCTTCATCGTGTACGACGAAGAGCCCGACGCCGAGCGGTTCGAGCAGCACGCTGCGCTGTGCCGTCAGGTCGAGGGCGCCACGTTCAGGCACGGGAAGGTGTTCGGCGCGCCGATGGGCGAACCGCTCCATCGTTACTACGCCGAATGGGAGTTCGCCGACATGGACGGGTTCAAGGCCGCCGCGCGGACGCCGGAGTTCGCGGAGACCGGCAAGGACGCGATGGCCATGGGCATCCCGTTCCACGTCCACTTCGCAGCGGTCGAGTGACAGAGCCGACGCACCCGCGTCCGGTCGATCCGGCGGAGCTCGGCTTCGAGACCGTCGTCTACGAGAAGGCGCCGCCGCGCGCCACGATCCGGCTCAACCGTCCGGACGTACTCAACGCTTTCGACTTCCGGATGCTTCGAGAGATCGCGAAAGCCTGCGAGGACGCGTCGTGGGACGACGCTATTCGAGCCGTCGTCGTCACGGGAACCGGTCGTGCGTTCTGCGTCGGCGCGGATCTCCGTTCATGGGGCGAGGACCTTCTCGGCAACTCGAGCGAGTACTGGAAGTGGTTCGGCGCGTTCAAGGACGCCCACGATCGACTGCGTGAGATCGGAAAGCCGACGATCGCCCGGGTCAACGGGATCGCGGTAGGGGGTGGGAACGAGCTGCAGATGGCGTGCGACCTCTCGGTGATGGTGGACACCGCGTTCATCCGGCATGTCGGGCTCCAACATGGGTCGGTGCCGGCGGGTGGAGCAACGCAGTGGCTTCAGCTCATGGTCGGCGATCGGCGCGCTCGCGAGATCGTGTTCCTGTGCGACGAGATCCCGGCGCCGCAGGCCGCCGAGTGGGGCCTCGTCAATCGCGTCGTTCCGGAGGCCGAGCTGGATGCTGTGGTCGACGAGTGGGTCGAGAAGCTCGCTGCCAGGCTCCCCGAGACGACCCGCTATGCCAAGCAGCAGCTCAACGTCTGGCGCGACTTCGCCTGGCATCAGACGGTCGGGCATGCGCGTGACTGGCTCGCGATGTCGATGCTCGGCGCGGAGGCGCAGGGTGCCGTTCGTGCCTTCCTCGAACGCGACAAGAAGGATTAGGCTGCGGCGGTGGCCGACGAGGTTCTCACTTCGCGGGACGGCGCCGTCCTCACGATCACGCTCAACCGGCCCGAGGTCTACAACGCCATCAACAGGGCGATGCACGAAGGTCTCGCCGCGGCACTGGAGGAGGCGGCCGATCCCTCGATACGGGGCGTCGTTCTCACCGGTGCAGGGCGTGGCTTCTGCTCCGGGCAGGATCTTCGGGAGTTCCAGGAGCTTCCCGGTGGCG
>JBOHAY010000304.1:0-4360 GCA_050697935.1 Gaiellaceae bacterium | reverse complement strand
GTCGTCGTTCGGACGAAGAAGCCCTACAGCCGGGACGACGGCACGCTCATCGGGTTCGACGAGAACGCCGCGGTCCTCATCGATACGCAATCCAACCCGCGCGGGACGCGCATCTTCGGCCCCGTAGCGCGCGAGCTTCGCGAGAAGAACTTCATGAAGATCGTCAGTCTCGCGCCGGAGGTTTTGTAGATGTCCACGAAGATGAAGGTGAAGAAGGGCGACCTGGTGCAGATGATCACCGGCAAGGACCGCGGGAAGCGCGGCCGGGTGCTCGAAGCGCGCCCTTCCGAGCGCCGAGTCATCGTCGAGAACCTCAACGTCGCCAAGCGCCATACGCGGCCGCGCCCGATCCGGGACTCGTCTCGCATGGGCGGCGCGCAGGTCGTGCCGGGCGGCATCCTCGACAAGGCGGCAGCCGTGCCTGTCTCGAACGTCATGGTGGTCTGTCCCGTCTGTGGCAACCCGACGCGAGTCGGCATGACCGAGAAGGAGATCAAGGGAGAGATCGTCCGCGTCCGCGTGTGCAAGCGCGAGGGCTGTGGCCAGGAGATCGACAAGTAATGACATCCGCACCGACAGCAGAGACCTACGCGCCGCGGCTCAAGGTGCGGTACGCGAGCGAGATCCGACCACGGCTCCACGAGGAGCTCGGTCTCTCTTCTGTCATGCAGGTCCCACGCGTGACGAAGATCACGCTGAACATGGGCGTGGGCGAGGCCAAGACCGACGCGAAGGCGCTCGACGCCGCCATCGACGAGCTCACCGTGATCTCCGGTCAACGTGCGCAGGTGCGGCGCGCGACCAAATCGATCGCGAGCTTCAAGCTGCGCGAGGGGATGCCCGTCGGCGCCCGCGTCACGTTGCGTGGAGCGCGCATGTACGAGTTCCTCGACCGGCTTGCGTCGATCGCGCTGCCCCGCATTCGAGACTTTCGCGGCCTCGACCCCGAGTCGTTCGACGGCAGGGGCAACTACTCGATCGGGATCCGCGAGCAGATCATCTTCCCCGAAGTCGACTACGACAGTGTGCCGTCGATCCGCGGGCTCGACATTGCGATCACCACATCGGCGACGTCGGACGAGCACGGGCGCGCGCTTCTCGGCGCACTGGGCTTGCCGTTCGCCGCTTCGAGAAGGGAACAGTGAGGTACGAATGGCCAAGAAGTCTCTCGTCGTCAAGCAGCAGCGCGGGTCCAAGCACAAGGTCCGGGCCTACACGCGCTGCAACCGCTGCGGCCGTCCGCGCGCGGTCTATCGCAAGTTCGGCCTGTGTCGAATCTGTCTGCGCGAGCTCGCGCACCAGGGCGCAGTGCCCGGAATGACGAAGTCGAGCTGGTAGGCAGTTGCCATGACACGTCATGACAACCGCCTAAATGAAGGGATAACGGAGCAGATGACGCCAAATGTGCACCTAAGCACTTTTCTCCGAAAGGAGGGAAAGTGCTAACTGATCCCATCGCGGACATGCTGACGCGTATCCGCAACGCGAATCGCGCGCTGCACGACTCTGCGTCGATGCCGACCTCGCAGATCAAGGAGGAGATCGCCCGCATCCTCAAGGACGAGGGCTACATCAAGGACTACCGGCTCGTCGATGCACCGGACGACAAGGGCCAGCCGCTCCCGTACCGCACGCTCGTCGTCGAGTTGAAGTTCGCGCGAGATCGTCGCCGCGTCATCACCGACCTCAAGCGGGTCTCCAAGCCGGGACGACGTGTCTACGCCGGCAAGGATCGGCTCCCACGCGTGCTCGGAGGTCTCGGCACCGCGATCATGTCCACCTCGACCGGCGTGATCACGAACCGCCAGGCCGCCGAGCGCGGCGTTGGCGGCGAGGTCATCGCCTTCGTCTGGTAGGCGTTTGCTTCGCAAACGCCTAATGGAGAAACGATGAGTCGCATAGGTAGAAAGCCAATCGAGTTGCCGGCCGGCGTCATGGTCGGGCTCTCGCCTGGCCGCGTGCAGGTGAACGGGCCGCTGGGCGAGCTCACGCAGGACGTACCAGCGCGCATGCAGATCGAGAAGACAGAGTCCGAGATCCTCGTAACGCGTCCGACGGAGCGCGGTGAGGACCGGGCGCTGCACGGGCTCACGCGCACGTTGATTGCGAACATGGTCGAGGGCGTGACCAAGGGATTCGAGAAGCATCTCGAGATCCAGGGTGTGGGCTACCGGGCGCAGCTCAAGGGAACCGATCTCGAGCTGGCCGTCGGCTACTCGCATCCCGTTGTCGTCAAGCCCCGCAAAGGGATCTCTTTCGACGTCCCGACGCCGACGCAGGTCGTCGTCAAGGGGATCGACAAGCAGATGGTCGGGCAGACAGCTGCGGAGGTTCGCAAGGTGCGCCCGCCCGAGCCGTACAAGGGCAAGGGCATCCGCTACCGCGACGAACAGGTTCGCAGGAAGGTCGGGAAGCGCGCATGAGCACGCTCACGAAGCGCGAGGCGCGCATGCGTCGGCACCGTCGCGTTCGCGGGAAGGTCTCCGGGACGGCGGAGCGGCCGAGGCTCGTCGTCTTCCGCTCCAATCGAGGAATCTTCGCGCAGCTCGTCGACGACGAGGCCGCCAGCACGCTCGCGTCGGCGGGCTGGACGTCGATCGGTACCGTCTCCGGCTCGAAGATCGAGCAGGCGACCGCTGTGGGCAAGGCACTCGCCGCAGCCGCGAAGTCGGCCGGGATCGAGCGATGTGTGTTCGATCGCGGCGGTTACCTGTTCCACGGACGCGTCAAGGCGCTCGCCGAGGGCGCGCGCGAGGGAGGGCTTCAGTTTTGAGCACGACCGAGGTACACGAGTCCCGCGAGCTCAAGGAGCGGGTCATCGAGATCAATCGAGTCGCCAAGGTCGTCAAGGGCGGCCGGCGGTTCTCGTTCACCGCGCTTGTCGTCATCGGCGACGAGGTGGATCGCGTCGGCCTGGGTTACGGCAAGGCGCGTGAGGTTCCGCTGGCCATCTCGAAGGCCGTCGAGGATGCGAGGAAGAACCTCTTCACGGTGCCGAAGCACGGCCAGACGATCACCCACGAGATCGTAGGTCGATTCGACGCTGCGCGAGTCGTTCTGCGCCCTGCGAGCGAGGGCACCGGCGTGATCGCTGGTGGCGGCGTTCGCGCCGTGCTCGAGCTGGCCGGAATTCGTGACGTGCTCTCCAAGAGCATCGGCACGACGACTCCGATCAACATGACGCGAGCCACCGTGAACGGGCTTCGTCGTCTGGTCCGGCCGGAGGAGGTTGCGCAGCTCCGCGGCAAGACCATCGCCGAGGTGCTGCCGGTCTCCAGCGCCTCGCGCGCCGCCCGTGCTGCTGCCGCCGAGGCTGCCGACGCGGCAGCCGCCGAGAGCGCACAGGCGGACGAGGCGCCGGCAGAGAAGGAGACCGCGGAGTGAGCTCCTTCAAGATCACGCAGGTACGGAGCGGGATCGGTCAGTCAGACCGCCATCTCGGGACGCTGCGCGCTCTCGGCCTCGGCAAGATCGGTCGGAGCGCGGAGCACACGGACTCCCCGCAACTCCAGGGCATGCTGCGCCAGGTTCGGCATCTCGTTCGGATCGACGGGAAGTAGCGAGCGATGAGCGACGACCTGAATCTCTCCAACCTTAAGCCGGCCCAGGCGCGCAAGGACCGGAAGCGCATCGGACGCGGTCTCGGATCCGGCAAGGGGCGCTATTCAGGTCGCGGCATCAAGGGCCAGAAGTCACGCGCGGGCTCGAACAAGAGGCCCGCCGGCTTCGAGGGCGGCCAGATGCCGATCGACATGCGCGTCGGGAAGCTCCGCGGAAACACCTCGGCGGACGCGATGCCGATCGGGCCGTTCCGAACCTACAACCAGCCCGTCAACGTCGGTGACCTGGAGCAGCGTTTCCAGGCAGGGGAAGACGTCACGCTCGAGGCGCTCAGGGCCGCCGGGCTCGTGCGCAAGCTCTCGGTCGACGTCAAGGTGCTCGGAGAAGGTGAGCTGACCAAGAAGCTCTTGGTGACCGCCCACTCGTTCTCGAGGTTGGCGGTCGAGAAGATCGAGGCTGCCGGCGGAACCGTGGTTCGGCTCCGGGAGCCGGTCGAGCGGAAGAAGAAGCGTCACAAGGCGACTGCGCCGGTCGCCGAGGATCCCGAGGCCGCCGCAGAGCCGGAGGCCGAGGTCGAGGGAGAGCTCGAGGAGGCAGAGCCCGAGAGCCCGGAGAGCGGGTCATGACCACCACAGACACAGCGGCCGCGAGCGGACGCCTACAGGGATCTTCGCGCGACCCGAATCCGCACTCGCGGATTCTGGTCTTGCGCCCACAGAAACGACCATGACAACCACGAACACAGCGGCCGCGAAGCGGACGCCTACAGGGATCTTCGCGCGACCCGAATCCGCACTCG
>JBOHAY010000303.1:0-4839 GCA_050697935.1 Gaiellaceae bacterium | reverse complement strand
TCGGTGCGGAGGTGACGCTCGTGTGGGGCGAGGAGGGCGGAGGTTCCTCGAAGCCCGTGGTCGAGCGCCACAAGCAGTCCGAGATCCGGGCGATCGTCAGCCCGTGCCCGTACTCCGAGGTCGCCCGCACGTCGTACGCGGAGGGATGGCGCACGAAGGCGACCGTCGCCTGAGAGAGCACTGGAGCGCGTGAGGTCGGCCGGCCGCGCTGCAAGCGGCCGCCTTCAGCGGGCGGTCGACGTTCCCGGCGAGCGGTGCTCCACCGCGGTCAGCCGACGGTGAGGACGAGCTTTCCATGGGTGTGTCCGAGCTCGCCGAGTTCGTGCGCACGGGCAGCCTGCTCGAGCGGGAACGTTGCGGACACGTGCGCACGAAGGGCTCCCTCGACGACGAGCCCGGCGATCGCTTCCATCCCTGCGCGGTCAGGTTCGACGAGGATGCCGGTGACGCGCACACGGCCCGCTGCGAGCTCGAGCAGCTGCCCGATGTCCGATGCCGACGGCACGCGAATAAAGATGCCACCGTCGCGCAGCGTCGACAGCGTGCGTCCGGCGTCGTCGCCGCCGACGAGGTCGAGGATCACATCGGCGCCCCGGACGCGCTCCGCGACGTCTTCGCTCGTGTAGTCGATCGTCTCGTCCGCGCCGAGCTCGGTCAGGAACGCGTGCTTTCCCGGGCTGGCCGTTCCGACCACGTACGCCCCGCGCGCCTTGGCGATCTGCACGGCCAGGTGCCCGACGCCGCCGGCGGCTGCGAGGATCAGCACGCGCTGGCCGGGCTGGACGTCGGCGGTCTCGACGAGCGCCTGCCAGGCCGTCAGCCCCGCGAGAGGAAGGGCTGCGGCCTCGACGTCGCTGAGGCTGTCTGGGATCCGGGCCAGCTGGCGCGAGGGCGACGTGACGTACTCGGCGTACGCGGCCGCTTCGTGCGGGAAGCGCGGCATCCCGAAGACGCGGTCTCCGGGCTCGAATCGCGTGACGCCCCGACCGAGCGCGTCCACGACTCCGGCGACGTCCCAGCCCACGGTGAATGGCGGCTCGAGGAAGCCGCCGCGGGCTCGGACCTTCCAGTCGACCGGGTTGACACCGGCTGCGGTCACGCGGACGAGCACCTCCGTCGGCCCCGCCTGAGGACGCGGAAGCTCCACGAGTTCGAGCACCTCCGGCCCGCCGAGGGTCGACTGGCGGATCGCGCGCATCATCGGCACCTAGCGATCGTCGGTGTTAGGGATCAGGGCAAGTCCTTTCCGGAGGGCGACGGTTGCTGTATACAGGCCTGAGTCCGAAGGAGGGAGACCACGTGGCCGCGCCGGCGCAGACGAGCTCTGCATTCCCGAGTCCGTACGACATCGCGACACCACCCGGGTGTGAGGGATGGCAGGAGATGTACCCCTACTACACGGTCTTCGACGAGCAGCGGCGCGAGATCGACGAGGGCAGGTTCTGGTTCTGGAACTCGATGCACTTCCCGGTCCCGATGCCGGCATTCGACGTCGCCTGCATCGACTCGCCTTACCAGGCCGTGGGGGAGTGGCAGAACCGGTTCTTCGCCGTCCCCCCGGCGATGGGCATCGACTACCGCATTCTCAACGGCTACGTGTACATCTCGGGCAACCCGGTCACCGATCCCGAGCAGATCGCAGAGCGCGTGGAGTTCTTCCAGCGCCGCGCGGGCTACTACTTCGAGCACTGGGACGAGCTCTACACCAAGTGGAAGCAGAAGATGGAGGCCCTCATCGCGGAGATCACCGACCTTCCGGTCCCCGATCTTCCGGAGTACGAGCCCGACGAGCTCATGCTCGAGGACGAACGGAACACCGCGTTCTACGAAGTCCTCAGGGCGTACAGCCGGACACTGCACTGTGGCGACCTGATGTGGCAGCACCATTTCGAGCTTCTCCTGCTCGGGTACGGCGCGTACGTCACCTTCCACGAGTTCTGCAAGGGCGCCCTTCCCGACATACCGGACCAGCACATCGCACAGATGGTCGCGGGCATCGACGTGCTGCTGTTCAAGCCGAGTGCCGAGCTCCGTCGACTCGCAAAGGTCGCGATCGAGAGCGGCGTCGACGGTGCGTTCGTGGAGGGGCGCTCACCTGCTGAGATCGACGCCGAGCTCGAGCAGAGCGAGGCCGGCAAGAGCTGGCTCGAAGCGCTCGAGCAGGTCAAGCATCCCTGGTTCAACATGGCCACGGGGGACGGGCTCTACCACTACTACCGCAACTGGTACGACGATCCGACGATCCCGTACGCGTCGATCGCCGGGCACGTGCGCGCGCTCAACGAGGGCGAGGAGGCGGAGCGCCCGAGCGAGGAGGTCGTTCGCGAGCGCGATCGGCTGGCCGCCGAGTACGGAGCGCTGCTCGACGACGAGACCCGAAAGACGTTCGACGAGCTGCTCGGGCTCTCGCGCATGGTCTTCCCGTATGTCGAGGAGCACAAGTTCTTCTGTGACTACTGGTTCCTCACCCGGTGGTGGAACAAGCTCCGCGAGTTCGGCGCCCTACTCGCACGCCACGGCTTCCTCGAGGACTCGGAGGACATCTTCCAGCTCGGGCGCCACGAGGTCGCGACGGCGCTCGACGAGCTGCTCCTGACGTGGGCGACCGGAGGCACGCCTCTCGGCCCGACCCACTGGCCACCGATCGTCGCTCGGCGCAAGGAGCTCCTGGAGAAGCTCGCGGGCTGGGCACCGCCCCCCGCGATCGGCGCGACGCCCGACGCGATCACGGATCCGATGTCGATCATGCTCTGGGGCGTCACGACGGAGCGGGTTCAGGAGTGGGCGACCACGGGGGACGGGGGCGGCCAGATCAGGGGTGCGGCGGCGTCGCCGGGCGTCGTCGAGGGAGTCGCACGGGTCGTGATCAAGATCGAGGAGATCGCCGCGGTGCGCGACGGTGACGTCCTCGTCTGCCCGATCACCTCGCCGGCGTGGGCGCCGATCTTTTCGAACGTCAGAGCCGTGGTGACGGACATCGGAGGCGTCATGTCGCATGCGGCGATCGTCTGCCGCGAGTACGGGCTCCCCGCTGTCGTGGGCACCGGCCGCGCGACGGCGGAGATTCGGACCGGGCAGAGGATCCGCGTCGACGGCTCGAACGGCCTCGTGACGATCCTCGACGTCTGAGCGGTCGTGAGCATCGCCTACACCCGGCCGCTCGCAGAGCTTCGGGGAGCCGACGCCGCCGAGTTCGGAGGCAAGAGCGCGAACCTCGGGGAGCTTCTCTCGGCCGGGATCCCCGTACCGCCCGGATTCGCCGTCAGCGCCGCCGCCTATCGCTCGTTCGTCGAAGCGACGGGACTCGAAGGGATGATCGCCGCGGCCGTCGCGCGTGCGTCGTCTGGCGGCGTGGAGGCCACAGCCGCTGCCTCGAAGGCGATCGACGAGGCGATGCGCTTCGCTCCGCTACCGGAGGCCCTGCGCGTCGAGCTGAACCTGCGCTACGAGGAGTTGGCGCGCGCGGTCGGCGCAGAGCTGCCTCCCGTGGCCGTGCGCTCGAGCGCGCTCGGCGAAGACAGCCAGGAGGCGAGCCACGCGGGCCAGCAGGAGAGCTTCCTCTGGGTGCGCGGTGTCGAGCACGTCTGCGACGCCGTGCGCGATTGCTGGGTGAGCCTGTTCACCCCTCACGCTTTGAGCTATCGGGCGACGCTCGCCGCCGCCGACAGTGAGCCGGCGATGGGCGTGGCGGTACAGCTGATGGTGGACGCCGAGGTGTCCGGGGTTATGTTCACGTGCAACCCCGTTTCGGGCGACCCGAGCATGGTGGCGATCAACGCGAGCTGGGGGCTGGGGATCGCTGTCGTGAGCGGCGAGCTCACCCCAGACGACTACCTGGTCAGCAAGGTCACGGGCGAGGTTGTGCGAGAGACGGTGAGCGACAAGGGCGTCGAGTACGTGCCCGACGCCGCCGGGCGGGGCACGGTGCGGATCGAGGTTCCGCGGGAGCGGCGAGACGAGCCGTGCCTGGGCCCGGAGCGGCTCGCTGCGCTCCTCGACGTGGCACGGCTCGTGGAGCGACACTTCGGGAGCCATCAGGACATCGAGTGGGCGATCGCTCGCGGCCGGTCCCTCCCGGACTCCCTGCTCGTGCTCCAGGCACGTCCGGTGACGGCGCTGTCGGACTCCCCGCCGAAGCTCTCCGTCTCGGCATTGTCCCTCGTTATGAGGACGTTCGGCGCCTCGAAGGGCACGGAGAAGAAGGCCTGAACTGGCATGCAGCTGAGCGACGACGACGTCCGCGAGATCCTCCGGCTGATCGACGAGTCGGACGTCGAGGAGCTTCGCGTCGAGACGGAGGAGTTCTCGCTCCACGTCGTTCGCGGTGGTGCGGCAGCCGTGCCACACGAGGTCGCGGCGCCAGCGCCCGCCGGTGTCGAGACTCCCGCGCCGGCGCACGATGCGCTGCAGACCGTCGCCGCTCCGATGCTCGGAACGTTCTACCGCGCCCAGGCGCCCGGAGCGCCGCCGTTCGTCGACATCGGTGCCCGTGTCGCCGAAGACACCGTCGTCTGCCTCATCGAGGTCATGAAGATGATGAACCCGGTCCCAGCCGGTGTCGTCGGGACGATCGTCGAGGTGTGCGTCGAGAACGCAGAGCTCGTGGAAGACGGGGCAGTCCTCTTCAGGGTGCGGGGCGACTCGTGACCAGTCCCGCCGCCGGCCGCTTGGTCGACATCGTCGACACGACGACGCGCGACGGCAACCAGAGCCTCTGGAGTGCCACGGGCCTCACGACGCGGGACATCCTCGCGATCGCGCCGGCGATGGACCGTGTCGGATTCCACGCTGTCGACTTCACCTCGAGCACGCACATGGCCGTCTCGGTCCGCTTCCACC
>JBOHAY010000302.1:0-3985 GCA_050697935.1 Gaiellaceae bacterium | reverse complement strand
CAGTCGAGCTTGGCGTCTCGCTCCACGGGCTCGTCGGCTCCGGTCCAGGGGGCCGAATCACGCAGGAGGACGTTCAGCGCGCTGCAGCCGAGTTGGGGGAATCCATGAGAGCGCCCGCGGCTGGGGGCAAGGGTGACACGACCCTGATCGAGCCGACGGCGACGCAGGCGACGATCGCTCGCAGGATGGTCGAGTCGGCAACGACGATTCCGGTCTTCACCGTTTCGGCGGACGTCGACATGTCGGCCGTCGCCGCGCTGCGCCGCGAAGCGCGCGACGCCGGCGATGCGGTTCCCTCCATCAACGACTTCGTCGTCAAGGCGGCTTCGGCTGTCTTGAGGGAGTTCCCGCGGTTCAATGCATCTTTCGTCGATGGCAAGGTCGCCTGTCACACACGGATCAACGTCGGCGTCGCGGTAGCGACCGACGATGCCTTGCTCGTGCCCGTCGTGCTCGACGCAGACCGCAAGTCCGTGCTCGAGATCGCGGCCGATACGCGGCGGCTCGCGGAGGCGGCGCGACGGAGGGAGCTCGGTCTGGCCGATCTGGCCAATGCCACCTTCACCGTCTCGAACCTCGGGATGTTCGGTACTCGGTCGTTCACGGCGATCATCGATCTTCCGCAGGTCGCGATCCTCTCCGTCGGCGCGGTCCGGCGCGAGCCGGTCGAAGACTCGACCGGAGGCGTGGCCTTCCGTGACGTGATGACCGTCACGCTGACCTGCGACCACCGCGTGGTCTACGGGGCCGACGGCGCACGATTCCTACTCCGGCTTCGGGAGTTGCTCGAGAGCCTGCCCGCGCTTGTCGAAGGCAGGAACTGACATGCCGACGATGGACTTCCGCTCCGCCATTCGCGAGGCTCTCGACGAGGAGCTGGCCGCGGACGAGCGCGTGATCCTCTTCGGCGAGGACGTCGCGGTCGCAGGCGGCGTGTTCGCCACGACGACCGGCCTGTACGACAAATACGGCGCCGACCGCGTCTTCGACACGCCGATCTCCGAGCTGGCTCTGGCGGGCGCCGCGTTCGGATCGGCCGTCCACGGCATGCGCCCGGTCGTGGAGATCATGTTCGGCGACTTTCTCACGCTCGTGATGGACAGCCTCGTGAACCAGTCGACGAAGTACTGGTTCCTGACGCAGGAGCAGGTCAGCGTTCCGATCGTGCTGCGCTCCGTTGTCGGCGCCGGGGGCCGGTTCGGAGCCATTCACTCGCAGATGCCGGTGTCGTGGTTCATGGGAGTCCCCGGGCTCAAGATCGTGTGCCCGTCGACCCCGTCAGACGCCAAGGCGCTCCTGAAGGCGGCGATTCGAGACGACAATCCCGTGCTGTTCTTCGAGCACAAGCGGCTGTACACGATCCAGGGTGACGTCGACGGGGCGCCGGGTCGGCTTGGAGAAGCGTCCGTGGTTCGCGAGGGCACGGACGTCACGCTCGTCACGGCGATGAAGGGCGTCCACGACAGCCTTGCCGCCGCCGAGACACTGGAGGAGGATGGGATCTCCGTCGAGCTGATCGACCTCCGGACGCTGCGCCCGTTCGACGTCGACAAGGTGGTCTCGTCGGTGCGCAAGACGAACCGCGTGGTGGTGGTCGAGGAGGGGCCGGTCACCGGTGGTTGGGGCGGCGAGGTGCTCGCCTCGGTTATCGAGATCGCGCTCGGAGACCTGGACGACGCCTGGCGCATCGGCACTCCCAATACGCCGATCCCGTACAGCCCGCCGCTCGAGGACGCGTTCTTGCCTGGGAGCGAGCGCATCGCCGCCGAGATCCGCGGGAGGCTGCGATAGAGACGCCATGACGACCTCGGGTACGGTGTCGCGATGACGGAACCTGCGCCAAGCTACCGACCCGCCGATCGAGCGGTCGAGCCCTCGAAGGTCGGGAGGCGCCTGCGCGCCGAGCGGGAGCGGCTCGGTGTCAGCCTCCGAGAGCTCGCGCGTCGGGTGGGCGTGTCGCCGAGCCTCGTCTCCCAGATCGAGCTCGACCGTGTCAACCCGTCGGTCAGCACCCTCTACGCGCTCGTGACCGAGCTCGGGATGACGATGGGGGACGTCTTCGGTGCCCCCCCAAGCAGCGAGCCGGCCGTCCGGCGGCTACGCGGCGATGACGGTCTTGCCGTACGGCCGGAGACGCGCCAGGTGATCAACCTTGCGACCGGTGTGCGCTGGGAGCGGCTGGGCCAGAACGGTGATCGGGACGTGGAGTTCCTCTACGTCGTGTACGAGGTCGGGAGCGCATCGTGCGAAGCGGATGCGCTGATGACGCACGGCGGCCGGGAGTACGGCTACGTCATCAGCGGCACGCTCGGCGTCCGCGTCGGGTTCGAAGAGTACGAGCTCGCTCCGGGCGGCTCGATCGTCTTCAACTCATCGGCGCCGCACCGTCTGTGGGCCATTGGCGACGCGCCGGTGCACGCAATCTGGGTCGTCGTCGGCAGGGAAGCAGATCCGCGCGTGAGTACCGCTCCATCGTCGCCCGAGGCCGGCGAGTAACTCCTCAGCCCGCCGGCGCGTCTTCTTAGCGCGTCCGGAGACGGCCTGCGCCCACCAAGCTCGTGCGAATCCGCGCGACCAGATCGGGAGCCTGGTACAGGAGGAGCGCCAGCAGGATCAGCACGCCGATGGTTATCTCGGCGTACTCCGTCGGCTGGTGGAAGAGCGGCAGGACGTTGTCGATCAGCGAGAGGAAGAGCGCCGCGAGCAGCGCGCCCACGAATGAGCCTCTTCCGCCGGAGAGCGCGGCGCCGCCGAGGACGGCACAGGCGATGCTCTCGAGCCCGAAGTTGCCGATGAGCGGCGAGCCGATCTGGACCTGGGCCGCGAGGTAGAAGCCCGCGAGCGACGCCAACACCGAACAGGCGACGAACGCGAGGAACACCATGCGGCCGGTCGCCATCCCAAGACGCCGCGAGGACGTCTCGTCGAGGCCGACTGCGCGCAGCGCCAACCCCGTGCGCGTCCGATACAGCCACGCGTCCCCGAGGACGGCGAGTACCACGACCGCGACGAAGGCAATCGGGACGAAGCTGACGCTCTTCGTCAGACCGCTGACGACGTCGCTCGAGATGGGGCCTTCGGGGTGATCCCGAAGAAGGAGCGACGCGCCTTGGAGGATGCTGAACGTCCCGAGCGTCGCGATGATCGACGGAAGCTTGAGCACGCAGATGATCACGGCGTTGAAGATTCCGGTGGCCAATCCCACTGCGATCAGCGCCAGGCCCCCGGGAAGCAGCGCCCACCCCGACGTGTCGAACGCCATCGTGTAGGAGGCGACGACGACGCAGAACGTCATGAGCGCCGCCACTGAGACGTCGAAGCCGCCGACGAGCAGCGCGCAGGTCTGGCCCAGCGAGACGAGAGCGAGCGGCATCGTCAGGAGAAGCAGGTTGTTGAGGTTGAAGCTCGTGAGGAAGGCGTCCTGGCGAACAGTCGCGAACGCGCCGACCGCCAAGATGAGGACCGACATCAGGACGAGCGGCAGTGCGCCGCTGAATCTGCCGATCCTCACCCCGACTCCTCGGGGCTCCCGGTCGGCTGCGCTCGGGCACCTGCCCGCGAGCCGACGATCGCTTCGACGATCCGACGTTCCCCGAGCTCGTCGCCGGGGATCTCGTCGACGATCTGCCCGCGCGACATCACGACGACCCGGTCGCAGAGGCCGGCGAGCTCGAGCGGGTCGCTCGACTTGACGATCGTCGCGACGCCCTCCTTCGCCTTCGCGCGCAGCGCATCGTAGATGTCGAAGCGTGACGCGACGTCGACGCCCTGCGTCGGCTCCTCGGCCAGGATCACCTTGACGTCTCCTCGCAGGAACGGTCGCGTCAGCGAGACCTTCTGCTGATTGCCGCCCGAGAGCGTCTGTACCGACTGCTCGATCGACGCCGTTCGGATGCTCAGGCGTCTTACGAGACGGTCAACTGTCCGGCGCTCGCGTCGACGGCTGAGGAGCCCGAGCCTGCCCAGCCGCCGCAGCACCTGGATC
>JBOHAY010000301.1:0-8775 GCA_050697935.1 Gaiellaceae bacterium | reverse complement strand
CAGCAGAACCTGACGCGCAACCCGGCGAACGATCGCTCCCCTGTCTGGTCGCCCGGCAGGAAGAGGAGCTGAGTCGCGTCAAGCTCGCTTGTGGCGCGCCGCTTCGCAGGATCGTTCGTCAGTTCTGCGTGCCCGCCTCCAGCTCGCGCCCCTCGATCCGCAGGTAGCTCGTCCACGATCACGTAGACGAAGGATCGCTCACTTCGCGCGTGCCTGGGCGAGCAGCGCGGGATCTATGCCGCGGTGCAGTGGAGCCGTGGGGCTGGTCGCCGGCCTGCCGTCTCACGTGGCAGCTGGTGGCTACCAGCATCGTCGCTCGCCCGCAGGTTCGATCCACATGGCGTTCATGGAAAAGTCCCGCAGTGCGAGCCTTGTCCAGCGTCCGGTCGAATCTCGCCGCGGCCGGGAGGTCGATCCACGTGGCAGCTGGTGCCACCTGGATCGAACCCCCGACAGAAGATGTGCCGTCCGGTCGAGCGCGAACGGCTCGGGCGTGAATCACGGGCACTGTCGTTGCCAGACCAGGCGCTCTCGGGACCAGATAGGGAGAAAAACGGCTCGAAACGAGCCTACGTAGCGAAGCCAGATCTGGGCGCTAAAGTCGCCGCAAAGCGTTTACCAGAGCCACGTCGCGCCACATGCGGTCAGGGCGCGCCAACCCGCGAAATGAGACGAATAGACTCACGCTCCATGGCGTGCATTCTGCTCGACATCGACGGCGTTCTCCACGTGTCCGGCGACCCGATTCCCGGTGCAGTCGACGCGGTATCCGAGCTTCGACGCGCGGGGCACTTTCTCCGCTTCGTGACGAACAACTCCACCCGGCCTCGCTCCCGTCTCGCGAGGGAGCTTCGCGAGATGGGCTTCGCGCTCGAGGACGACGAGCTCCAGACGACTCCGGGCGCAGCTGCGCGTGAGCTCGCCGGGAAGCGCGTGCTCGCCCTCGTCATGGCGGCCGTCGTCCCTGACCTCGACGCGCTCGAGCTCGTCGGCCATGACGCCGAGGCCGTGCTCATCGGTGGGTGCGACGAGACGCTCGAGCCGAATCAGGTGTTCAGCTACATGAACCTCGCCCGCGCCTTCGAGGAGATCCAGATGGGCGCGTCGTTCTTCTGCCTGCACAAGAACAAGTGGTGGCAGACGAGTCGTGGGCCGATGCTCGACAGCGGCGCGTTCGTCTCTGGGCTCGAATACTCGACCGGCGTCGAGGCGACGGTGCTCGGGAAGCCCAGCCCGTCGTACTTCGCGGCAGCGCTCGACGCTCTCGACGCCGAGCCGGAGCGAACCTGGCTCGTGACCGACGACGTCGAAGCGGATGTCCGTGGCGCTCGTCTATTCGGGATGCGCACTGCGCTCGTCAGAACAGGGAAGTTCCGACCGGAGGCTCTCGAGCTGGCCGATCCGTCCCCGGACATCGTGGTGTCGTCTCTCGCGCAGTTCCCAGGCTTGCTCGAAGAGGATCTGACCGGCGGGTGGGCACCATGAGAGCTCCCCTCAGAGCGATCAGCAATGTCGCTAGCCGGCGCCGGAGGACGCGATGCTGCGTCCTCGGTCGCGCCGATACCTCTCCGGTATGGGCACTCCCTGTGTCCTTGCCTCGCGTCCTCCAGCATCCGCCTAGCGACGGGTGATCACGCTGAAGGAAGCTCTAAAGGTCGGCGTCGACATCATCGAGATCGAACGCGTCCGCCGCGCGCTCGAGCGTCCGAGCTTTCGCGATCGCTGCTTCACCGATGCGGAACGCGCGTACTGCGATTCCCGGGCCGATCCCGCGCAGAGCTACGCGGCGCGTTTCGCTGGCAAGGAAGCAGTAGGGAAAGCCCTCGGCTGCGGTGTGCGCTTCACGTGGAAGGAGATAGAGATCGTGGGTCGCCCCAAGCCGGGGGTGCATCTGTCCGGCCGCACGGCTGTATTCGCCGAGCGAGTGCAGGCCGGGCCGATCGATCTCTCGATGACGCACTCGCGGGAAATCGCTGCGGCGATCTGCGTGGTCAGCCCTCGCGGCGACGGCTGAGTAGACACGGTGTCTGACACCACCCCACGCAACCATGCGGGTTTTGCCGCCTCGGGTGTCAGACACGGCCTATTCGAGCCGCTCTACTCCGCCGAGAAGATGCGCGCTGCCGAGGAACGGTACCCGGCGTATCCCGAGTCGATCCCGGAGTTGATGGAGCGAGCCGGGGCTGCGGTCGCCCGCGAGGCGATGCTCGCGTTTCCTGCTGCGAGGAGCTTCGCCTGCGCCTGCGGCGGCGGATCGAACGGGGGCGACGGACGGGTAGCGGCACGCATCCTGCGCGAGGCCGGCCACGTTGCGGACGAGACGACCGAGCCCGAGGGCTACGACGTCGTCATCGACGCGCTGTTCGGCACCGGCTTTCGGGGAGCGCCGCGACCTGAGGCGGCCGAGCTGATCGAACGCATCAACGCGACCTCTGTACCGGTCGTGGCCGTCGATCTCCCGTCGGGTGTGGACGCGTCAACGGGCGAGGTTGCCGGCTCGGTCGTGGACGCTGATCTCACCGTCACCTTTCACGCTGCCAAGGTGGGGCTTGTCATCGCACCTGGACGATTCCACGCCGGGCGCGTCGTGGTCGCGGACATCGGCCTCGAGCCCGTTTCGACTCTGCATCGGCGCGCAGCTCCGGAGCTCCTCTCGATCGTCCCCCGCCGCGGAGCGCGGGACACGAAGTACTCCTCCGGCTCCGTTCTCGTCGTGGGTGGCTCTCGAGGGATGGCCGGTGCCGCCTGCCTCGCGGCCATGGCGGCGCTTCGTGCCGATGCCGGGTACGTGACGCTCGCCGTACCGGACGAGGCGCTGGCCGCCGCCGAGGCGCTCGCGCTGGAGCCCGTAAAGATCGGCTGGCTCGACGCCGATGCCGCCGACACGATCACGAGGGCCGCGGAGCGCGCCACCGCGCTCGCAATCGGGCCAGGTCTCGGCCGTGACGACGCTCGGCGCGCGCTTGTTCGCGAGCTGCTCGAACGCCTCACGATCCCTGCGGTCGTGGACGCGGACGCGCTCTTCGGGCTCGAGCCCTTCGATCGCGACGCATCGACCGTCCTCACTCCGCACGCGGGCGAGCTCGCGAGGCTGCTCGGCACAGAATCGGACTGGGTCGGGGAGCACCGGCTCGCCGCAGCGCAGCGGGCCGCCGACCGCTTCGGCGCCGTCGTCCTGCTCAAGGGAGCCGACACGATCGTCGCTGCGCCGGGTGAGGGCGTCGTCGTCTGCGACCTCGGGCCCCCCTCGCTCGCGACTGCCGGCACTGGCGACGTTCTGACGGGAGTCATTGGAGCGTTTCTTGGCAAGGGACTCGAGCCACGGCTCGCCGCAGCGGCAGCGGTCGTCGCCCACGCAAGCGCCGCGACGCGTACTCCGCACCGCTCCGGGCTCGTCGCGAGCGACCTGCTCGCGACCCTGCCGGCGGCTCTCGACAACCATCCGGCGACTAGTAACTAGCCCTTGAAAAGCTAGCTCGACCGATCTACCCCCGTCGGGGGAGGGACGGGCGCGCCAGGCCCGCCGACTACCACTCGGCTAACCCCTGTAGGCGCCCCAATCCCCCAACCCGAAGGAGCACTCATGTCGCACAACCGCAGCCCGCGCCGGCGTCGCCTCGTGCTCGTCATCGCGGCCGCGGCCGCGTTGGCGTTCGCGGCGTACGCGTTCACGGCGTCGAACACCGTCCCCGGCTCGAGCGCGGGCGACGGAGCAGGTCCCATCAGCGGCTACACGGTATCGAGCATCGCGTATCAGCTCGAGGCCGGGAATCCGGCGAACATCGACTCCGTGTCGTTTACTCTCAGTGCCGCTGCCGGCTCCGTCCACGCCAGCGTCGTCTCCGGCGGGACTCTGCAGGCTTGCACCGGCGGCCCCCTCAACTGGAGCTGCGACTTCTCCTCGAACCCGACCGTCCTCTCCGCGGACTCGTTCAGGGTGGTCGCCGTTCAGTAACGCTCAACGACCGGGCGGGGCATGTGCTCCGCCCGGTCCACTGGGAGGATGGGCATGACACGACGCACCGCAACCAGGATCGCCAGCTTCGTCGTGATCTTCGCGGCGCTCGCTGCGGCGTGGGCTGTGCTCGCACCTCCCGAGCTCGGCGGCTCGACGCGATACGTCATTCTCGACGGATCGAGCATGGAGCCGTCCTTGCACTCCGGAGACCTCGCCGTTGTCCGTCAGCAGGACAGCGTGGAGAAGGGCGACGTCGTCCTCTACAACCACCCCGGGCTCGGAGCCCACGTGTTGCACCGGGTCGTGCGCGAGCGCGGGAGCCGATACGTCCTCAAGGGCGACAACAACGACTTCCTCGACGACGTTCGTCCGACGGCGGACGAGATCGAGGGGCACCTTTGGTTCTCGCTGCCACGGGTGGGTTCGACGATCATCTGGGCTCGACAGCCATTGCATGCGGGGCTCATCGTCTTCGGCCTCGCCTTTCTCGCTCTCGGCGGAGGCGCTCTCATCACCAGGACCCGGCGGCCCACGCCGACTCGTGGCATCGCCGCGGCGGCTCCGAGCGAACCTCGGGCGACGTCCCGTCCGGGCAGCACCGCGAACGTGGTGCTCGGCATCGGCCTCGCAGGACTCGCCGTCTGCGGCCTGCTCGCGTTTACGTCGTACTCCCGTTCTCGGACCCACACCGAGACGGTGTCCGACGCGTACGCTCATGTCGCGGCGTTCTCGTATGTCGCTCCTGTGGAAGAGAGCGACGTTTACCCTGACGGGCTGGTCGACACCGGCGAGTCGGTCTTCCTTCAGCTCGTTCCCGCCCTCGACATCGCCTTCGACTACCGGCTCGAGGCCAAGGGCGCAGCTGACGTGCGCGGGGCTGTCGAGCTCACTGCCGTCCTCTCCGACGGAGCGGGCTGGGTGAGGCGCATCCCGTTCGGCGAGCCGATCGAGTTCTCCGGGACGACGGCTCGAGCTACCGGAACCCTCGATCTCGCGGCGCTCGCCGGCATCGTCGAGGAGATGCGGCTTCTGACCGGGTCGGGAACAACGACCTTCGCGCTCGGGATCGTCGCCGGCGTCGACGTTCGTGGCCAGGTCTTCGACGAGCCGGTCGACCAGACGTTCTCGCCCGAGCTCCCGCTCCTGCTCGACACTGTGAGTGTCCGGCCGAACGCGTCGACGGGTGACTCCGCGCTCTTCTCGGCGCGCCGTGGCGAGACGATCACGGTTCGCCTGCCTTCGTACGTCTCGATCGGTCGCGTCGATCTCTCGGTCGCGAAAGCGCGGCGACTGGGTCTCCTCGGCCTCGTGGTTGCAGCGCTGATCACGATCGTCGGTGTTGTGGTGCTTGCTCGTACGCGGAGGAGCGGCGAGCCCGCGAGCGCGCTCTTCGGCGATCGCATGATCACGATCGCCGGACCTCGTGCGACCGAATCGGGGAGCGTCACCGAGCTCGCCGATGCCGAGAGCCTGTATCGGGTTGCGGAGCACTACGACCGCGTCATCCTTCATTGGCGCGACGGTCGCGGGCACGTGTATCAGGTGGACGACGGCGGATCCGTGTATCGCTATCGCGTGGGGATCGGCCTCGAGCCCGAACGGGCTTACGAGGCAGGAGACGAGGAAGACACACTCGTTCTCTCACGAGCGAAGCTGCCGCCACGCGCCGCGGCAAGCTGATGCCGCGAGTGACCCACACCGCCCGTCTCGCGCTCACCGCGGGTCCCCTCACGTTCGTCCTTGCCGTCGCGATCACGGCGACGAACGTCGTCCCGTCCAGCCGAGCCGGCTCGTCGACCGGACCTCCCCCCACCGCAAATGAGCTCAAGCCGGCCGCCTGCGCGGCGTTGAACCTCACGATCATCCTTTCGGGAGGTGGCGGAGGCGGGAACCAGGGTGCGCTCGTCCTCGGCACGTCGGGTAACGACACGCTCGTGGGCGCCTCCGGAAACGACTGCCTCGTCGGCGGCGGCGGCAACGATCGCTTGATCGGAAACGCCGGAACGGACGTCTGCGTCGGCGGGCCTGGTACCGACACGTTCCATCCGAGCTGCGAGACCAGAATCCAGTAGGCACCGACGCCGCCTTCCCGGAGGAGCGCCCGATTTGAATCTATATGGCCTTCTACAGGACGGTGTTACTATTGCCATACGATGCAAGTCGATCCAAGCGAGTCGACGAAGAGCAGGAAGCCGCTCTCGTTTCGCGTCCGGACCGAGACATCTGACCGGCTCGAGCGCTTCGCGAAGGAAGTCGGCGAGACTCAGACTGCGCTCGTCGAGCGCTACGTCGAGGAAGGGCTGCGGATGGACGCTCATCCGCTGATCCACTTCCGCGACGGCTCCGGCGGTCGGCGGCCGGCATTACTGGCGACTCGCCTCGACGTCTGGCAGGTCGTCGAGACCATTCGGCAGAACGAGCGGTCGGTCGAGGCCGCTGCGGAGTATCTCGAAATCCCCGTCGAGCACGTCCGGGCGTGTCTCAGGTACTACGCGGACTTTCAGCACGAGATCGACGTGTGGGTGACGCGGGCGCAGGCGATCGAGGCCCGTGAGGAAGCCAACTGGCGCCGCCAGCAGGAATTGCTCGCGTGAGGCTCCTTCTCGACGAGATGTACTCGCCACGAATCGCTGTTCGCCTGCGCGATCGTGGGCATGACGTGGTGTCGCTCCGGGAGCGCCGCGATCTCCTCGGCGCAAGCGATCGCGAGCTCTTCGCGGCCATGACGGCGGAGAATCGAACGATCGTCACGAACAACATCGTCGACTTTGTGCCGATCTTGCGCCGAGCGCTCGCGGACGGTGCCGAGAACGCCGGCCTCTTCCTCACGAGCGATCGCTCGACGCCGCGCAGCACAGCCGAAATCGGCCGCTTCGTGAGCGTTCTCGAGGATCTCGTGGCCGAGTCTCACGGCCAGAGTGCGGCGCCGAGCCAGGTCGCGTAGCAGGATGCTCGTCAGCGCCCGCTCGCGGGCTCGTCGGTGTTTCCACCGTCTTGCCGTGGTTTTGGACGCAGCTCCGGTGCCCATAGAATGAGCCTGCAATGCCCATGATCGTTGTCGGCGTCGACGGGTCTGACGAGTCCAAAGAGGCGCTGCGGTGGGCGCTCGAGGAGGCGAGGCTGCGCGAATCGGACGTGCGTGCCATCTATGCCTGGCGCGATCCCTACGTCCTCGCTCCAGGGTTCGGGCTACCCGAGGACTTCGAGTTCGATGCACTTCGCGAGAGAGCCGTGGAGACGCTCGACGCGGTGATCGCCCAAGTCGTCGGCCCGACGAGCGATGTCCACGTCGACGGAGTCGTGGCCGAGGGGCCTGCCGGCAGCGTTCTCGTCCAGGCGGCCGGGGACGCGGAGATGCTCGTCGTCGGCTCGCGCGGGCACGGGGGGTTTGTCGGGCTTCTCCTGGGCTCGGTCAGCCAACAGTGCGTCACCCACGCGCCGTGCCCGGTTCTGGTCGTTCGCGGACAGCGCTCCCGCTGAGCCTCTCCCGGGGTGGGCCGCGGCGACGTCGCGTCGCGCAATCCCTGACAATGTTCGCGTGGAACGATCGTGCTTCACCATCGACCTCGGAGCGATCCGACGAAATGCGGAGACGCTGATCCGTGCGGCAGGCGGAGCGGAGCTGTGGGCGGTCGTCAAGGCGGAGGGTTACGGCCACGGTGCGGTCGACATCTCGCGCGCCGCGCTCGACGCGGGCGCGTCCGCGCTCTGTGTCGCGACGCTGCCCGAGGCCCTTCATCTTCGGGCGGCGCTGCGTAACGCGCGGATCATCGTCATGTGCCCCGTCTCCGACCGCGAGATCGGCGAGGCGCGGGCGGCCCGGCTCGAGCTCGTCGCGGCGGATGGGAGAGTGCCGGAGGGCGTCCGGGTTCACCTCAAGGTCGACACGGGAATGGGCCGCTGGGGGCTCTCCGAGCTGCCGGCGCCCGGGCGCGACGTCGTCGGGCTCATGAGCCACCTTGCCGTCGCCGAGTCGGATCCTGCGTTCACGCAGCTTCAGGTCGAGAGATTCAAGGAGGCGACCGCGGGCCACGGATCGCTGACGCGGCACATCGCCAATAGCGCCGCCACTCTGCGCTATGCAGAGGCGCGCTTCGAGGCCGTTCGGTGCGGCATTGCGCTGTACGGGATCTCGCCGTTCGACGCCGGCCCGGAGGCAGAGGGTCTCGAGCCTGCACTGCGCTGGGAGTCGTATGTCGCGCTCGTGAAGCAGCTCGCTCCCGGCGAGAGCACCGGCTACGGCCGCCGCTTCGTCGCCGACCGGCCCACGTGGATCGGCATCGTCCCCGTCGGGTACGCGGACGGTTTCCGGCGCGACATGACCGGGACCGAGGTTCTCGTCGAGGGCGCTCGGAGGCGCGTCGTCGGAACGATCTCGATGGATGCGCTCGCGGTTGAGCTCGACGCGAAGCTCGCGGAGGGAACTCCGGTCACGCTTGTCGGAGACGGGATCCTGATCGAGGATCACGCGCGCGTCGCCGACACGATCGCGTACGAGATCGCCACGGGCCTCAACACCCGCTCCGGCAGAGCGCGGCGGGTGGCCAAGGGCTAGTGGTCACCCCGGGAAGTACGGCACCCCTTCGCGCGGCTGCGAACGCTTCGCATGCCGTCGTCCTCAGTCGGCCACGTACCTTCTGGTACGCGGCCTCCCTGCGTCCTGGGCCTGCTCGGTTCTCGCCGGCGATTGGGCAGCGGACTTCCCGGAGAGACCACTAGGGATGGATGAGCGCGTCAGCGAGGTACTCGGTGACGAGGAGGCATGGATCGTCGGCGGCGCTGTGCGCGACGACCTCCTCGGGCGTCCGGTGCTCGAC
>JBOHAY010000300.1:0-6461 GCA_050697935.1 Gaiellaceae bacterium | reverse complement strand
GAACAGGGTCGACCGCCAGCTGGCGAAGGACGTGCCAGTGATCCCGCTCTATCAGCCGCCGGCTCTGATCGTGTCGCGGGCGAACCTTCGGAACGTCGCCGTGGGGTTCTCGAACGTCGAGGACTGGTGGCTCGACCGCTAGCTCTCGCAGCGGCCATCGCAGTCGCGCTCCTCGCCGTCTCGGGAGCGGGCCGCGCGGGCGCGCAGACGCCAACACGCGGCGGCACGCTCGTCATCGGGACGAGAACGGCCAGCGAGCCGGCGTGTCTCAATGTGTTGATCCGCGATTGCCATCTTCCGATGCGCGAGGAGGTTCTCCCTGGTGCCTTCGAGGTTCAGCCGGATGCCACCTTCCGGCCCGACCTCGCTGATGCAGAGATCGTCGCGAAGCAGCCCCTCACCCTCGTTTACCACATCCGCCCGGAGGCCCGTTGGAGCGACGGAGTCGCGGTCAGCGCGGAGGACTTCGTCTTCACTCACCGCGCGATCCTGAAGAACGTCACCCCTGATCCGAACTTCAACCTTACGCACGACGTGACGAAGGTCCGTAGCGTCCGCCAGCTCGACAAGAAGACGGTCAAGGTCGTTCTGCGCGCGCGCTACGTCGACTGGCGGCTTCTCTTCGACGTCGTATTGCCGCGACACGCGCTCGCCGGCGAGAGCTTCAAGACCCTTTGGAGGGACGGGATCGACAACCCAAAGACGAGGCGGGCGATCGGGAGCGGGCCTTTCCTCGTCGATCGCTGGGACCGCGGAAGGCACCTGATCCTGCGCCGAAACCCGAGGTACTGGGGGCCGCACGCCGCGTACCTGGATCGAATCCTCTATCGCTTCCTCCCTGCGGAGGACACGGGAGACGCGCTGCGCAGCGGGGATATCGACATGATCGAGCCCGGTACTCAGATACTGCAGGCGCAAGCGCTGGAGCTGCACGGGGAGCCGGGGTACAGCGTCCTTCCCGTTCTCGGCAGAGCGTATGAGAACATCATCATTCGGCAGGACCGGGGGGGCAATTCCGCACTCACGAAAAAGCTCGTCCGGCAGGCACTCGCCTTCGGGATCGACCGCGTCGAGATCGCACGAAGAGCAGGAGAGCTGACTCTCGCGAGTTCCGCGCTTAAGCCGCTTCACAGCGTCGTCTTCCTGGCGAGCAGCCCGTACTACCGGGCGAACTGGAGGAGCTATCGCTACCGGCCGGCTCGGGCGCGGCAACTCCTCGAGCAGGCCGGCTGCCGCACGGGAGCAGACGGCATCTACGTATGCGACCGCAATCGTCTCTCGTTGCGCTTCGCTGCGCCTGGGGGCATCGTGCGGAGGGAGCTCACGGTCAGGCTTGCGCAGGCTCAGCTGCGCGAGGTCGGAGTCGAGGTCGTGCCAGAGTTCAGGGCGCCTTCGGTTCACTTCGGTCAGATCCTCCCGAGCGGCGACTTCGACCTCTTTCTTGGCGGATGGATCCTCGGTGCAAGCACGGACACGGCGTCGGACCTCTTCAGGTGCGGCGGCGGGTCCAACTACACGGGCTACTGCGACCGACTGATCACCCGCGACCTCGTCCAGGTTACGAAGATCCTCGACGAGAGTCGGCGCGTGGAGCTCCTGAACAAGATCGACGCGAGGCTGGCGAAGGCTGTGCCCGAGCTCCCGCTCTTTCAGGCAACGTGGCCCTTCGCCTTCAAGGCGGCGATCCGGGGCGTCGTTCGGAACGGCGCGGGCTCCTTCACCTGGAACGCGGAGAACTGGTGGCTCGACCGCTAGCCCTCGCCGCGGCTATCGCCGTCTCGCTCCTCGCTGTGGCGGGTGCGGGCGGCGCGGCCAAGCAGCAGACGCCGAAACGCGGCGGCACCGTGACCATCCAGGGCAGCGAGCCTCCCTGTCTCAGCGTCCTCATCAGCCCGTGTAAGGAGCTCAACCTCCCCATCCGTGCTGTTCTCTACGGCGCGTTCGAGCTCGGGCCCGACTACGTGCGGCGCCCGAAGCTCGTCTCGCACGTCGACTTCACGACGAAGCCGCCGTTCACGCTCACCTACCACATCCGCCCCGAGGCGCGTTGGAGCGACGGGACTCCGATCACGGCCCGGGACTTCCTGTTCACGTACCGGGCGAGGCTGAAATACCCCTTGAATGAGGACGATCCCCACAACACCAGGGTCCTCCGCGTGATCAAGGTCGACGCGAAGACGGTTCGAGTTGTCCTTCGCTCGCGCTTCTTCGCCTGGCAGGAGGCCCTCTTCGACGTCGTCCTCCCCCAGCACGCACTTCGAGGCGAGAACCTCGAGAAGGTCTGGAGCGACCGGATCGACAACCCGAAGACCGGTAGGCCGATCGGAAGCGGCCCCTTCCTCGTCGACGACTTGGACCGCGGGAAGCAGCTGACGCTCGTCCGCAACACCCGCTACTGGGGGCCGCATGCGTCCTACCTGGACATCATCATCGTTCGCTTTGTGGGTCCCACTGACCTCCCGGGCATGGCCGAGCGGTTGCGGAACGGAGAGACCGACATCGAACAATGGCAAATCGCTTCTGCGGATGAGCTCTCAGAGGTCCGGCGCGTGCCCAACATCAAACTTCTCATCCCGCCCGACGCGCCAGGGTGGGAGCACCTCGACATCCGGATCGGCTCAGGTGGCCACCCCGCGCTCGAGAATAAGCTCATCCGCCGCGCGCTCGCCTACGGGATCGACCGCGTCGCCATCGTGCGGGCGGTGTTAGGCGAGATCGGCCTCGAGCTCCGGCCACTGGACAGCGTCATCCTTCGTAGCAGCAGTCGCTCCTACCGGCCGAACTGGAGCACGTACCGCTACCGCCCTGCCGAGGCCCGGCTCCTGCTCGAGCGTGCGGGCTGCCGACGGGGTGGGGACGGCATCTACTCGTGCGCAGGGGAGCGCCTCTCGCTCCGTTTCGTGTCCCGAGGTAATTTCCCGCGCCGGGTGCAGACTCTCGAGCTCGTCCAGGCTCAGCTCATGCAGGCGGGTGTCGAGGTGGTGCCGTTGTATGTCTTGGGGCCGGGGCACAACCGATTTCTCGAAACCGGCGCCTTCGACGTCACCCTCTTCGGGTGGTTCGACTCGGGACCCGAAGGGGACGGGAAGAAGGAGCTCTACGGCTGTGGAGGTGAGCTGAACTACATGGGCTACTGCCAGCGGCTCGTCACGCGCGACCTCGACCAGAGCGACCGGATCCTCGACGCGGGCCAGCGTGCGCGCGTCTTGAACAGGGCCGACACGCGGATGGCGAGGGACGTGCCGACGATCCCGCTTTTCGAGTTGCCTTCGCTCGCCGCGGTGAGATCGACTGTCCGAGGCTTCGTCCCGAATCTTGTCGACGCGACCTGGAACGCCGAGAACTGGTGGCTCGAGCGCTAGCCCTCGCAGCGGCTATCGCCGTCTCGCTCCTCGCCGTTTCAGGAGCGGGCGATGCAGGCGCCGAAGCGCGGCGGCACCGTCGTCGTGGGCGGAGCCGCCGTGCGCGAGCCCGGATGTCTCAATGCCTTTCTGGAGCGATGCGGCTCCAACGTTCCGGACGTGGGCATTCTCATGAGCCTTGCTCTTCGAGGTGCATTCAGCATCGGCGCCGACAACGCGTACCGGCCGGACCTCGTCTCGGACGTCGACTTCACGACGAAGCCGCCGTTCACGCTCACTTACCACATTCGCCCCGAGGCCCGCTGGAGCGACGGTGTTCCGATCACAGCAACAGACTTCGTCTTCACCCACGCTGCGGTTCGCTCGGTCAGGGGAGAGCTCTATGACGCGGACACGTTGCTCTACTCGACTATCCGCCGCGTCACGGCTGTCGACGGGAAGACGGTCCGGGTGGTTCTCCGTTCTCGTTTCGCCGGCTGGCGTGGCCTTTTCTCACGCGTCCTTCCCTCCCATGCGCTCCGGGGCGAAGACTTCTCGAAGGTCTGGCTGAGTCGAGTCCACAATCCCAAGAGCGGTCGGCGGATCGGAAGCGGGCCTTTCCTCGTCGAACGCTGGGAGCGTGGGCGCGCGGTCACGTTCGTCCGGAACCCCCGCTACTGGAAGAACCACCCCGCGTACCTCGACCGGCTCGTCGTCCGCTTCTGTGACCCGTGCGCCGCGCTCGCCGCCGAGCAGGTCGAGTGGATGCGCGCCGGCGAGGTCGATGTCCTCCATAGCTCCCTGCTCTCCGGTGCGCTGGTTCAGGAGCTTCGCACCGTCCCGGGGGTCACGGCACTCGCCGATCAGGGTGCGGACTGGGAGCACCTGGACATCCGGATCGGCGACGGCGGGCACCCCTCGCTGAAGCGCAAGCGCGTGCGGCAGGCGCTTGCCTACGGCATCGACCGCGTGGCCCTTGCGCGGGCGATCCACGTGCAGATCGACCCCCGCTACCCACCGAGCGACAGCGCGGTGTTCCTCACGTACAGCGCTTACTATCAGCCGAACTGGCGGCGATACCGGCACAGCCACGCGGAGGCGAGGACGCTGCTCGAGCGGGAGGGGTGCCGCATGGAGCCGGACGGAATCTACGCGTGCGACGAGCGCCGGTTGTCGCTGCGCCTCGCGACCGTCGGGGCAAACGCGCGTCGCGAGCAGACGCTCGAGCTCATCCAGCGTCAGCTCCGGCCGGCAGGGATCGAGATCGTGCCGGTGTACGCCCCGCCCAGCGGCCTGTTCAACCAGATCCTGCCGAACGGCACCTTCGACCTCGCTCTCTTCTCGTGGCTTTCGTTTCCGGACTCCCCTGGAGGAATGGTGGACCTCTACGGGTGTGGAGGCGTCCTGAACTTCTCCGGCTACTGCCAGCGCCTCGTCACGCGCGATCTCGACCAGGCCCGGCGCATCCTCGATCTGGCCCGGCAGGCGCGCGTGCTGAACAGAGCCGATGCGCAGCTGGCCAAGGACGTGCCGGTGATCCCGCTGTTCGAGAATCCGACGGTCGTCGCACACAGGACGAGCATCCGGAACGTCCGCATCACCGCACAGTTGGATCCGTTCGTGGGCGTGGAGGACTGGTGGCTCGCGGAATAGCGCTAGCAGCGGCGATCGCCGTCTCGCTCCTCGCCGTCGCGGGAGCGGGGGGCGCGGGCTAACACTGACTCTTGCGCGCAGGCATGCCTGCTATCGTGAATGCATGGCCCAATTCACGGTTCGACTCGACGATGAGCTTGCGCGGCAGGTCAAGACGCACGCAGAAGGTCTTGGTCGTAGCGTCAACGGTTGGGTCGTAGACGTTCTCGACGCCGCTTTGAACCCAGACCTGGAGGACTCGGAGTCTCGGCGGATACGTGCCCGGCTCGAACGCGCAGGGCTACTCGCCAAGCCACGAGGTAGGCAACGCGAGACCCCGCCCGACCGGAGTCGAGTGGAGCGGGCGCGCAAGGCAGCCGGCACCGGCACCCCACTGTCGCGCCTCGTCTCGGACGGGCGCGGCTGAGCGCGTTCTGCGACAGCTCCGCCCTCGTCAAGCTCTACGCGGATGAGCCCGGGGCGGACGATGTTCGCCGGCTGTCGGACCTGATCGTGTCCAATCTGGCGCGAGTCGAGGTGCCGGCCGCGGTTTGGCGGAAGCATCGCATCGGCGAGCTGTCTTCCGAGGATGCCGCAGTGCTCGTCGAGGAGTTCGAATGGGACTGGTTCGACGAAGCAGGCGCCGAGTTGCGCTTCACGGTGCTCGAGGTGACGGACGACGTTCTGGAGATCGCTGCTCGCTCGGTCGCCCGACATGCGCTCCGAGCGTTTGACGCAGTCCAGCTCGCGTCCGCGCTCGCGGCTCGCGCGGTCGATGCGAGCCTGACGTCCTTCGCTTGTTTCGACTCGACGCTTGCCGACGCCGCGAGAGCGGAGGGCTTCACGCTCGTTCCCTAAGGCGCACGACGTCGATCAGACCGGTTCGGCGCTTCGTGCGCGTGATCGCTCGGCGTACTCGAGCGCCTTCGGGAGATTCCCGGCCTGCGCGTGGTAGTGGGCGAGCTGCTCGACGTGATCGTCGAGCGATTCCGCATACACGTCCTCGAACGCCTTCGCCACTCTGGCGTAGAGATCGCGGCGACCTGTAGCCGTCAGCGTCGAGAGCGCTGCCTCCTGGAGCAGACCGTGCGTGAACTCGCACTCGAAGTCCGGGTAGCGGCGAAGCTCGCGGACGATCTGCGTTCGGAAGAGCGCCGAGAGATCGTGCGTCACCTCTACGCCGACGATGTGCGCGAGCACGCCGACACGAAACGTCCGACCCACGGCAGCGGCCGCTTGGGCGAGGTGCCGCGGCCCAGCGGCAAGTCGGTCGATCCGGGCCACCAGAAGATTCTCGAGAGTGGGTGGCAGGAGCTCGGGAGATCGCAGCGAGATCGTCCACGTTCGCCCGCGGGATTCAAGTGAGCCCTCTTCGAGCGCGCGGGCGAGCTCCTCCAGATAGAGCGGGTTCCCTTCGGCCTCCCGAATGAGCCGCTCGCGAGATAAGGCGTCGATGTCAGCTCCGAGCATCTCCGCAAGGAGCTGCTC
>JBOHAY010000299.1:0-1984 GCA_050697935.1 Gaiellaceae bacterium | reverse complement strand
GTGGGAAGGATCGGGCCTGGAGCGTCGACGTGTCGCGCCAGTAGGACGAGCTGTCGAAGATCAAGTACGTGAGGAGAAGTCCCGCCACGTAGTTGAGCATCAGCGAGGTGATGATCTCGTTCGTTCTCGCGAAGGCGCGAAGAACACCCGGGATGAGCGCCCACAGAGCGCCGAGCACGGCCGCCGCCACGCACATCGCGGCGACGAAGAGTGGCGTCGACGTCACATCTTGATCGCCGAGCCGCAGCGCGATCCACGATGCCCCGACGGCGCCGAGGTAGAGCTGCCCCTCCGCACCGATGTTGAAGAGCTGCATGCGAAAGGCGGCAGCCGCGGCAAGCCCTGTGAAGAGAATCGGCGTCGCCGAGATCAGCGTGGCCGACAGCGACCCGTTTCCGGTGAACCCGGCCTCGACAATCTCTCGATACGTCTCCCACGGGTCGTGTCCCGTAAGTGCAAGGACGACCCCCATGACCGCGAACGCGACGACGAGCGAGCCGACCGGCACGGCGCCGGACAGCCACCACGGCTGCGCAAGGCGGCGCTCGAGCTTCACTCGCTCGTCCCTCCCGCCATGAGCAGCCCGATCTCCTCGATCGACGCGGCTCCAGCGTGGAGCTCACCCACGATCTTGCCTTCGTAGACGACGAGGATCCGGTCGGCGAGCGCGCGGATCTCGTCGAGGTCCTCGCTCATCAGCAGGATCGCGACGCCGCGCGCAGCGGCCTCGCGCAGATACGAGTGCACCGTCTCGATCGCGCCGACGTCGAGCCCCCGCGTCGGCTGGGCGACGACGAGGACTAAAGGATCGTCTTCGAACTCGCGCCCGAGGACGAGCTTTTGGAGGTTGCCGCCCGAGAGGTTTCGTACCGGCGTTCCCGGGCCAGGGGTCTTCACGTCGTAGCGCCCGATGATGCCGACCGCTGTCTCGCGCATGCGCCGGAGGGCGAGAAGCGGGCCGCGCGAAAGCGAGCGCCGCCGGTAGGTCTTGATGACCACGTTATTCGTGACGCTGAGGCTCGGCGCGAGCCCGGTTCCGAGCCGGTCTTCGGGCACGTGCGCAATGCCCGCGAGGATCGCCTCGCGCGGATCGCCGCCCCGCAAGCTTCGACCAGCGACGCGAACGTTCCCTTGTCGGATGTTGCGCATCCCCGAAATCGCCTCGGCGAGCTCGCGCTGGCCGTTGCCCGCCACGCCGGCGACTCCGACGATCTCGCCTTCGCGGATAGTGAACGAGACGTCGTCGACCGCGGATTCGCCGCGATCGCCCGAGACCATCAGTCCGTCGACCTCCAGGGTCTGGACGTCCGCGAGCTGCCTCGCCTGCTGGAGTGGCGGGGCAACGTCGATTTCACGCCCGACCATGAGAGACGCCAGCGAGCGTGGCGTCGAATGAGCGGCATCGACCGTTGTGATCGTGCGTCCGCCGCGCAGCACGGTCACGCGGTCGGCGACCGCCTTCACCTCGTAGAGCTTGTGCGAGATGAAGATGACCGTCTTTCCTTCGTCGGCCATCGCTCGGAGCGTCCCGAACAGCGTCTCGGCCTCCTGTGGCGTGAGCACGGCGGTCGGCTCGTCCATGATCAGGATGCGGGCCTCGCGATAGAGCGCTTTCAGGATCTCGACCCGTTGCTGCTCGCCGATCGAGAGCTGCCAGACCCGCGCCTTGGGATTGACAGCGAGGCCGTAGCGGCTGCTCAGCTCCTCGACGCGCTTCTCGATCGCGCTCGCATGGACGACGAAGCGGCGCGCCTCCCCACGGTGATCGCCGAGGACGACGTTCTCGGCAACCGAGAACGGCTCGACCAGCCGGAAGTGCTGATGCACCATGCAGATGCCCGCGTCGAGGGCGTCTCGCGGGGAGTGGAATCGGACCGTCTCTCCGTAGAGCTCGATCTCGCCCTCGTCAGGGCGGTACAGGCCGGTGAGGATGTTGGAGAGCGTCGTCTTGCCGGCACCGTTTTCGCCGAGGAGGGCGTGCACC
>JBOHAY010000298.1:0-25660 GCA_050697935.1 Gaiellaceae bacterium | reverse complement strand
CGCTCGTCCTGGGCGAGCTCGGGGGCGATGACCTTGAGCGCGACCTTGCGCCCGAGGCCCTCTTCCTCGGCGCGGTAGACCGCACCCATCCCCCCGCGACCGATGAGCGCTTCGATCTGATAGCCGGCAACCGTCGTTCCGGGCGCCAGCTCGGAACCCGCGAGGTAGCTCACCGAGCCAGTGTGTGGCACGCAGGATGCAATTGCAACGCCCCGGTGAGTGTCACGAGCGTGACACTCGCAACGTCGCCTGCGCGAACGACACCGCGCCGGCAGCCTCGTACTCTCGGGACATTCGGATGAGAGAGGAGCACACCATGAAGCGCATCGCCACCGTCGCAGCCATCCTCACGACTGCCGCCATCGCCGCACCGTCGGTAGCTGTGGCCGGAAACGTCGCTCAGGCCAAGCCGCAGATCACGGCTCAGATCGTCCGAGCCCAGGTCGCGAGAGTGCACGTGGCGCGAGTGCAGGTCGCCAAGGCGCACCGGGCCAATGCAGTCGTTTCGATGCAGCGACACACGGTGCAGCTGGCAAACGCCAAGCGCTTCTCGATCCTGCTTCGCACTCAGCTCCGCTGAGTCGCGTTCGTCCTCTCTCCATCCGAGTGGGGAAACGGCAAGGCAAGGGGCCCGAGAGGCCCCTTGTCTGGTGGATGACTTGACGGAGGCGTATGCCTCATGTGACACTCGATGCGTATCCTTCGATGATCAAGCGGACATCACTCAACCTCGACCTCGACCTCGTCGCGCAGGCACGGGCTGTCTTGGACACGCGCACGACCACGGAGACCGTCCACCGCGCGTTGGACGAGGTCGTCCGCCGAGAAGCGTTGAAGCGACTCCTCGATGGACGCACGGAGGTGACCCTCGACGCCATTACACGTCTGCGTGGTGACTGGTTTCGAGGCTCGGAGTGATCGCGCTGGCCGACACGAGCGCCTGGACGACATCAGCACGCGATCTCGGCGTTCGCCAACGCTTCGATCAGGCCGTTCTCGAGGGACGGGTCGCGAGCTGCGATGCCGTCAAGCTCGAGCTGCTTTACGAAACCCGCAATGGACCGGAATTCTCGCAGACGCGAAGCGCACTCGATCTCCTCCCACAGTGCACGATCGGTCCGCGTGAATGGCGTCGTGCCCTCGACGTCTACGAGACCCTCGCACACCAGGGCGGCATCCACCATCGGCGGGTGAAGCGACCCGACCTCCTCATCGCAGCGGCGGCCGAGTCGGCTGGCGTACCTGTGCTGCACTACGACGCCGACTTCGACGTGATCGCCGAGATCACGGGCCAGCCCACCCGCTGGATCGCGCCGCGCGGCTCGCTCTGACGATCAGAGCCCGACGATGTCGCCCGGGCGCACTGGCACCCGAGTGAGCTCGCGCCCGGTCGCGTCGCGGACTGCGGCCACGATCGCGGCCGTCGAGACCACCGTCGGCGGCTCGCCGACTCCCTTGACCCCATAGGGTGCGTCCGGCTCGGGCTCTTCGACGAGCTCGGAGACGACGGGCGGCATGTCGAGGAACGTGGGAATGAGGTAGTCGGTGAAGCTCGCGTTTGCGATGACGCCGTCGCGGGTCTGGATCTCCTCCATGAGCGCAAGCCCGAGCCCCTGGGCGGTACCACCCTCGATCTGCCCTTCGACAGCGGTTCGGCTGAGTGCGTTGCCGACGTCCTGCGCAGTGCCGATCCAGACGACCCGCGTCAGACCCAGCTCGACGTCCACCTCGACGACGACGCGCATCGCCGCGACCGCGAGCCCGACGTGCGCCTGACCGTCGGTGATCTGGCCGGTCTCGGGGTCGAGTGGAAACGTGCGCGGGTGACGATAGATCCTCTCGACGTCGACCTCGCCGCCGCCCCGCCGCTCACGCTCCTCGATGGCGGCTCGGCAGGCCGTCTGGACCGCTCCGGCCGCCATCCAGGTCATCCGCGATGCAGACGTCGAGCCTGCGGAGCCGACCTCGGCCGTCGAACCCGACGCGAGCGCGACGTCCTCCATCCCGAGCTCGAGGCGTGCGACCTGCAGGATGACGTCGGTCACGCCCTGGCCGACCTCGGCAGCTGCGCAGTGCACCTCGGCGCTCCCGTCTGGGGCGATTCGCACACGCGCCGCGCAGTAGTCGTCGAAGCCCTCGGAGTAACCGATGTTCTTGAAGCCGACGGCAAAGCCGACCCCGCGCTGCACGCCCTCACCGCGCGTCGTGTTGCCCGCACCGCCTGGTAGTCGGATCGCGTCTCGCGGGAGCTCCTCCGGCTCGGGGATGGGAAGCGCAGCCGCTCGCCGGATCACCTCCCGCGTCGGCAACGAGCCTGCGACCACCTGGCCCGTCGCCAGCGTGCCTCCCCGCTCGAGCGCGTTGAGAAGTCGTAGCTCGATCGGGTCGATCCCGAGCTCGCCGGCGAGCTTGTCCATCTGCGCTTCGGCCGCGAAGCACGCCTGCACCGCTCCGAAGCCGCGCATGGCGCCGCACGGAGGGTTGTTCGTGTACACCGCGAGGCCCTCGACGAGCACGTTCTCGACCGCGTACGGGCCTATAGCGAACGAGCAGGCGTTCGAGATCACGGCGGTCGAGCTCGAGGCGTAAGCGCCGCCGTCGACGAGGATCCTCATGCGGACGGACACGAGCTTCCCCGCTCGCGTCGCGCGGTGCTCGGCCCAGATCCGCGCGGGATGGCGATGGATGTGGCCGACGAACGACTCCTCGCGGTTGTAGACCATCTTCACGGGGCGGTTCGCCCAAAGCGCCAGCATCGCGGCATGGATCTGCATCGAAAGGTCCTCTCGACCTCCGAATGCGCCGCCCACGCCTGCGAGGTGAATCCTGACCATCTCCGGCTCGAGATCGAGGCATGGAGCCACCTGATCGCGGTCGACGTGGAGCCATTGGGTGGCGACGTGGATGTCGACACCGCCCTCGCTGTCAGGGATCGCGAGCCCCGACTCGGGGCCGAGGAAAGCCTGATCCTGCTGTCCGATCTCGTAGAAGCCCGAAACCGTCACGTCCCCCGTCAAATCCGGGCTCCCGTGGCGAATGACCATGGAGCGAACAACGTTCGGTCGCGGATCGTCGCGGTGGCCGTGGCCCATCGTCGGGCGATCGGGATGGAGCGGCTCGCTCTCCGTCGCGCCCTCTGGATCCGTGATCGGCGGGAGCGGCTCGTACTCGACGCGGACAGCGGCCGCAGCCCTGCGAGCCTGCTCGGGCTCTTCCGCCGCGACGATGGCGACGGCCTCGCCGAAGTAGCGAACGCGGTCGATCGCGAGCACCGGCTGGTCGGCGAATTCGAGCCCGTAGGTCTTCTGACCCGGGACGTCCTCGTGCGTGAGCACCGCGTGTACGCCTGGCATCCCAAGCGCCTCGGAGACGTCGACCTCGAGCACGCGAGCGTGCGCGTGTGGGCTCCGAACCGTCTGTCCCCAGAGCATCCCAGCGGCGTTCAGGTCGCTCGAGTACGCGAACTGGCCCGTGACCTTCGGGATCGCGTCGTGTCGCCGCGCGACCGTCGTGGCGCGACCTCGAGTGAGCGTCCGCGTGGTCGTGCTCATCGTCCAGCCGCGAGATGGACGGCGTCGAGGATCTTCTGATACCCCGTGCAGCGGCAGAGATTGCCCGAGAGGGCCTCACGGATCTCGTCGTCGGTCGGATCGGGAACGCGCTGCAAGAGGTCGGTGGTCGCTACGACGAAGCCCGGTGTGCAGAAGCCGCACTGCACTGCGCCCGTGTCCGCAAACGCCTCCTGCACTGCGTGGAGCCTGCCGGCCGCGCCAAGCCCCTCGACGGTCACGACCTCGTGCCCGTCCGCCTGTGCGGCAAGTACGAGGCACGAGCACACGAGCTCGCCGTCGAGGAGCACCGAGCACGAGCCGCACTCTCCTTGGTCGCACGCGTTCTTCGAGCCGGGGAGGGCAAGCCGGTCGCGCAGAGTCGTGAGCAGGCTCTCGCCGGCCCAGACGTCGGCCTCGAGCCGCTCTCCGTTGACGGTGATCTCAACCCGCATCGAGCCACGCTGTTTTCGCCAAGTGGCTCAGAGCCACAAAGTCTCCCGGGCGCCACCTTCCTCCGCCTAGTGGCTCTGAGCCACAAAGTCTCATCGAGCCAGGCACCGGTCGAGAGCACGACGGGTGAGGACGCGCAACGCGTGCCGGCGATAGGCAGCGGTGCCGCGCACGTCGTCGATCGGGCTGGCGGCGGCGGCTACCTGGTCGGGAAAGTCGTCCGACTCCTCCATAGGGCACGTCACCAGCCCGGGAACCGGGCCTGCGGACCCGAACGAGGCACGAATCTCGCCCCGCTTGCGATCCGCGACGAGCGCGAGCGAGCAGACGGCGATCACCATCGCGTTGCGGGGGCCGACCTTCATGAAGGTCTGCGGCTCGCCCGACGGGCGCACGAGCGCTGCAACGATCAGCTCGTCGTCCTCGAGCGAGTTGCGCTTTGGCCCGACCAGGAACTCCGTCAGCGGAACACGCCGCGTACCGCGCACGCTCGCCAGCTCGATCTCGGCCCCCTCGATCAGGAGCGGCGGGAGCGCGTCGCCCGCAGGCGAGGCGTTCCCGAGGTTGCCGCCGATCGTCCCGCGGTTGCGAATCTGCGGTGAGCCGACCGTGCGGGATGCCTCCGCGAGTGCAGGCATGGCCTCCGCCAGAGGGCCGGACATGGCCTCGGTGTAGGTGAGGCCGGACCCGAGGCGAAGCGCACCGTTCTCGCGCGACCAGGAGCGAAGCTCTGGCACTTCGTTGAGGTTGAGCAGCGCCTGGGGCCGCACTCGGTCGAAGTTCAGCGCGAACATCACGTCGGTGCCGCCTTGGATCGGGAGCGCACTGGGGTTCTCAGCTCTCAGCCGGAGGGCTTCGTCGAGCGAACGGGGCGTCAGAACGTCCATGCCCGTCCTTTTCTACCGTTCTTCGCGCACGTACGCGAATCCGCGCCCGGAGCGAAAGCTGGACGCTCTCGAGGAATTAGGCTCTCCTCCATGGAGACGCTCCAACGCCGTCTGGCCGTAGCGCGAGGAGATGAGCCCGCCGACCTCGTCGTCCGAGGCGGACGGGTTCTTTCCGTCTTCACCAGAGAGTGGCTCGAGACGGACGTCGCGATCGTCGACGGTGCCGTCGCAGGCCTAGGCGACTACGACGGGACTGAGACGCTCGACGCGACCGGCAAGTACGTCGTCCCGGGCTTGATCGACGCCCACATGCATCTCGAGACGGTGAAGCTAATGGTGGACGAGTTCGCGCGACTCGTCCTGCCGCTCGGAACGACGGCTGTCGTCGCCGACCCACACGAGATCGCCAACGTCCTCGGCGTGGACGGCGTGCATTGGCTCCTCGACGCGTCCTCGGGGCTGCAGCTCGAGATCTTCTTCATGGCCTCGTCCTGTGTACCTGCGTCGTCGTTCGAATCGCCTCGGCGACCGCTTTCTCCCGGCGATCTCGAGTCGCTCATGCGCCGGCGACGCATGCTCGGGCTCGCCGAGATGATGAACTACCCCGGCGTCATCGCCGGCTCTCCTGCGGAGCTCGAGAAGCTGATCCTCGAGGGTGCTGCTCACGTCGACGGTCACGCCCCGGGCGTCATGGGCAAGGAGCTTCAGGCGTATGCAGCCGCAGGTGTCGGATCGGACCACGAGGCACTGACCGTCGAGGAAGGGCGCGAGCGGCTCCGCGCGGGGATGTGGCTCCTGATCCGCGAGGCCTCGATGGCCCGCAACCTGTTCGACCTGCTCCCGCTGGTCGACGAACTCGGGCCGACCCACATCGCGTTTTGCACCGACGATCGCGACCCGGAGGACATCGCGGACGACGGTCATATGAACGGGATGGTGCGCAAGGCGGTCTCCGCCGGGATCGCACCCGAGGACGCACTCCTCATGGCCTCGCTCCACCCCGCGCTCTGGCACGGCCTCCCGCACCACGGCGCAATCGCACCGAGCTATCAAGCTGACATTCTCGTCCTGCCCGACCTCGTGAGCTTCGTGCCCGAGATCGTGCTGAAGCGCGGCCGCCCGATCGAGGACGGCCACAGTGTCGAGATCCCCGACTGGGTACGTGAGAGCATCCGGATTCGGCCAGTGACCGCGGGCGACTTCGCGATCGTCGCGCCTACGCGGCCGATTCGCTCCATCGGATTGATCCCCGATCAAATCGTCACCGAATCGGTCGTCGGCGACCCCGCGGTATCGAACGGGCACGCCGTGGCCGATGCCGAGCGTGATCTCGCGAAGATCGCCGTGGTCGAGAGGCACCTTGCGACCGGTCGGATCGGGCTCGGCTTCGTCTCGCGCTCAGGCCTAAAGCGGGGGGCACTCGCCTCCTCCGTGTCCCACGATGCACACAACCTCATCGTCGTCGGCATGTCGGACTCCGACATGGCCTTCGCCGTGACCCGGCTGGCCGAGACGGGCGGCGGGATTGTGGTGGTCGAGAGCGGCCGAGTCCTAGCGGAGTGCCCGCTTCCCATCGCCGGGCTGTTGTCCGACGCACGGCTCGCCGACGTGATCGCACAGAGCCGCGCGTGCAACGAGGCCGCGCAGGGACTCGGGTGGAGCGGGGCAACGCCATTTCTCACGCTCTCGTTCCTCGGTCTTTCCGTGATCCCACGGCTCAAGATCACCGACCGCGGGCTCGTCGACGTTGACTGCTTCGAGCTCGTCCCGCTCGAGGTGTCAGACACGGTGTCTGACACCTTATGAACACCCCGAGCACCCTGTACACGTCCTGTTGGGTCGTCACCTGCGACGACGCGGGAACCGAGCACGAGTCCGGCTGGCTGCTCGTCGAGGACGGCGTTATCGCGTCCGTCGGCTTCGGGAAGGAACCGGAAGCGGACGAGCGGGTCGACCTCGGCGGCGCAGTCGTCACGCCTGGGCTCGTCAACACCCACCACCACCTGTACCAGACCCTCACGCGAGCCCGCGCGCAGCAGGCCGACCTCTTCTCGTGGCTGCGCGAGCTGTACCCGGTATGGGCCGGGATCGACGCCGAGTCCGAGTACGCCGCTGCGCGAACCGGCCTCGCCGAGCTTGCGCTCTCGGGCTGCTCGACCGTGTTCGACCACCACTACGTGTTCCCTCGCGGCCGCGAGGGACTGATCAAGGCCGAGGTGCGGGCCGCCCTCGAGCTCGGCGTCCGCATCGTCGCCTCGCGCGGCTCGATGGATCACGGCATCTCCGACGGAGGTCTCCCGCCGGACGAGCTCGTCGAGGACATCGACGCGATCCTCTCGGACACCGAGCGGTTGGCTGGAGAGCTGCACGAAGCAGGCTCGGGAGCGCGCGTGCAGATCGCAGTGGCCCCCTGCTCGCCGTTCTCGGTCACGAGGCACTTGATGACGGAGTCGGCGACGCTCGCGCGACGCCTCGGTCTCGTCCTCCACACCCACCTCGCCGAGACGCTCGAGGAGGAGGCGTACTGCATGGAGCTCTACGGCTGCACGCCGGTGGAGTACCTGACCGACCTCGGCTGGCTCGGCGACGACGTCTGGTGCGCCCACTGCGTCCACCTCTCGAACGACGACGTTGCAGACTTCGCCGGCTCCCACACGGGGGTCGCCCACTGCCCGACGTCGAACCTCAGGTTGGGAGCAGGCATCGCGCCCGTCCGCGAGTACCTCGACGCCGGGATCAGGGTCGGTCTCGGCGTCGACGGCTCGGCGTCGAACGAGCGCAGCGATCTGCTGTTCGAGGTGAAGCAGGCGCTCCTCGTCGCGCGCGGTCGCGGCGGGCCGGGCGCGATGACCGTGCGCGAGGCGCTCCGTCTCGGGACCCGAGGAGGAGCATCCGTCCTGGGGCGCGACGACATCGGCTCCCTCGAGCCGGGGAAGTGCGCGGACTTCGCCGTCTGGCGAACCGACGGACTCGAGCTCGGAGGGGCCGAAGACCCGGTCGCAGGACTCGTCTTCTCCGCGCCGCATCGCGTCGATCGCCTCGTGGTCGGAGGCGTCGACGTCGTGCGCGGCGGAGCGCTCGTCCGAGCCGACGAGGCGGAGATCGCGCGTGACCATCGGGTGCAGGCGCGAAGATTGAGCGCATGAGCGTCTCGATCTCTACCCACGTGTTGGACACCGCGGCGGGAGCGCCCGCACCGGGTGTCAACGTGCAGCTCTTCAGGAGCGGGAACGGGTTCGAAGAGTGCCTCGCGTCCGAATGGACCGATGCAGACGGCCGTATCGGAAAGCTCGTCGACGGAATCGACCCGGGCGTCTACTCACTCGTCTTCCACCCGCCGTCGCCGTTTTTCACGCGCGTCGAGCTCCAGGTCGAGCTCGCGGACGGGCACCACCACGTCCCGCTCCTCGTCTCGCCGTACGGATGCGCGAGCTACCGCGGAAGCTGACCGAGGACGAGCTGGCGGACCTCTTCGAGGGCCACACGCGTCTGGTCGAACGGCTCGCCGAGATCGACGATCCGCTCGGACGCGCAGAGAGCGTCCTTGTGGCTCTGAGCCACAAGGAGAAGTTGGAGGCGCTCGACGCGCACCCGGCGATCGGAGACCGCGCTGGGTTGTCCGCACGCTCGGCCGCCGAGCAAGGTGAGGAGGCCGATCCGGAGGTGCTTACGGAGCTCGAGCGCCTGAACGCCGCCTACGAGGCGAAGTTCGGCTTCCGCTTCGTCGTCTTCGTGAACGGCCGCCCGAAACGCGAGATCCTGGAGGTGCTGCGCTCGCGGATCGACAGAGCCCCGGAGGAGGAGCTCGACACGGGCTGCCGCGAGCTGGTTGCGATTGCGAGGGACCGATGGATCCGTACCTGAGAGACGTCCTCGATCTCTGCATCCGGATGCTGCACGTGGTCGCCGGAATCGCCTGGATCGGCGCGTCTTTCTACTTCGTGCGACTCGATCTCGCGCTCCGTCCCCCGAAGTACCGCGAAGACGCCGAAGCAGGCGTCGCGGGCGAGTTCTGGGGGGTGCACGGCGGCGGCCTCTACCACTCCCAGAAGTACCGCCTCGCTCCGGCCGAGATGCCCGAGCCCCTCCACTGGTTCAAGTGGGAGGCGTACACGACGTGGCTCACGGGCTTCGCGCTCCTCGTCGTCCTCTACTACTTCGACGCCGGCGTCCGGCTCGTCGATCCGACCGTCGCCGATCTCGATCCCTGGGCGGCAATCGTGCTCTCCGCCGGCGGCCTCGTGCTCGGGTGGGTCGTCTACGACGTGCTGTGCCGAACGGTGGGAGAGCGAAGCCAGACTGCGCTCGCCGTCGTCGGCACCGTGCTCGTCGCGCTCGCGGCGTGGGGCGCCGGGGAGCTCTTCGCGCCGCGCGCGGCCTATCTGCAGGTCGGCGCGATGCTCGGAACGATCATGGTTGCGAACGTCCTCTTCGTGATCATCCCAGCGCATCGGAAACTCGTCCAGGCGATGGAGGAGAAGCGCGAGCCGGACGCGGCGCCGTTGCGCCGCGCCAAGGACAGATCGGTCCACAACAACTACCTCACGCTCCCCGTGCTCTTCACGATGCTCATCGGGCACTTCGCGTTCGTCTTCGGTGCCGAGGACGCATGGCTCGTGTTCGTCCTGGTCTCCGTCCTCACCGCACTCATTCGCGTCTTCTTCAACCAGTGGCATGCAGGTCGCCGCGCCTGGTGGATCCCGGCGGTGGCGGTGGTGAGTGTCGTCGCGCTCGCACTCTGGCTCGAGCCGGACTCGCCGCCCGTGCGGGCGGAGCCCGTGTCGTTTGCAGAGGCGCAGAGCGTGATCGCCACGCGCTGCGCGGCGTGCCACTCGGGAGCATCCGCGCCGCTCGGGATTCAGTTCGAGACACGAAAGCAGATCGAGGCGTGGGCGGGCGCGATCGAGCAGCAGGCGGTGCTCACGCGCGCAATGCCTCCCGGCAATGCCACCGGAATCACCAACGAGGAGCGGGAGCTCCTGGGCGCCTGGATCGCGCAGAGCGGATAGGGTCGGCGCATGCTCGAAGTCAGCGCCGCGGGCTTCTCGTTCGAGGCTCGACTGGAGGAGGAGGCCGCGCCACACACGGTCGCGGCGTTTCGCCGCATGCTCCCACTCGCCTCGAAGATCATCCACGTCCGCTGGTCGGGCGAGGGCGGCTGGATCCCTATGGGCGACCTCGACGTCGGGATCGGACCCGAGAACGCAACGAGCTACCCGAGCCCGGGCGAGCTCATCTTCTACCCGGGCGGCGTCAGCGAGACCGAGCTACTGCTCGCGTACGGCTACGTCGCGTTCGCGAGCAAGGCGGGCGCGCTCGCGGGCAACCATTTCGCGACGATCGTCTCGGGAAACGAGCACCTCCGCGAGCTCGGGCGGCGCATGCTCTGGGACGGCGCGCAGGACATCGCCTTCAGCGAGCCCTGATCGACCGAGATCTCCAGGCTACGCGGGCCGGATCCGGACGACGCGGTCGTGCTGGCGGACCCACACCGAGTCGAACCCGAAGGCAATGCTGTAGGCGCAGTCGTTGACGACAGGCTCGAGCGGGAGGACGGACATAACGGTGCCATTTGCAGGATCGATGCGGACGAGTGGGCCGGCCTGAACCCAGACCGAGCCGAGCCCGACCGCGACACCCAGCACACCCACTCCCGTGGCCCGGGGCATAGGGACCGTCAGTGTCAGGGCGTTCGTGCGGATATCGATCCGACGGATCGATGTGCAGTCGGCGACCCACAAGCTCGACCCGTCCGCCGCGAGCTGACCGTGCGCGCAGGCGAGTTTAGGCACTTCGGCGACAGCAGAGCCCGTCGTAGGATCGATCCGGACGATCGACCTCGTGCTGGGCACGCTTGCCCAGACGGCATCGTCGCTCGCGGCAACACCCACCGGGCCTGAGTCCGACGGAGCCGAGCCGAGAGCGATGCGCGCGACGATCCGGTTCGTCTGCGGGTCGATGCGGACGACCGAGCCATTGGGCGCCTCGGTAGTACCCCAGGTGTTGGCCACCCACGTAGCGTCCGAGGTGACCACGAGTCCGAGGGGGCCGGTGCTGACCTGCGTCGGCGAGCCCAGGGGGATCGTCGTCGCGATCCGGTTCGTCAGCGGGTCGATGCGGACGACACTGCTGGACAGCGCGTCGAGCGCCCATACCGAGCCGTGTCCGAAGGCAAGCCGAGTGGGACCCCAGAGGAAGTCCGGCTCGCCCAGCGCGATCGTCGCGATGATCGCGTTCGTCTCGGGATCGATTCGCGTGACGGTCCTGGGATTCATGTTCGCGGCCCACACCGAGCCGGCACCGATAGCCAGACCGCCGACTGCGGGGACGGGTATCGACGCGATGACTCTCCCGGCCGATGGTGCGCCGGCGAGACGTCCCGAATGACAGTGGAACCAGTAGAGGTGGTACTGGCGATCGAACCGCTTCGAGCAGCGTGCTCCACGGCGAAGGCAGACGCTCTTGCCGGCGATGACGGCATCGACGGACCCCTTCGCGCAACGCAAAGCCCCATGCCCCGCCGAGTCCGAAGAGCCAGTCGCCAAGCCGGCGCCGGGAGCGGCAATCACGAGCGCAGCGGAGGCGAGACCAGCGGTAGTAAGGAGTCGCACGAGTGTCTTCGGCGATTGTCGACTGGAACCGCGGTCAGCGCAAGCCCGGCGCCCGCGGGCACTACGACATCTCGACCACCAGATGACGGAGCGCGTCCGTCAGCACGTCGACCCCAAGTGCAATGTCCTCGGGGCTCGAGAGCTCGTCCGGGGAGTGGCTGATGCCGCCGTTCAGACTGCGGACGAAGAGCATGCCCGCGTCGACTCCAGCCGACGCCAGGATCCCGGCGTCGTGGCCGGCCCCGGACGGCAGCTCGATCACTTCCACGCCGTGCTGTTCGAGCGCGGAACGGAGTGCCGCGCGCGAGCCGGAACCGAGCTGCACCGGCTCGACGCGGTAGGCCGGCTCGAATCCGATCGCAGCAATCAGCTCATCGAGTTCTCCTGCGTCTGGCGCCCGCACGTCGAGGCTCAACGTGACGCGGTCGGGGATGACGTTCGACCCGCCGGGCTCCACCTGGAGCTGCCCGACGGTCGCCACGCCGCCCTCGACCGCGAGCGCCGTGTCACGAATGCGAAGGATCTCGCCCGCCGCGGCGACGAGGGCGTCGTCGCGCCCCTCCATCGGCGTCGTTCCGGCGTGGCCGGCTCGCCCCTCGACGACGAGCTCCCCGCGCGCGTAGCCTACGATCCCGGTCACGAGACCCAACGAAAGCCCGCGCCGGGCAAGCGTCGGCCCTTGCTCGATGTGCAGCTCGAGGAACGCACTCGGCAACGCGCCCTCTCGCGCGACCAACGCGCGGCTACCGATGCATCCAACCTCCTCGCCGCGGAACACGACAACGGACCCGAGACCTGCCCGCTCGACCGCTTCGATCGCGGCGACGACACCGAGCGTTCCATCGAATTTTCCTCCAGCGGGAACCGAGTCGAGATGCGATCCGACCCACACCGGACATGTCCCCGGGTCTGACCCCGGGGCATGCCCGAAGAGGTTGCCGTCCTCATCGACCTCGACCGCGAGGCCGGCATCCTCGAGCCAGCCCGCGGCGAACTCGTGCGCCTCGTCCTCTGCAGCGCTCGGGTGGGGACGATTCGCGCCCGGACCGCCGCCGATCGCGTACAGCTCGTCGAGTCGCTCGTGAATCCGCATACGACCAACCAGCCTAGTAAGCGTCGAGCCGGCGCAGCGCGTGCCAGCCGACCAGAGGCAGGATCGCGGCGACGAAGAACGCGAACGCCCAGGACCCGACCGCAACCGTCTCGGCGAAGACAAGCGGGACGATCATCCCGGCTGCCGAGAGGACTGTCTGCTGCAAGCCGATCGCCACGCCGCTCCTGGCGGCACCTGCGAGCTCGGCGACCGCCGTGAACGTGAGCCCGTTCCAGGCCATCGACAGGCCGCCCGCTATCGCGACGCTTGCGACGAGCGGGACGAGTGGGCCCTCGGCGAGCGCCGCAGTGACCAAGACGGCACAGGCAAGGACGATGCCGAGCTGTCGGAGCGGCCGGATCCGAGATCCGACCACGTCCGACCAGTGGCCGGCGCCGATCCGAGATGCTGCTCCGAGAACCAGCGAGAGGGCGATGACGAGCGCGGCGTCGGCATCGTCCAGCCCGTGCTCGTCATGGAGGAACAGGACCCCGAAGCCGATGATCGCCACCTGCGCATACACGTAGAGGCCACTCACGATCGAGAGCCGCCAGATCCTTCGATCGCGCAGCGTGCTCACGACCGAGTCGACCTCGAGGTCGTCGCCCGAGCGGTCACGAAGAACGAGCCCGCCCGCGACTGCTCCTACCGCCGAGAACCCGGCGAGAAACAGGAAGGCCGCGCGCGAGCCTCCCACGGCGGCGAGGGGCGGAACGACGATCGCGACGAGCAGGGCGCCGAGCGGGACGGCCGTCTGCCGGATCCCGAGCGCGAGACCTCTCTCCTGCGGCGAGAACCAGAACATCACGGCGCGTCCGCTCGCCGAGTTCACGCTCGCCCCAGCTGCTCCCCCAAGGACGAGCAGCCCGAACAGCACCTCGAACGATCCCGCGTATGCCGCGCCGACGAGGCACGCTGCAGATCCGGCGAGTCCGACGGTGAGGACGAGCCGCTCGCCGTAGTGGTCAGCGGCAAGCCCCCATGGGAGGAGCGTGACACACGCGCCAACCCATGCGGCCGCGAGCAGAGCGCCGACCTGGCTGAGCGAAAGGCCGTACTCCTCGCGCAAGACCGGTGCCATGACGCCGAGCCCGACCGTGCTTGCGGAGAAGCTCGCTTGCGCGATCGTTCCGGCGGCGAGAACCGCCCACCGGTAACGACGCTGCTCTACAGCCCGAACGGGTCGATCGGAGCGGACGCCGGCCGCACGCGATCCTCGCCGATGAAGGGCCCGTTCCCGCAGTCGGTCGAGATCGCCATCTGCAGGAATCTATCCGGCCGTCGGCTCCACGGGCGTGATCGCGAGCAGCGACGGGTTCGTCCACGGACCGCCGGCGCGCGCCGCGAGATCGGCGAACGTCACGCCTCCCAGCAACGAGATCGTCGCATCCCGAATCTCCTCCCATACGTCGCGCAGCGTGCAACCAACCGTCATCGGGCACGGCTCCGGGTTGTGCCGAGTCGCGCAGCCGATCGGCGCGAGCGGTCCCTGAAACAGCCTGACGACGCGCTCGAGTGTTATCTCCTCGGCGGCTTTGTTCAGCCTGTAACCGCCCGTCGGTCCCCGCTCGGAGCGGACGATGCCTGCTGTCCGCAGCGTCGGCATGACCTGCTCGAGCACCGACTGGGGAACGGCGGTCCTACCGGCAAGCTCCTCGAGCTTGAGCGGGCCGCCGCCCTCGAGCGACAGCACGAGCAAGGCACGCGTCGCGTAGTCGGTTCGGCGGGATACCCACATTCCAGATCCTCCTGAGTCAGTTCGTTCTTGACAGGTCGTTTCCTAGTGAATACGTTGTGGCCTTCTTAGATGAAGTTGACAAGTTTTGTCAAGAAACTGTAGATCTCTTGACAAGGAACTCTGACACACATAGGAGGAGAGAGATATGCGACGTTGCATACTTGGGGTGATCCTCAGTTCGGCTGCCATGGCAACCGCTCTCGGAGTGGCGGCGATCGCGCCGGCTGCTCCGGTGCGGAGCTCCGCGACCGAGCTGAGCCTCGTCGCCTACTCGACGCCGCGTGAGGCCTACGCGAAGCTCATCACGTCGTTTCAGAGGACTCCAGCTGGCGACGGCGTGGACTTCACACAATCGTACGGTTCCTCCGGCGAGCAGACGCGCGCGATCAAGGCGGGTCTCGAGGCCGACGTCGTGGCCCTTTCACTCGCGCCGGACGTCGACGAGCTCGTGTCCGCCGGACTGGTCGATGCGAAGTGGAAGAAGCAGTCCTACAAGGGCATGGCCACCGACTCTCTCGTCGTCCTCGTCGTGCGTGATGGCAACCCCAAGAAGATCAAGAGCTGGAACGACCTGCTTCGGCCCGACGTCGACGTCGTGACGCCGAATCCCTTCACGTCGGGCGGCGCTCGCTGGAACGTCATGGCGGCGTACGGCGCATGGAGGAAAGCGGGCAAGACCGACAAGCAAGCGCAGGCGAACCTGCTCAAGCTGTTCAGAAACGTCGTCGTCCAGGACACGAGCGCGCGCGCTTCGCTCAACACCTTCAACAGCGGGAAGGGCGACGTCCTGCTCGCCTACGAGAACGAAGCGTTGTTCGCGCGAACGCAGGGCTTGAACCTGCAGTTCGTCATCCCGAAGGCCACGATCCTGATCGAGAACCCGATCGCCGTCATCAAGTCGAGCCCCGACAGGGCAGCGGCGAACGCGTTTCTCCGCTTCCTGCGAACGCCGGCTGCCCAGCAGGTCTTCGCCGACAACGGCTACCGGCCTGTCGTGAAGAGCGTGCTCGAGAAGAACCGGAACAAGTTCCCCGTCCGTCCCGGCGAGTTCACGATCGATCAACTTGGCCTCGGCGGCTGGGGGAAGGTGCAGAAGCGCTTCTTCGATCCGAAGTCGAGCATCATGGCTCGGATCCAGCGAGAGATCGGCGGCAGCACTGGCTGACGTCGCCGTCGCGGAATCGCGCGGCGTGCGCGTTTCGAGGGACACGGCTGGCACCGCCCTGTCCCTCGGCTTTGTGACGACCTTCTTGACGGTGATGGTGGCGCTGCCGATCTCCGCGCTCGTCTGGGAGGCATCGAGCGAGGGATCGCGGAGCTTCTGGGACGCCGTGTCGAGCCCGGAGTCCGTGTCTGCGCTCAAGCTGACACTGGCGACGTCGTTCGGCGTCACTCTGCTCAACGGCGTCCTCGGCACGATCACGGCCTGGGTGCTGGTACGCGACGACTTTCGAGGCAAGTCGATCGTCAACGCGATCATCGACCTGCCCTTCGCGCTGCCGACGATCGTGGCGGGTCTCACACTGCTCGCGCTCTACGGCCCTACGTCTCCGATCGGCATCAACGTCGCGTTCACGAAGGCGTCGATCGTGCTCGCCCTCATGTTCGTCACGCTGCCGTTCGTCGTCCGAACCGTGCAGCCCGTCCTCAGCGAACTCGACCCGGAGCTCGAGCAGGCGGCCCACTCGCTCGGCGCCTCGAATCTGAGGACATTTCGGCGTGTCATCTTCCCGAGCATTCTCCCGGCGATCCTCTCCGGCCTTGCGCTCGCGTTCGCCAAGGCAGTGGGCGAGTTCGGGTCGCTGGTCATCATCACCGGGAACGTCCCGTTCGAGACCGAAGTCTCGTCCGTCTACATCTACGGGCGCATCGAGAGCGGCGACTCTGCTGCCGCAGCCTCCGTCGCCGTCGTTCTCCTCTCGATCTCGTTCGTGACCCTCCTCTCGATCGGAGCGATCCGCTACTTCGCGACGAGGCATGACCGTGGCTAAGTCGAGACTTTCGAAGCTGAGCCTCCGTTTCGTGGCTCTCGGCTACCTGGCTCTGATCCTCGTCGGACCACTCACGATCGTCTTCTGGCGGACGTTCGAGGACGGCTTCGGAGCCGCCTGGGACGCGCTCACAACGCCGGAGACGATCCACGCGTTCAAGCTCACTCTCATCATCACGGCGATCGCGGTACCGGTGAACACCGTGTTCGGAATCGTCGCGGCGCTGGCGATCGTCCGGAAGAGGTTCCCGGGCAAGAGCCTTCTGAACGCGTTCATCGACCTGCCCCTCGCGCTCTCGCCGGTTGTCGTAGGCCTCGCGTTGTTCCTGCTCTACGGACAAGACGGCTGGTTCGGCGGCTGGCTCGACGAGCATGGAATCGATGTGCTCTTCGCGCTGCCCTCGATGGTGATCGCCACGATCTTCGTCTCGCTCCCTTTTGTCGCGAGGGAGGTCGTGCCGACACTCCAGGAAGTCGGCGACGAGCAGGAGCAGGCGGCGAAGACGCTGGGCGCCACCGGCTGGCAGACCTTCTGGAGGATCACGCTCCCGTCGATCCGCTGGGCCGTCATCTACGGCGTCATCCTCACGACCGCCCGCTGCCTTGGCGAGTACGGCGCCGTCGCGGTCGTCTCCGGACGGCTCCAGGGGCAGACGGAGACGGCGACGCTCCGGGTACAGGAGCGCTACGACGCCTTCGACCTGGCCGGCGCGTATGCGATTTCCATCGTCCTGGCGCTGCTGGCGATTCTCGTCCTCGTCGCCATGACAGTGATCAGACCCAGGGAGGAGACGGTGTAGTCATGTCCATCGTGGTCCGCAATGTGTCCCGACGCTTCGGCGACTTCGTCGCCCTGGACGACGTGTCCCTCGAGGTGGACAGCGGCTCGCTTACTGCCCTCCTCGGGCCGAGCGGCTCGGGCAAGTCGACCTTGCTCCGGATCATCGCGGGGCTCGAGCGCGCGGAATCGGGGCAGATCCTCCTCTCCGGCAAGGACTCAACTGCTCTCACGCCCCAGAAGCGGAACGTCGGGTTCGTCTTCCAGCACTACGCAGCGTTCAAGCACATGACCGTCCACGACAACATCGCGTTCGGCCTCGTGGTACGCAAGCGGCCGAAGGCCGAGATCCGAAACCGCGTCGACGAGCTCCTCAACCTGGTGCAGCTGGAAGGCCTCGGCGATCGCTATCCAGCTCAGCTTTCGGGAGGGCAGCGGCAGCGGATGGGCCTCGCTCGCGCGCTCGCTCCGGAACCGGAGGTGCTGTTGCTCGACGAGCCGTTCGGCGCGCTCGACGCTCGTGTCCGCGCCGAGCTTCGCGAGTGGCTGACTCGGCTCCACGACGTCGTCCACGTGACCACTGTGTTCGTCACACACGACCAGGAAGAGGCGATGGAGGTCGCAGATCAGATCACCCTCTTGAACGAAGGCCGCGTCGTGCAGGTCGGCGCGCCGCGCGCGCTCTACGACGAGCCGGAAACCGAGTTCGTCATGCGGTTCATCGGCGATGCGAGCGACATCGGAGGCGTGCTGGTGCGGCCGCGGGACGTGGAGCTGCTCCAGGAGCCGGCGGACGAGGCGTCGGAGGCGATGATCGTGAGGATGACGATCCTCGGCAAAGACGCGAAGATCGAGCTCCACGACTCCACCGGGGGCGAGCTCGTCGCGGTGATCACGCGCGACCGGTTCGACGAGCTCGACCTCTGGCGGGGCCAGACGGTCTGGGTGCGGGCCAGGCGCAAGCGGGTATTCGCGGCTTAAGCCCGACGCTCGAAGAGCGCGGCGACGCCTTGCCCTACGCCGACGCACATCGTCGCGAGCCCGTACCTGCCTTTGCGACGTCGAAGCTCGTGGAGAAGCGAGACGACGAGCCGTGCACCGCTCATCCCGAGTGGATGGCCGATCGCGATCGCGCCCCCGTTCACGTTCACCCGCTCTTCGTCGAGCCCGAGCTCACGGACCACAGCGATGCTCTGGGACGCGAACGCCTCGTTCAGCTCGACGAGGTCGAGCTCGCTCGCCGCGATCCCGGTCCGCGCGAGCAATTTGCGGACAGCCGGAACCGGTCCGATGCCCATCACCCGCGGGTCGACACCCGCGGCAGCGGATCCCACGAAGACTCCAAGCGGCTCGATCCCGAGCTCCCGCGCCCGCTCTTCGCTGGTGATCACGAGCGCAGCCGCCCCGTCGTTGATCCCGCTCGCGTTCCCCGCCGTGACGGTCCCGCCGGCGCGGAACGCCGGCTTGAGGCCGGCAAGCCCGTCTGCGCTCGTCTGTGGTCTGGGGTGCTCGTCGACCGCCACGTCCCCGACGGGAACGAGCTCGTCGGCGAAACGCCCTGCCGCATTCGCCTTCGCCCAGCGCTGCTGCGAGCGCAGCGCAAAGGCGTCCTGCTCCTCACGCGAGACGCCGTGCTGCTCGGCGACGTTCTCACCTGTCTCCCCCATCGACTCGAGCGGGAACATCTGCTCGAGGCGCGGGTTCGGAAAGCGCCAGCCGAGCGTGGTATCCCAGGCCGTCTGATTCCCGCGCGGGAACGCTGCCTCCGGCTTCGACATGACCAGCGGTGCGCGGCTCATCGACTCGACTCCGCCAGCGACCGCGACATCGGCATCGCCGGCCATCACCGCGTGGCTCGCAGAGATGACGGCGCTGAGACCCGACGCGCACAACCGGTTGAGGGTCACGCCGGCGACCGTGTCGGGCAACCCGGCGAGCAGCACTGCCATGCGGGCCACATTGCGGTTGTCCTCTCCTGCTTGATTTGCACAGCCGAAGTAGACGTCGTCGATCGAACCGGGCTCGATTCCGGCCCGTTCGACGGCGGCGGCGATCGCGATGCCGGCCAGGTCGTCGGACCGCACGTGTGCCAGCGCACCCCCGTAGCGGCCGATCGGCGTTCGTACGGCGGAAAGTACGACGGCCCGCGGCATGGCCGCAGTGTAGGGGCGAGGCCTGCCTCGCCCGCGCTCTACGAAACGAAGTCGATCTGGACGGGCGCAGGAAATGCACCCAGCGCCTCGCCGCGGCGCAGTAGCTCCGTTACGGCCTTCCGGCCCTCGTCGCCGTAGTCCTGCGTCAGCTCGTTGACGTACATCGATACGAACCGGTCCGCCACCGCTGCGTCGATTCCTCGCCCGAACTGCAGCGCGTAGTCGAGTGCCTCGGCTCGGTTGTCGAGCCCGCACTGGATCGCCTCGCGCAGAACGTCCGAGACCTCGCCGAGCACGTTCTCCCCGAGGTCGCGGCGAGCGACGTTGACACCGAGCGGAAGCGGCAGGCCCGTCTCCAGTAGCCACCACTCTCCGAGGTCCAGCACCTTGACGAGACCGTAGTCCTCGAAGGTCAGCTGCCCTTCATGGATCAAGAGGCCCACGTCTGCCCGCCCGGATGCCACCTCGTCCGGGATCTCGTCGAACGGGACCTCGCGATGACGGAGCTCTCCGAGGACGAGGCGGAGCGCAAGGAACGACGTCGTCATCGTTCCGGGAACGGCGATCTCGCGTTCGGACAGTTGCTCCCGCGTCAGGGGCTCTCGCGCGACGACGACAGGCCCGTAACCCGATCCGATGCTGGCGCCGTGCGGAAGGAGGACGTAGTCCTCCTGCACGAACGGATACGCGGCGAGGGAGATCGCGGTCACCTCGAGTCGCGCGGCGCGCGCCCACTGATTCAGCGTCTGGATGTCCGCGAGAACCTGTTCGAACTCGTATCCTCGAGTGTCCACGAGGTCCGTCGTGAGCGCCCAGTACATGAAGGCGTCGTCCGGGTCTGGGCTGTGTCCGACGCGAATCCGCACGAAGGCGCGGACGCTAGCACCGAGCCGCCCCGCCTCACGGACCCAACCGACTTCCGCTCGAACAGGCAGCGACTGACCTTGTGGCTCAGAGCCACAAGGCCTTATCTCCTCGCACCGCACCCCCGCGGACGAGGGCTACCTGTTGAAGAACCAGCGCTCGAGGAGTGGGAGGACCTCCTTCCGCGTGAACGGCCGGGCGTTCGCCAGGAGCCCGTCACCCTCGAGAACGCTGACGTCGTCCTCGAGTGCCTCGTTCGCGCGCTCGAGGGCGTCCTCGAGCTCGAAGCCCTCGAAGATCACATCCTCCGAGCGAGGCTCGTCGGATTCACGAAGCTGTGGATTGACCACGCGCCCCACGACCCAAACCGCGCCCGCACGGCGCTCGATCCAGATTGCGACCCGTTCCTCCTCGCCCACGTCGTCGACACCCACCAACGTGCGCTCGGCATACCGGCCGTCTCGTGCGCTTCGCTTCATTGCACCGGGATACAATCGCTTCTCGTGTCGTCATTCAAGAACATGTTCTCGTTCCTCTTCCAGCGGAGCTCCGCAGAGGAGCACGTCGCGAGGTATGTGATCCGTGAACATGACGGCGGCCGCTCGCTCGACGAGATCCTGAAAGACAAGTACGTGCAGAACCGGCTGACGCCCGAGCAGCAGCGCCGCCTCCTCGACCGTCCGGAGATCCTCGAGGCGATTTCCGGCGACACGCTCGAGGCGACGAAGGCGTCGCTGCCCTCGTAGGCGCGGCGACGCGAGGCCTGTAGGGGCGAGGCTTGCCTCGCCCGAAGCCGCCGTGGTGGCGAGGGCATGCCCAGTCCCTACAGGTCAGTTCCCATACCCTGCTCGCGCGCTCGACGAAGCGCTTCCGCCGCGAGCGCGACGTCCCAGGCGGCGACCCCGTTCGACTTGAAGAGGGCGACGTCGTCGTCTGACTGCCTGCCCGGGATCTCCCCGGAGACGACCTCGTGGAGCTCGTGCACCTCGAGCCAGTCGAGTACACCGCTAGCCACAGGGTCGATGAGATCGCCCGACTCCAGTCGCGCCTGTTCGAGCCAGTCACAGCAGACGAAGGTCGCACGCTCGAGGACAGCGTTGTCGAGCTCTCGTCGACTTGCGACATTCGCACCCGCAGCGATCACGAGTGCTCCTGGCGAGAGCCACTCGCCACGCAGAACCGGATCGCGAGAGCTCGTGATCGTGATGACGACGTCCTGGGCCCCCGCGTCGCGATGGCTCTCGCCCGGCTCGGCCGCGGTGCGCTCGCAGAACATCTCGAGGCGCTCGGGAGTCCTGCAGTAGGCGACAACGCGCTCGATCGACGGCACCGCTGCGCGAACGCATGCCACCTGCGTCTCTGCCTGGTGGCCGCACCCGATCACGCCCAGCGTCGTCGCACCAGCCCGAGCGAGATGCTTCGCTGCGACACCGCTTGCCGCACCGGTCCTGAGGCATCCGAGCTGGTCGGCCTCGACAACCGCAACAAGGGCCGACGTCACCGAGTCGAAGAGACACACCACGAAGGTCGCGCCCTCGGGAGTTGCGGCGTAGAGCTTCCCGCCGGCAAGACCGAGCTCGAGATCCGAGGCGGCCATGTCGGCGAGTGCGCCCTCGCGAAGACGAAGACGGCGACGAGGCGCTATCTCCAGCTCGCCCGCCGCCATGCGGCGGAAGCACGCCTCGATCACCTCGACCGCGTCTGCGGAATCGACGAGCGCCGCAACGTCCTTCTCGGTGAGATAGAGCGGCATGGCTGCGAAGTGTATGAACGCCTCGGCGGCCGCCGTAGACTCGTCCTGCTCTGAACACCGACACCTACCTCGATCTGCCGCTAGCTGACTTCCTCGAGCAGCTGTCGGCCGGCGGGAGCGCTCCCGGAGGTGGATCCGCGGCTGCTCTCAGCGTCGCCTTCTCTGCGAGCCTCGTCGGAATGGTCGCGCGCTGCTCCCGCGACTCCTGGCCGGAGGCCGCCGGTGTGGCGGCGCAAGCGCAGGTCATTCGCGACCGCGCAGTCACGCTGGCCGAGACGGACGGGAGAGTGTGGCAGGACGCGTTGTCTGCACTCGCCGACGCCCAGATCGAGCAGAGCAGTGACGAGCGCCGCAACTTCAGACTCGAACGGAAGCTCGAGCGAGCAGCCGCAGCGCCGCTCGAGATCGCGGAGCTGGGCGCGGATGCAGCAGCGCTGGCAGCGCTCGCCGGAGAGCGTGGCGACGAGACGTTCCGCGCCGACGCATCCGCTGCCGCCGCGCTCGCCGCGGGAGGCGCCCGAGCGGCTGCACATCTCGTCCAGGTCAACCTCGGCGTACGTCCGGGAGATCCGCGGCTCGCCCGCGCGCGGTCGAGCGAGCAGGCGGCCAACGACGCGGCCGCCAGGCTGCTCGAGCCGACCCGTTGACGCGACACCAATGAGCAGACCGTCGACCCTCTCCGATGCCGAGCTCGTCCAGCGCTGTCGCGCCGGGGACTCCGATGCGTGGAGCGAGCTCGTCGAGCGCTACTCCCGGTATGTCTACGCGATTTGCGTACGAGGCTTCAGGCTCAGCGACGAGGACGCCGAGGACGTGTTCCAGGACGTCTTCACGCGAGCCTTCCTGCGCCTCGAGACATTGCGCGACGACTCCGCGCTCCGGCCGTGGCTCGCGCAGCTCACGCGACGGCGCTGCCTCGATCACCTCTCGAGCAGCGGGCGCGAGCAACCGGTCGACGTGACGCTTGCGAGCGAAGGTAGCGCGGACCTGCTGGAGGTCGAGGAGGCGTTCGCTGTCCGCCAGGCGATGGCGGGGCTGTCGGATGCGTGCCAGGACATCCTTGATCGCTTCTTCGCCCAGGATCAGAGCTACCGAACTATCTCGGACGAGCTCGACATCCCTTCCGGGACGATTGCCAGCCGCATCGCTCGCTGCCTGCTCAAGCTCCGCAACGAGCTGGAGGCAGACGCCTGATGCAAAGGACAGGGAAGAAAGGAGACGGCTGAGGGGTCTAGGGGGTAGATGACGATACGGTCCTACGACGAAGAGCTGCTCGGGAAGCTCCTCCGTATCCTGCGCCCGGCCCCGCAAGGATGGGTGCGCGCGGCTCAGGAGCTGCCGTACGCTCGGCGCACTTTCGATGAGATCGTGGCCCGTGCCGAGGCCGACGTCGCCTTCCGCGAGGCGCTTGTACGCGACCTCGAGAGCGCACTCGCGCGCGAGGGGTACGAGCCGGACCGCCGCGTCATCGACGAGCTCCGTGTCCGCCTGACCGAGCGCTGAATGGGGTCGGATTCGCGGGGTCAGACCCCGCGTGTCTGACCCCATAGAGTCCTCTCTTGTGACGGACATCGTCGGCCACGGCGCTGAGGGGAGCCAGGCAGCGCTGCCCGCCTGGAGCTTGCCGAAGGACGCGGTCGATCGCATCGCGCTCCCGGCGGACTGGCCCGAGCGCGTCACCCGCGAGTGGGCACTCGACGGATCCACGGGGAAGGGCGCACGCGTGTGCATCCTCGATTCCGGTGTGGAAGTCGGCCATTCCCTTGTCGGCGACCTCGAGAGCGCCGTGGTCATCTCGATCGGCGAGAACGACGAGGTCATTGCCGAGGAGGACACCGAGGGTGACGTCTCGGGCCACGGCACGGCGTGCGCGGGCATCGTGCGGGCGCTTGCGCCCGAGTGCAGCATCTCGAGCGTCAGAGTCCTCGGCTCGAGCTTCACCGGTAGTGGCGCCGTCCTCCTCGGTGGGCTCCGGTATGCCGTCGAGCAGGGGTTCGACGTCATCAACATGAGCCTCTCGACGACGAAGAAGCCCTTTGCAGGCGTTCTTCACGAGCTCGCCGACAGCGCCTACTTCAAGCGCACGGTGCTCGTGGCGTCGGCGCACAACATGCCGGTCGAGAGCTACCCGTGGCGATTCTCGTCGGTCATCTCGGTCGGCAGCCACGAGGAAGACGACCCGATGGCGTTCTTCTACAACCCGAACCCGCCCGTCGAGTTCTTCGGGCGTGGCGTCAACGTCGAGGTCCCCTGGCTCGGGGGGCGCTCTCTCAGGGTTTCGGGAAACAGCTTTGCGACGCCACACTTGAGCGCGATCTGCGCTTTGATCCTCGCAAAGCATCCTGAGCTGACGCCCTTCCAGCTGAAGAGCGTGCTGTACCTGGCGGCGACGAACGTAGGAGGTGGGAAGTGACGGACAAGCCCGACCTTCGAGCAGCCGTCGCCGCGGGCGTCGTCGGGTCGGAGGAGTCGTTCCGAGCACTGCTCGCCGCAATCGTCGAGGTGGCACGCTCGATCTTCGGCGCCAAGGCATCATCGATCCTTCTCCTCGACGAGGAAACCGAGGAGCTGGTCTTCGAGGCCGTCGTCGGCGAGGGCGAAGACACACTCCTCGGAACCCGCTTTCCGGCCGGGAAGGGGATCGCGGGCTGGGTGCTCGCCACGCGAACGCCCCTCGTCATCGAAGACGTCCAGCAGGATCCTCGCTTCGCCAAGGACGTCGCGGAAGACTCGGGATATGTACCGAGCGGGCTCATGGCCGCGCCCTTGCTGCACGAGGAGCGGACGCTCGGCGTCCTCTCGGTCCTCGATCGTCCGGAACAGTCGTTGTTCAGCCTCCAGGAGATGGAGCTTCTCGGGCTGTTCGCGAATCAGGCGTCCATCGCTGTCGACCTGCTGCTCAGGGCGCGAAAGGCGAACCATGTCCTCCAGCAGAGCGATGGCGATCTCGAGGTGGTGTCGCGCCTCGCGGCAGCCGTCGATGCCCTGGAGGACGAACGGCGCGCGGCAGGCATGCGCCTCCTCATCGAGCTCGCCGACACGCTGGGCGCATAAGAGAAGGGCCCGGGCGATTCCTTCTCCCGGGCCCCGAAGATCTTCGGTGGTGCTACCTCCCTACTCTGTGCCGGCCTCGGTGCCAGCCTCCGTGCCGGCCTCGGTGCCAGCCATCCGGAAGCCGTGAGCCTCGACGTCATCGGAGTCGTCGTGCGCCTCCGTGCCGGCCTCCGTGCCGGCCTCCGTGCCGGCGTCGTACATGTGACCCTCGACCTCTGTCTCCTCTGTGCGGGTCTCGTCGTCCGCCATGCCGTGCTCCTTTCCCAACCATTGTTGGACTTCTGGATCGGCCATTCCGATCAACCAGACGCCCAGTCTGACGGAAATCTTCCCTTCCCCCTTCATTTCAGCAAGGCCGGGTGAAATGCTCCCGCGCGTGGAGGCGTTGAGGCGGCGAGTCGCAGACTCGTTCACTGCGTTCAAGGACGTCTTTCGCAACCAGAACCTCCGCCGCCTCGAGCTCGCATGGGCGGCATCAATCGTGGGCAACTGGGCCTACCTGGTCGCCGTCTCGGTGTACGCGTATACCGTCGGCGGCGAAGCCGCGGTCGGCCTGATCCTCCTCCTTCGGCTGGTCCCGGCAGCGTTGATCGCACCCTTCGCAGGCCTCCTCGCTGACCGCTACCGGAGGGAGCGCGTCCTCCTCGTCAGCAACCTCCTACGCGTCGTCCTCATCAGCGCCGCCGCAGTGGGCGTGTTTCTGGACGCCCCGGCCGCGATCGTTTACGGGCTCGCGAT
>JBOHAY010000297.1:0-4066 GCA_050697935.1 Gaiellaceae bacterium | reverse complement strand
GTGTCGTCGTAGCGCAGCGTGATCCGGTTCTGGTCGTCTCCGGTGATCCCCGTCCAATGAATGTGCTCGACGACCTCGTACGTCGTTCCTCCTGGCGTGACGGGGTTCAGCGTGGCGAACAGCTCGTTGGTGCCAGGCGTGTACGAGTACATCACGACGTTGCCGCCCTTGCACTGACCGTTCTGAGCGACGAGCTGCGCCGAGTACTCGACAGTCCCGCCGGTTCCGCCGAACCCGATCCCTTCGAATGGGGTCGTACACGAGGGCTGCCGCGTAAGGGTCGAATAACAGAACGTCGTGATCGAGGCCACGTAGAACGTCTGAGACGACGGCCAGCTGTACTTCGAGTCGGGCGTCGAATGGATGTCGGTGTCCGAGAAGACGCCACCGTTCGGGAACGCCTTGGCGGACGGGGTGTTGTTGAAGTAGTCGTACCACGCCGTCTTCGTCCCACCGTTGACCCCTACGTGGTAGACGACCGCGGCGTTGCCTTCCACGGAGAACGAGAAGAACGACTTCGGGTCCTTGTCCCCGCTGGGCGCCATGACGACGAACTTCACGCCGGTGGCCGGGTCCGTATACGTGCCCGGCGATGGTTTCGAGATCTGGAACTGACGCATCCCCGCGGGCTGCCCCGGATCGCCGTACTTCAGCTGTCCAGCCTTTCCGCAGCTGAAGTTGCTCCCCCCGACGTTCGCAATCGACGGCGTAATCCCCTGACCGGAAGCAGGCAGGACCCCGCCACCTGATGTATCGATAGCCAGAGCCGGAAGAACGAGTGCCAGCGCGGCCGAAGCAAGTATGGCCAGCGCCGCGACCCAGGTCACCTTCCGATGATTGCGATAACTCTTACGTACCTGCTCGGTCATCCCCACTCCTTTGTCGGCGGTCGGCGTCCGTGGCGATACGTAGCCGCAGCCCTCGCAATCGGGGGTTTGCGGCCAGGCCCACGAACGCCGTGGCCTCCCCAGTGCCCCCTCTCGACGATGGTTCCCGCAGCTCGTCTCGAGTGCGGAGCTTAGACGGCTGTCGCACCAGAAGTCCAGTTCGTGACACGCGGGAGCTTCAGGTCTAGGATGGCGCGATGGCGCTCCGACGCGACGCGAAGATCGAGCTGCTCAAGAGAGTGCCTCTCTTCGCAGCGTGCACGAAAGGCGAGCTGCGGCGACTCGCGTCGATCGCCGACGAGCTCGACGTCAGGGAAGGCACCGTACTCATCCACGAAGGCAGGATCGGTCACGAGTTCTTCGTCCTGATCGCCGGCGAGGTGCGCGTATCGAAGGACGGGAAGAAGCTCGCCGATCTCGGCGGAGGAGACTGGCTCGGTGAGATCGCGCTGCTCACGAAAGGCCCGCGCACAGCCACTGCCACGGCGATGTCGCCTGTCCACACCCTCGTCCTCGTCGACCGTGACTTTCGGGGCGTCGTCAAGGAGATGCCGTCGATCGCCGTGAAGGTGCTGACCTGCGTCGCCACGCGCCTCACCCGCGACGCGAGGAGCTAGCGTTCGGGCGCAAGACCCCGGCCTGAACGAGGAACGAACGCGGCCGCAAAGGCGGGCGCCTTTGGGCATCGTCGCGCGGCCGGAATCCGCGCGAGCGGATTCGACGTGGACAGGCGCCGCGGCCGCGCAGCTGCCGCCTTCAGGGTCGTCGCACGACCGGAATCCGCGCGAGCGGACACCGGTCTTGCGCAGAATTTACGCGATCGCGGCTTCTCCGAGCAGCGCCCGCACCTCGGCGAAGAAGTCGGCGTCCGGCTTCACGCGATACTCGGGGCCGAGGGCGAGCGTGCGCTCGCCGACCGACGTTTCGAGGGCGACGTAGACAGGGGCCTCGCCCGGGTAGTCGGAGACGAGTGTCGCGAGCTCGCGGATCAGCCCGGCGGGGGCCTGCCGCGCGTCGATCCGGAGCCGAACCTCCCGGCGCACCCGAACAGCCTCGAACGCGCTGACCTCGATCGCGATGAGCTTCGTCTCGCCGGCCTGCTTGTGGTCGACGCGGCCTTTGACGACGAGGATTCGATCCGTCTCGAGCAGATCGCGTGCCGCGGCGTACGTCGAGTTGAAGACGACGACCTCGGCGCTCGAGGTCGGATCCTCGAGCGTCACGAACACCATCGGATCACCGCGCTTGGTCGTCACCTGCTTGAGCCCGGAGACGATTCCGCCCACGGTCACGATGTCGCCGTCGCGGCGCCGTTCGACATCCATGAGCGCGCAGTCCGTCTTTCGTCGCAGGTCTGCGCGAACGCGCTCCAGAGGATGCTCGGAGACGTAGATTCCGAGCGTCTCCTTCTCCAGCCGTAGCAGCTCCTGCTCGTCGAACTCCAGCGCCGAGATCGAGGGGTGATGTCGCTCCCTAACCATCTCGGCATCGCCGAGATGGCCGTCGAAGATCGAGGCCTGCCCGGCCAGGCGATCGGCAGCCAGCCTCTGGCCGTGTGCGACCGCGGAGTCGAGGATGGTCTCGGCGAGCATCCCCATCCGTGTCGCTCCGGTCGAGTCGAGCGCCCCGCAGCGGATGAGGGCCTCGAGCGCACGCCGGTTGAGCACACGGGGATCAAGTCGCTCCGTGAACTCCCAGATGGAGTCGAAGGGCCCACCCTCGGCGCGCGCACGAACGATCGCCTCGGCGGCCGCCTCCCCCACGTTCTTCACCGCATTGAGCCCGAAGTGGATCACGCCCCCGACGACGGCGAAGTCCTGCTGCGACGAGTTGACGTCCGGCGGGAGCACGTCGATCCCCATCTCGCGGCAGGCGTTCACGTAGAACGGAACCCGGTCCTTCGTGTTCATGACAGAGGAGATGAGCGCGGCCATGTACTCGCGGGGGTGGTTGGCCTTGAGCCACGCGGTTCGGTACGCGATGAGCGCGTAGCACGCAGCGTGCGCCTTGTTGAAGGAGTAGTCCTGTGACGACTCCATGTCCTTCCACAGCTGCTGGGCGACCGCCGGAGGAACCCGGTTCTCTGCGCACCCCTCGAGGAACTTGTCCTTGAGGGACGCCATCAGCGCGTGGATCTTCTTCCCGATCGCCTTGCGCAGCGTCTCGGCCTCGGCCGGCGAGAACCCGCCGAGCTGCTTCGCGATCTCCATGTACTGCTCCTGGTAGATGCAGATCGCGTACGTCCCGCCGGTGATCTGCTCCAACCGTGAGTCGGCGTACGAGACCGGCTCGCGACCGTGCTTCCGCGCGGCGTACGTCGAGATGTAGCCCATCGGCCCCGGTCGATAGAGAGCGACGAGGGCGATCAGGTCCTCGAACTCGCTCGGCTTGACGAGGCGCAGCGCCTCGCGCATCCCCGACGACTCGAACTGGAAGACGCCCGTCGACTCGCCGCGGGCGAGCATCGCGTAGGTCGGCGGGTCGTCGAGCGGGAGGGCGCCAATGTCGACGCCGCCGATCAGATCCACTGCCTTGTCGATCACGTCGAGGTTCCGGAGGCCGAGGAAGTCCATCTTCAGGAGCCCGAGCTCGACCACGTCGTGCATCCCGACCTGCGTGACGACCTCTTGGTCGCCTCCCTTCTGCTGGAGCGGAACGACTTCGATCAGCGGCTGTGCGCCGATCACGACGCCTGCCGCATGGATCGAGTCCGCTCGCGTGAGCCCCTCGAGCGGACGGGCGAGCTCGACGATCTCCTTTGCAACCGGGTCCGAGTCGACCGCCTGCCGAAGCTCGGTGCCCGAGCGCAGCGAGTCCTCGAGCGTCTGGCCCGGGCCCTCGGGCACGAGCTTTGCGATGCGGTCGACGACGCCGTAGGGAATGTCGAGCACACGGCCGGCATCGCGGATGGCCGCGCGCGCGGCCATCGTCGAGAAGGTGATGATCTGGGCGACGCGATCTCGCCCGTACTTGTCGGCGACGTAGTTGATGACGCGATCGCGCCCGGCGACCGAGAAGTCGATGTCCATGTCCGGCAGGTCCTTGCGCGCCCGGTTCAGGAACCGCTCGAAGAGGAGCCCGTAGCGCATGGGGTCGACATCGGTGATCTCGAGGCAGTACGCGGCGAGCGACCCTGCGGAGGATCCGCGACCCGGCCCCACGCTGACGCCGTTCTGCTT
>JBOHAY010000296.1:0-21606 GCA_050697935.1 Gaiellaceae bacterium | reverse complement strand
GTCCCCGAGCCGGTTCTGCGTGTACATCGATCATCCCGAGGGAGTCGATCACGCGCTGTGCCAGCGCGTCACGCGCGTGCTCGATGACTACCGGGCCGACTACACGATCGACGTATCCTCGCCGGGGCTCGAGCGTCCGCTACGCAAGCAGGCGCACTTCGCGTCCGCGCTGGGACGGAAGGTCTCGGTGCGCACGGAGGCCGAGATCAACGGACGAAGCCGCCTTCGCGGCGTGGTCTCCGACGTGACGGAGGATGCAGTCACGGTCGAGACCGCGGACGGCAGTTCGCTGCGAATCCCGTATGACGCGATCGTGCGGGGCAATCTGATCGACGAGGGGTTGACGACATGAGCCAAGAGATCATCGAAGGCATTCAGACCATCGAGAAGGAGAAGGGGATCGACGAGGGCATCCTCATCGTCGCTCTCGAAGACGCGCTCAGGGCGGCGTACAGGAAGACTCCGGGCGCTACCCGCCACGCCGAGGTAAAGCTCGACGGCGACGGCGAGTTCCGCGTGTACGGAATCGAGATCCCCGAAGACATCGAGGTGCGGCTCCTCGAGGAGGCACGCGAGGCGCGCATCACCGAGCTCGAGCAGATCGAGGAAGAGACCGGTGAACGCCAGCACACGCTCATCGCTGACGATGACCTCGAGCTCGACTGGTCACAAGTGCCGCCGAATCAGATCGTGCGCACGGACGTCACGCCCGACAACTTCGGGCGGATCGCCGCACAGACCGCCAAGCAGGTCATCCAGCAACGAATTCGGGAGGCCGAGCGCGCCATCATGTACGAGGAGTACGTCGATCGCCAGGGCGAGGTCGTGACCGGCATCGTGCAGCAAGCCGGCGATCGCAACAACGTGCTCGTCGATCTCGGTCGCGTCGAGGCACTGCTACCGCGTTCCGAGCAGGTCGACGGCGAACGTTACGAGCAAGGGAGTCGCATCAAGGCCGTCATTGCCGAGGTTCGGTCCGGAACGAAGGGGCCGCAGGTGATTCTCTCCCGTCGCGACCAGGAGCTGATTCGTGCGCTCTTCGAACTCGAGGTGCCCGAGATAGCGGACGGGTTGGTCGAGATCCGCGGCGTCGCCCGCGAGCCCGGCTATCGGGCCAAGATCGCCGTCGAGTCGCACCAGCAGGGTGTCGACCCGGTCGGTGCCTGCGTCGGCCCGCGAGGCTCGCGTGTACGCATGGTCGTCTCCGAGCTCCGCGGCGAGAAGATCGACATCATCCCCTGGAACACCGAGCCAGCTCGCTTCGTCGCGAAGGCCCTCTCGCCCGCTCGCGTGCGCGAGGTGTACATCGACGACGAGACGCGCGAGGCGACCGTCATCGTCCCCAACGACCAGCTCGCGCTCGCCATCGGCAAGGAGGGGTTGAACGCTCGTCTTGCCACGCGGCTCACCGGCTGGAAGATCGACATCCAGTCCGAGGCCGAGTTCGCGCAGGCCGAGGCCGATGCGGCGTACGCCGGCGCGGAGGATGGCGAGGAGTATTCGGGTCGTTGCGCGGCTGTTCTCTCCAACGGAAAGCGCTGCCCGAACGCCTCACTCCTCGGCTCGCGGTACTGCGGCGTGCCGGCGCACCAGGAGCTGACTGCGGTCGAAGGTGCCGTTGTAGAAGCGGTGGCTGAGGAAATCGAGGCGGCCGTCGTACTGGAGGAGATCGTCGACGAGGAGCTTGCCTCCGGCGAGATCACGGCAACGCAGGCCGAGGAGCTCGACGAGGACATCGAGGAGGTCGCAGCCGAGGCTGCGGCCGATGACCTCGAGGTCGCTGTCGAGCTCGGAGAAGCCTTGAGCGATGAGGAGACCCGAAGCGACGGGTAGCTCCCGCTGCGCGCTCAAATGACCACGACGACCCCACTACACTGACGCTCTGATGGCTGACGGACGAAATAGGCCGAACCGCCCCATTCGCCCTCGGGGAGGCGGCCCCGGCGGGCGCAAGCGGCGCGTCGTCATCGAGGGCGGGGGGGCGCGCAGCCAGGGTCGGCAAGCGCGCGACCGAAGGGACGCTCCGTCTCAGCCCCGTCAGCCTCCGGCGCCGCCACCCACTGGACCGGTGACGGTCGAGTCCGGCGTCACGGTCAAGGACCTTTCGCACGCCCTCGGCGTGCCCATGCCCGAGCTCATCAAGATCCTCATGGGGCTCGGCCAGATGCGAACCGCGACCCAGTCGCTCTCCGACGAAGAGGTCGAAGTCATCGGGACCGAGCTCGATCGCGAGATCACGATCAAGCACGCCGCCGAGGAGGAGCTCGAGCCCGCCGAGTACGACGACAGCGAAGAAGACCTCGTTCCGCGTCCTCCGGTCGTCACGATCATGGGGCACGTCGATCACGGCAAGACGACGCTCCTCGACGCGATTCGCGAGACGTCAGTCGTCGACACCGAGGCGGGCGGGATCACGCAGCACATCGGCGCGTACCAGGCCGAGGTCGATGGGCGGCGCATCACCTTCCTCGACACGCCGGGCCATGAGGCGTTCACCGCGATGCGCGCGCGGGGCGCGAAAGTCACGGACGTCGCGGTGCTCGTCGTCGCCGCCGACGACGGAGTGATGCCGCAGACCAAGGAGTCGATCTCCCACGCGCGCGCGGCCGAGGTGCCGATCGTCGTGGCGGTCAACAAGATGGACATGCCGGACGCGAACGTCGACCGTGTGAAGAGTGAGCTCGCCGCCGAAGGGCTTCAGCCCGAGGATTGGGGCGGCACGACGCAGTTTTCGGCCGTCTCGGCGAAGCAGAAGGACAACCTCGGCGATCTCCTGGAGAAGATCCTGCTCGTCGCGGATGCCGAGCTCGATCTCCGCGCGAATCCAGGCGCCGATGCCTCGGGGGTCGTCATCGAGTCGCGGCTCGACATCGGACGTGGCCCCGTGGCGACGGTGTTGGTGCATCGCGGGACGCTGCGCGTCGGCGATGCCGCGGTGGCCGGCGACGCTTCCGGGAAGGTACGCGCGCTCTACGACTACCGCGGCGAGAAGGTCAAGGAGGCAAGGCCGGGAGACCCGGTCGAGATCCTCGGCTTCGACCACCCGCCGACCGCGGGTGAGTTCGTCCGGGTCGTCGAGCACGAGCGCCAGGCGAAGCATCTGGCGAATGTACGCGCCGAACGACTTCGTCGAGAGCAGCTCGCGCAGCGGCCAAGGCGGCGCGTCTCGCTCGAGACGCTCCACGACGACCTGCAAGCGGGCGAGGTGCAGGACCTCAACATCGTCTTGAAGGGCGACGTGCAGGGCTCGGTCGAGGCGCTGCTCGGGGAGCTGCAGAAGATCCAGCACACCGAGGTGCGCGTCAACGTGATCCACACCGGGGTCGGCGGGATCACGGAGAACGATGTGAACCTCGCGTCGGCCTCGGACGCTCTTGTCGTCGGCTTCAACGTCCGTCCGAGTGCCGAGGCCCGGCAGCTGGCCGAGCGCGAGGGCGTCGACATCCGCACCTATCGCGTCATCTACCAGCTCACCGATGACATCCAGCAAGCGCTCGTCGGCCTGCTCTCTCCGGTGCAGACCGAGGAGACCCTCGGCGAGGCCCAGGTGCGGGCGCTCTTCAAGGTCTCGAGGCTCGGCACTATCGCCGGCTGCATGATCACGAGCGGTGTCGTGCGCCGCGGAGCGCTGGTGCGAGTCGTGCGCGATGGCACCGTCATCTACGAGACATCGATCTCTCAACTCAAGCGCTTCAAGGACGACGCGCGCGAGGTGAGCGAGGGCTTCGAGTGCGGGATCCTGCTCGAAGGGTTCAACGACGTGAAGGAAGGCGACGTCCTCGAGGCGTACGAGACGCGTCAGGTCGAGCGCACCGAGCTCGACGAAGCGCCCGTCGCTGCTGCCTCGCCCGCCGACGACGAGTAGCGGCCGCTCCAGCATATTGTCGTCAGTAAGGTGCGCCGCGCCTGTCCCGGGAACTCCCTAGCAGTGGGTCAGGGGGGAGTCGCGACATGCTCGTCTGTAAGAAGCGCTTCGCCTTTGGATCAGGTACCTGACGTCGGTTCGCTGTATCCGGCAGGGTGGCTCGAGCGCTTGAATACACCCATGGCGACCGGCTACGTGGGCATTCTCACCGTCGAGCTCCATTTTCCCGAGAGCGGATCGCTCAAGGGCAAGCGGAAGTACGTGAAGTCGGCGAAGGCTCACCTGCACGAGCGGTTCGGTGCCTCCGTCGCCGAGGTCGACCACCACGACCTGTGGCAGCGCTCCACGCTGGCCGTCGCGTGCGCGGCGCGAGAGCACCGCGAGCTCGAAGAGCTGCTCGACGCCGTCGTTCGGTATCTCGGCTCGCAGGGCTTCGAGCTCATGCGCGCCGATCGGGAGGTGGTCGTCCCTGGCGAGTGCTGAGAGAAGGCGGCGTGTCAACGAGTCGATCCGGCAGGTCCTGTCGGATGCCCTCCCGACGCTGAAGGATCCGCGGATCGGTTTCGTGACGGTCACGGGGGTACGTGCTACCACCGATCTCGCAGAAGCGACGGTGTACGTCAGTGTCCTTGGCACGGAGAAGGAACAGCAGCGGACGCTCGACGGCCTCCGCGCGGCTCACGGGGTCCTGCAGGCGTATGTTGCCCGCGAGCTTCGCACGAGGCGGACTCCGGTCCTATCCTTCGAATACGATCCCGCGATCGAGCGCGGCGTTCGGCTTACGAAGTTGATCGACGAGCTCGCGCCCGATGATCCCGATGCACAACCAAGCTGACATGAACGCGGTCGTGGCCGCTCTTCGCGACAACGAGCGCTTCGTCGTGACCTCGCACGAAGCACCGGACGGGGACGCACTCGGGTCGATTCTGGCAATGGGTCTTGCGCTCAGCCAGCTCGGCAAGGACGCCGTGATGTTCCTCGGCGGTGTGGCACCGCTGCCGGGTGAGTACCGATTCCTCGAGATCGAGAAGGTAGGTCTCCAGCGCACCCAACCGAAAGACTTCGCCGAGCGCGTGCTCGTCGCCGTCGACTGTGCGAGCGCAGGCCGGGTGGGTGCCGAACCAGGTCTCGTCGAGGCCGCGCCATTCACGGTGAACATCGACCACCATCACGACAATCCGCGGTTCGGTGACGTGAATCTGATCGTTGCCGACGCGTCGTCGACCGGCGAGGTGCTCGCGGACGTGTTTCGCGAGCTGGGGGTCGAGCTGACTCCCGAGATCGCTGAGGCGCTCTACATCGCACTCGTCACCGACACCGGACGCTTCCAGTACGCCAACACGACACCCAAAGCCCTCCGACTCGCCGCTGACCTCGTCGAGGCCGGTGCCGACGTGCACCGCGTCTTTCAAGGCGTATACGAAAACGTGCAGTTTGCGAAGCTCAAGCTGCTCGCACGGGCTCTCGACCGCGCGCGTGTACTCGAAGGCGGTGAGATTGTCGTATCGCACCTTCTGCGCGACGACTTCGAGGCGGTGGGCGCGAGCGAGCCGTACTCCGAGGGGATCATCGACTTCCTGCGCTCTGCCGAAGGCGCACTGGTATCGGCGCTCATTCGCGAGCCACCACGCGACGGCGTGCCCGCGCGGAAGGTGTCGCTGCGCTCGTCGGTCGACGAGGTGGACGTGAGTGCGATCGCGCGCAAGTCCGGTGGCGGCGGCCACCGCGAAGCGGCCGGTTTCTCGAGTGACCTCTCCGTGGAGGAGATCACGGACTTCATCGTCAGCGAGGTCGTGGCACAGGTCGGCGCTGCTTCCGAACGGTGACCGATCAGCTCGTGCCGCCTCGTGCTCTGACGCCAAGCGGGATCATCCTCGTCGACAAGCCCGCAGGCCCGACGTCCTTCGCGATCGTTGCCGCAGTGCGGCGGCGCACAGGGGCCCGCACCGGCCATACCGGGACGCTCGACCCGTTCGCGACCGGCCTCCTGCTCCTCCTCTCGGGTGCGTCGACGCGACTGCAACCGCAGTTCGTCGGACTCGACAAGCGCTACGAGACCGAGCTCGATCTCACGTTCCGTACCTCCACCGGCGATCGCGAGGGCGAGGTCGTCGAGGAGCACGATGCGCCGGCCGAGGCTGATCTCGAGGCACAACTCGACGCGCTTCGTGGCGCGGTCGATCTCCCCATCCCGGCGGCGTCGGCCGTGAAGATCGACGGCACGCGCGCCTACAAGCTGCACCGTCAGGGCATCGTCGTGGACATGCCGGTACGGACGATGCACGTCCGCGAGCTTCGCCTCCACGGATACCACGCGGGTGTGGCGCGACTCGAGCTCCACGTGTCGTCGGGCACCTACATCCGTGCAATCGCAGACGCGCTCGGCGGGCATTGCCGGTCTCTGCGCCGGACCCAGATCGGCCCGTTCTCTCTCGCGGAGGCAGATCCCGAGCTGATCATTCCTCCGGACGACGCGCTCGCGAGGCTCGGATGAACGTTGTCGGCAGTCCGGCGGAGCTCGAGTCGCGGCGACGCGCGGTCGCCATCGGCAGCTTCGACGGCGTGCACCGAGGGCACCGCTCGGTGTTGGGCGCCGTGCGCGGAACCGGGCTCGAGCCGACAGTCATCACCTTCGACCCCCACCCGCGTGTCGCACTCGGCAACAAGGTCGAGCTCCTGACGACGCTCGAGCGGCGCCTCGAGCTTCTCGGAGACGCAGGTATCGAAACCGTCCTCGTTGCGCCGTTCGACGCGGAACTGCAAGAGCTCCGGCCGGAAGCGTTCGCGGAGCGGTTTCTCCACAAGATCGGCGTGGAGTGCGTCGTCGCCGGCGACAACTTCCGTTTCGGCGTCCGGCGCTCGGGCGATCTCGACACACTCCGAGCGCTCGGGTTCGAAGTCATCGTGCCGCCGGAGATCGAAGGCGTGTCGTCGACTGCGATCCGCACTGCGCTCGCGCAGGGTGACGTCGTCTCGGCGGCTGCGATGCTGGGACGGCCCTTCGAGCTCGACGGCATCGTCGTCGCCGGTGACCAACGCGGCGGGACGCTCGGCTACCCGACCGCGAATCTGCGGCTGAAGCCGGATCTCGCGTGCCCGCACTTCGGGATCTACGCTGGATCCGCGCTCGACCACCGAGCGGCCATCTCCATCGGCACGAATCCCCACTACGGCGGCATCGAGAGGCGGATCGAGCCGTACCTCCTCGACTACGAAGGCGATCTCTACGGCCAGCGCCTGGTGGTGGAGCTCTGGGAACGCCTTCGCGACGAAGCCGTGTTCGAGTCGGAAGAGGCGCTCGTCGCGCAGATCGCTCGCGACGTCGAGGCGACGCGAGCGGCTCGACGACCGCAGTCGAACCCGTAGGACGCGGCGCCCAGCCCAGCCATGGGCGGATCTCGTCGTAGCCTGGGTCGTCGTAACTAACGTTGTGGCCGTGGCAGGCAAGAACGGACAACCCCTCATTCAGGCGCGCGGACTCGTCAAGCGCTTCGGCGACCTTGCTGCGGTCGACGGGATCGACTTCGACCTCCAGCGCGGCGAGGCGTTCGGCTTCCTCGGCCCGAACGGCGCCGGGAAGACCTCGACGATGCGCATGATCGGCTGCGTCTCGCCGGTAACAGAGGGGTCGCTTCGCGTCTTCGGTCTCGATCCTGCACGCGACGGCGTGAAAATCCGCGGCCGCCTCGGTGTCGTGCCCCAGCAGGACACCCTCGACATGGAGCTGACGGTTCGCGAGAACATCGTCATCTACGGCCGCTACTTCGGACTTCCGCGAAAGGCGCTCGGTGCGCGAGCAGACGAGCTCCTCGAGTTTGTCGAGCTGACGGAACGGGCGAACGACAAGGTCGAGCCGCTCTCCGGAGGGATGAAGCGCCGACTCACGATTGCGCGTTCGCTCGTCAACGATCCCGAGGTCATGCTGCTCGACGAGCCCACGACGGGGCTCGACCCGCAGGCGCGGCACGTCGTGTGGGATCGCCTGTATCGACTGAAACGGCAGGGCGTCACTCTGGTCTTGACCACGCACTACATGGACGAGGCGGAGCAGCTCTGCGATCGCCTCGTCGTCATGGACAAGGGCAAGATCGTGGCCGAGGGTTCGCCCCGCGAGCTCATCGAGCGCTACTCGACTCGCGAGGTCGTCGAGCTGCGCTTCGACGACTCGCGGCCGGACGACTTCAGCTACTGGACCGATGGCCTCGTGAGCCGGGTCGAGTCGCTTCCCGACCGCGTCTTGCTGTACACGGACGACGGCGATGCCGCCTCGCACCAGCTCCACGAGCGCGGGCTCGTTCCCGAGAGTGTCCTCGTCCGTCGGAGCACGCTCGAGGACGTCTTCTTGCACCTGACCGGCCGGAGCCTGATCGAATGAGCAACACTCGCCTGCGGCTCCCGTTCACGCGGGAAACCATGTTTCCCCACGCCTTTCCGCGACCAGAACTCGCGCGAGCGAGTTCTGGTCTTGCGATCTGCCCGTGTGCTCCCTTCTTCCTGAGAACGTGGGGAACCTCCCGGTTTCCCACACCCCTCCACGCTCATCGACCGAGTGTCGGCCGATGAGCTCCCTGACGCTCGCAGTCCGCCCGCTCGAGTTCTTCTTCACGCAGTACAAGCGCGTCTGGCGTGGCACGGCTGTGACGAGCGTGGTCACGCCGGTGATCTACCTCCTCGCGCTCGGGGTCGGCCTCGGTGTGTTCGTGGATCGGTCGGCCGACCTCGCCGACGGAATCAGCTACCTCGAGTTCGTCGCTCCCGGGCTCATGGCGGCGACTGCGATGCAGCTCGCGACCTTCGAGTCGAGCTGGCCCGTGCTCTCCGCGATCAAGTGGGATCGGCAGTACCACGCCATGCTCGCCACTCCGCTCCGCTACGGGGACATCCTCCTGGGCCACCAGACGTTCGTCGCTGCGCGCATCTTCATGACCGCGACCGTCTATCTCGTCGTGATCACGGCGTTTGGCGCGGTCGCCTCGCCGCTCGGGATCCTCACGATCCCGGTCACCGTGCTCGTCGGCCTCTCCTTCTCGTTGCCGATTGCCGCGTGGGCCGCGCACACCGAGACGGAGGTGTCCTTCGTCGCGATCTTCCGGTTCGTGATTCTCCCGATGTTCCTCTTCTCGGGGACGTTCTTCCCGATATCGACACTGCCGGCGCCACTCGAGGCGATCGCGTACCTGACACCGCTCTGGCACGGAGTGACGCTCTGCCGCGACCTCACGCTGGGCGACCTTCAGCTCTGGAGCGCGCTCCTGCATCTGGGCTACCTGCTCGCGTGCTGCGCGATCGGCCTCGCACTCGCGCGGATGACGTATCGCAAGAGGCTCGTCGTATGACGGAACTCGTAGCTCGCACTCGCCTGAGCGCTCCGGCGCGACCGTCGATCGGCGGTCTCCTGATCGTCGAGCGGAACGCGATGGTGTACCGCCGGACGTGGATGATCCTGTTGTCCGGCTTCTTCGAGCCGCTCTTCTATCTCTTCTTCTTCGTCTATCCGCTCGAGCGTTTCATCGGCGACGTCACGTCGAATGGCGAGACCCTCGAGTACGCGGCGTTCGTGGCGCCGGCATTGCTTGCGTCCTCGGCGATGAACGGTGCGTTCTACGACGCGACCAACGTCTTCTGGAAGCTTCGCTACGGCAAGGTCTACGACTCGATCCTCTCGACTCCGATCGGTCCCAAGGACGTAGCAGTCGGAGAAACCATCTGGGCCGTCGTCAGGGCGATGCTCTACTCGGCGGCGTTCCTCGCCGTCATCGTCGTGCTCGGCCTGGTCGAGTCGTGGTGGGCGCTGCTCGCGCTCCCCGCGTGCTTCGTCATCGGCTTCGGGTTCGCGGGGGCTGGAATCGCAGCCGTGACGTGGATGCGCAACTGGAAGGACTTCGACCTGATTCAGCTCGTGATGCTGCCGATGTTCATGTTCTCGGCGACCTTCTATCCGATCTCGGTCTATCCAGAGATCCTCGAGTGGATCGTCCGAGTGCTGCCGCTGTACCACGGAATCGAGCTCGTCCGGTCGTTGACGACCGGCTCGGTCACCGCCTTCCAACTCGTCAACGTGGCGTATCTCGTGGTCATGGGGCTCGCCGGGCTGGCGCTCGCCTCGCGGCGCATCGACAAGCTGCTGCTCAAGTGATCGCGTGCTGAAGTAGTCGGGCGTCGCAATCCGACCTTGTGGCTCTGAGCCACAAGGTCGTGTGGGGGACCTTCGCCTACAGCAGGATCGCGGCGCCGCTTCGCCGAGGGTCGCCCGCAGCTCCGTTTCGACCGATACAGCAGACGCCGCCGAAGTAGTGGTGGAAGCGCTCCCAACGACGGACCATGCGCCCACGCTCCTCGAGTTCGACGAGTGCCTTCTCGTTGACTCCCGGCTCGGCATCGACCACATCCGGCGTGGGGTGGACACGCGGCAGTGAGATCGCCGTTTCGGGGTCGAGGCCTTCGTCCAGGATGCCAGCGAGAACCGTTACGAGGGCAGTGCGAAGCCGCGTCGCTCCAGCCGAGCCGATAGCGAGCACTAGGCCCGCATCGTCGAACACGAGGCTCGGCGCCATCCTGCTCTCGAGGTGGTCGCCGGGCTGCGGGTCGCCGTGCGCGATATCTGACTCGCCGAGGAGGTTGTTGAGCTGGGTGTCGAAACCCGGCAGCCAGGTGCCCGCGCCGACTCCGAGTGAGTGCGTGAGGACACAGGCCCTTCCGTGGCCATCCACGGCGACCATGTTGGTGGTGTGCTCGCCGCTTTGCTGTGGAGTCTCGAGCGCGGATACGAGCGCGAGCACGCGTTCGGTTCCCGAGAGCTCCGTCAGGCGTGGGAACCGCGGCAGCAGCTCAGGCACCCCCGAGAGCCCACTTCGCGTCGCGACGCGATGTTCGTGGAAGGTCGTAACCACCGGATCTGTCCAGAGCGCCCGGTAGTCGAGCAGGTCCTTGGCAGTGAAGACGACACCGTCTACGCCGAGAAGAGCCTCGGCGAGCGATCCGCGGTACACGCTGGCGGCGCCCTCCTGCGAAAGCGCCTCGAGCGCCTGGACGAGGCCGGGCTGGTCGAGCGGCTCCTCCGCTCGAAGAGTTTGCTCTCCACGAACGAAGAGATCGACGCCGCGGCCGAGCACGAAGAGATCGCGAAGCATCTCGAGCGTGCGCTCGTGCATCTCCGGCAGGGGGACGCCACGGCGTGCGAGGCCGAGCGCGGGCTCGACGAGACGGGGCCACGGCAGCCTCCCTAACCGTTCCCAGAGCTCTCCGAGCGCCGCAGGCAGGCCCGGGACGGCGCACGAAGCCGGGCCGATCGCGTAGACAACGACTTCGCTGCCGAACGCGATGGGCAACTCGCTGAGCTCACCTCTACCCGACGGGACGCCGGCGAACCCGTCCACGTTCATGACGCGCGATCCGTCGAACGCGATGGCGTGGCACCCGGAGAGCAGTCCGCTCATGACGGTCTCGGCGACGCAGGACGCGAGGGCCATCGCGACGACCGCATCGGCGGCGGTTCCGCCGTCGGCGAGGATCTCGGCGCCGACTTCGGCGGTCGCGGGATGACCTGCAGCGACTCCTGGCCTCATAGGGCCAAGTTACAAGTTGTTACAAGCGCGGCGCGGGCGGTTGGCGCATGCGGACGGTTCCAAGTTGCAAGTTGTTACAAGCTGGATTTGCATCAGCGCTTCACTAGCCGCAGCCAACGGGGCCGGGCGGGGCTCCGGACTCCGGGCCTAGGCGGAACGTGAAGTCGCGAAGCGGCCAGAAGACGACGAACACCTTCGCGAAGATCGCATCTCGAACCACCGGGCCGAAGGTGCGGCTGTCGATCGCTGCGCTGCGGTTGTCGCCGAGGACGAAGTACTGCTCCCCTCCGACGCTCACCGCCGGGAACGGCTCGGTCTCGATGTCGTCGAGCTTCACTTCGTTCACGAAGACGGTGCCGTCACGACCCACGATCTGATCTCCGGGCTCGGCGGCAATACGCAAGGCGAGGACGAGGTCATCGGCATCGCTGTCCGGGGCGATCGTGCCGTCAGGCCCCCTCGCGGCGTGAATAGCCACGATCTCGCCTTCTTCCGGATCCCGGATCTTGTAGGTGAAGCCTTGAGCGTACGCGCGCCCGTTGCAGGCGGGAATCGTGGGCGCCATGCTCGCCCTCCCCGATTCGACCGGCACCATCAGCTCGCCGAAGTCGAGGACGATGAGGACGATCGCCCCGATCACCAGAAGAGCGAGCGCCCGTGTGATCCACCTGATCACGCCGCTGCTACCCTTCCCGAGACCGCAGTCGCGGCTCCGGCGTGCTTCTTCCTTCACGCGGAGCGGGGACTGCGGAGTCGTCTACCAGGAGGAGATGCATGAGCCTCACCAAGGAAGTCAAGCTGGAAGTCATCGAGAAACACGGCCGTGGGCCTGCCGACACAGGTTCGGCAGAGGTCCAGATTGCCCTTCTCACTCGTAGGATCAACGATCTGACCGAGCATCTACGGTCTCATCCCAAGGATCACTACTCGAGAAGAGGCCTGCTCAAGCTCGTCGGGCAGCGTCGCCGCTTCCTCGACTACCTGCAGCGAAAGGACATCGAGGGCTACCGTGCCCTCATCAAGGAGCTCGGCCTCCGCCGATAGCAGCTCCCGGAAGAGGGAAGGTGGAAGTTTGAGCGAGTCCCGCTCTGCTCGACGTGACGGGGCCGGGCTTCACTCAAACCTCCACCTTCCAACCATCAAGGAAAGGTGAAGGGACACCTCACATGAGCATTAGCAGTCAAGCTGACACCGGGCGAATCGCCACGGTGTCCGTCGACGTAGGTGGTCAGGAGATCGTCTTCGAGACGGGCAAGCTCGCCAAGCAGGCGGACGGCGCTGTCGTTTGTCGCTCCGGCGAGACGATGATCCTCGCTACCGCTGTTGGTCGGGCCGATGCCCGGCCGGACGCCGACTTCTTCCCGCTCACGGTCGACGTCGAGGAGCGGATGTACGCGGCCGGCAAGATCCCAGGCGGGTTCTTCAAGCGCGAGGGACGCGCGACCGAGCGTGCGACGCTCACGGCGCGCATGATCGACCGTCCCATCCGGCCTCTCTGGCCAAAGGGTTTCCGCAACGAGATTCACCTCGTTTGCACGACGCTCTCTGCGGATCTCGTGACTCCGCACGACATCCTCTGCATCAACGGCACGTCTGCCGCCCTGATGGTCTCGCCGCTACCGTTCCTGGGCCCGATCGGGGCCGTGCGGATCGGACAGCTGGAGGGCGAGCTCGTCGTCAACCCGACGCTCGAGCAGCTCGACGAGTCGACGCTCGACCTCATCGTCGTCGGTACGAGCGAAGGACTGACGATGGTCGAGGCCGGCGGAGATCAGGTTCCCGAGGAGACGATTCTCGAGGCCCTCTCACTCGCGCACACGGAGATCCGCAAGATCTGCGAAGCGCTCGAGGACCTCCGCACGCAAGTCGGCAAGCCGAAGTGGGTCGACCTCGAGCTCACCGCCGAGCTCGATTCCGCTCATGGAGACACCGTTCGCGCCGCGATCGCCGAGCACGGTCTGCGCGAGGCGTCCGTCGTGATCGACGCGCTCATCGAAGACGCATCGCCTGCGATTTCGATGAACGCATCCGAAGAGGACATGACCCGCCGGGGCCAGGTGAAGGCGAGCTTCGCGTCGATTGTCGAGAAGGCGCGGCTGGCGGCAGTCGAAGAGCCTGTCCGCAAGCAGTTCCTCGCTGACCTCCAGGAGCTCACCGACGCGGAGCAGGACTCGAAGGTGCTCAAGTCAGCCAAGCGCGGGCTTCTCTTCGATCGCATCCTCGACGAGCTCGAGCTTCCGTTCCCGGTCGGCTCGGCGCCCGCCGAGGGCGAGCCCGCGGTCAAGGATTCGATGACGAAGCAGTTCGTCAAGCGTGCGGCGGAGGCGGTCTACAAGGATCTCGTCCGCAAGAAGATCGCGATCGAGAAGCGCCGTCCGGACGGTCGCTCCGCCGAGGAGATCCGCCACGTCGAATCCGAAGTGGGCGTGAGCCCGCGGACGCACGGCTCGGCGCTCTTCACTCGCGGCCAGACGCAGATCATGACGCTCCTCACGCTCGGCACGATGACGGAGGGGCAGAAGATCGACGATCTCTCCCGCGAGCATCAGCGCCGGTACATGCACCACTACAACTTCCCGCCCTACTCGGTCGGAGAGACGGGCTTCATGCGCGGCCCGAAGCGGCGTGACATCGGCCACGGAGCACTCGCGCAGCGGGCGCTCGAATCCGTGATCCCGTCCATCGAGGAGTTCCCGTACACGATCCGCCTCGTCTCGGAGACGCTCGAGTCGAACGGCTCGTCGTCGATGGGCTCGGTGTGCGGATCGACGCTGGCCCTCATGGACGCGGGCGTGCCGATCGCGGCGCCCGTCTCGGGCATCGCGATGGGTCTCGTGAAGGAAGGCGACGACTACGTCATCCTCACGGACATCCAGGGTGCGGAGGATCACCTAGGCGACATGGACTTCAAGGTCGCGGGGACACGTGACGGCATCACCGCGCTGCAGATGGACATCAAGATCACAGGCGTGACGCAGGAGATCATGCGCTCCGCGCTTTCCCAGGCGAAGCAGGCCCGTGAGTCGATCCTCGACACGATGGCGGCCGCGATCCCGGAGCCTCGCTCCGCGCTCGCTGATCACGCACCGCGAATCTCGACGATCAAGATCGATCAGGAGAAGATCGGGATGGTCATCGGAAAGGGCGGCGAGACCATCCGCGCGCTCGAGGCCGACTACGAGGTGCAGATCGACATCGAGGAAGACGGCACGATCCTCATCTACGCCACCGAGGGCACGAAGGCCGAGGCGGCGATCTCGGCGGTCACCGCGCTCACCAAGTCGCCCGAGGTCGGTGACACGTACACGGGCAAGGTCGTCAAGACGACCGAGTTCGGTGCGTTCGTCGAGCTCAAGAAGGGCACGGATGGGCTCCTCCACGTGTCGAACGTGGGGCCGGGGCGCGTCGCTCACATCCAGGATGTCATGGATCGCGGCGACATCGTCGACGTGCTCGTCCAGGAGGTCGACAAGGATCGCGGCCGGATCGGCCTCAAGCTCGTCGCGAAGCACGAGGACGGTGCGCTGGTCCTGCCGGAGGAGCTCATCGAGCGAGCGAAGAACGCACCGCCGCGCGAGGAGCGGCCACGTGAAGATCGTGGCCGGCGAGATCGCGGCCGGCCGCGCGAGCGAGCGTAAGGGGTGGGGCGGCGTCAGCCGCCCACCCCAATTGAGGTCAGGCCCTCGGGTCTGACCTCGCTCGACCACCGCTACGATCCGCCGGCGTGACCAAGCACCAGCTCACAGAGCTCTCGACCGGGGAACGGGTCATCTCGGAACGCTTGCCAGGGGTCCGCTCCGTCGCACTCGGCTTCTGGGTCGGCGCGGGGTCCCGTGACGAACCCGATGCACGCGCGGGGATCTCGCACTTCATCGAGCACCTGCTCTTCAAGGGATCATCGCGCTACTCGGCCCAGGAGATCGCCGAGATCTTCGACGGCCTCGGCGGCGAGCTGAACGCCGCTACTTCGCGCGAGACGACCGTCGTCTACGCGCGGATTCCCGACGATCGGCTCGAGACCGCCATCGACGTGATGGCCGACATGGTCTTCCAACCGTCGTTCACGGACGTCGACTCCGAGCGTGAGGTCGTCCTCGAGGAGATCGCGATGGTCGAGGACACGCCTCACGATCTCGTGCACGACATCGCCGCCGAGGCTGTGTTTGGCTCGCATCCGCTCGGCCGACCTGTCATCGGTCGTGCCGAGGTCATCTCGACGGTCTCGAAGCGCGCGCTCTCCGCCTACCATCGCCGAGCCTACTCAGGCGAGGACATCGTCGTCGCGGCTGCCGGGAATCTCCGACACGAGCAGCTCGTCGGGTTGCTCGAAGAGCGTCGGAACGGCTCCACCTCAGGGGGCGGACTGCCGGCGCGGAAGTCGATACGGGAGCTACCGCCGCCCGGTCTTCGCTTCCAGTCCAAGGAAACCGAGCAGTACCACGTCTGTCTCAGCGCGCCTGGAATCGCGCGCATGGACGAGCGTCGGTTCGCGGCATCCATCCTCGACGCGATCGTAGGTGGTTCGGCGTCGTCCCGGCTCTTCCAGGAGATCCGCGAGAAACGTGGCATGGCGTACTCGGTCTACAGCTACGCGTCTCAGTACGCCGACGCGGGGCAGATCGGTCTGTACGTCGGTACGCGGGAGGAGAACCTGTCGTCTTGCATGGAGATCGCGGCCTCCGAGCTCGCCGACGTCGCCGCCGGGAATATCCGAGACGCCGAGCTCATACGGGCGAAGGAGAACCTCAAAGGACGACTTCTCCTCTCGCTCGAGTCGACCTCGAACCGGATGACCCGACTCGGGAAGGCGACGATCACGGACACGCCGCTTCTCCGTGCTGAGGAGATCGTTCGACGGCTCGAAGCCGTGTCGGCGACCGAGGTCGCTGCATTGGCGGACGAGTTGCTCGCCCCGGGTCGGCTGTCCGCCGCGGGGATCGGCCCGGACGAGGGCCCCTTCCGCGATGCAGTCGCGTATGTGAACCCTGGGCTACTGTCCGCGGCGGCGTGAGGAGAGCGGAGTTTGTGGCTCTGAGCCACGAGGAGATTCGGTGAGGATCGCGTTCTACGGAGTGCAGGGGAAGACGGGTGCGGTCGTGGTCGCCGGGTTGGAGAGCCGTGGTCACGAGGTGCGCGATGGGCGAGGCACCGGGCCACAGACGTGTGACGCGGCAGTCGACTTCACTGGCCCCGAAGCCGTCGTCGCGAACGTCGAGCAATGCCTCGTCGCCGGCGTGCCGGTCGTGATCGGCACGACAGGCTTCGATCTCGACGCGTTGGACGCGCGTGCGCGGGATGCCGGTGTGCCGTGCTTCCATGCACCGAACTTTGCTCACGGAGCCGTGCTGATGATGCGCTTCGCCGAAGACGCGGCCAAGGTGTTCTCACGAGCAGAGATCGTCGAGCTCCACAACGAGGCCAAGCTGGACGCGCCGTCCGGGACGGCGAAGGCGACCGCCGCCCGCATGGGGACGGACCCGCCAATACATTCGATTCGGCTGCCCGGGCTCGTCGCGCATCAAGAGGTCATCTTCGGCGGACCGGGGGAGACGCTCACCATCCGGCACGACACGACCTCCCGCGACGCGTTCGTCCCCGGCGTGCTACTCGCCCTGGAACGCGTGCACGACCTCCCTCCGGGCTTGACGGTCGGCCTCGACGCGCTTCTGTGACCCTCGTGCCGCCCGCCTAACGGCCGCTTTCCCTGATCGCGGCAAGCAGTTCCTGGTGGCGGCGCTCCTCGTCCGAGACGGCTTCGGCCTCGGGCTTCTTCGTCCGCGTCATCAGCGCGTTCATCGGCTTGACGACGAAGAAGAAGATGGCCGCGGCCGTAGCCACGAAGGTGATCGAAGCGGTGATGAACGCCCCGTAGCGGAAGACGGCGTCGTTGATCGTGAACGTGAGGCCGCTGAAGTCGGGCTTGCCGATGATCATCGCGATGATCGGCATGATCAGGTCGTCGACGAACGAGGTGATGAGCGCCGCGAATGCGAGACCCATCACGAACGCGACGGCGAGCTCGACGAGGTTGCCGCGCATGAGGAAGTCGCGGAACTCCTTGATCATGGGCGCCTGCCTTTCCGTCTCGTAGAATCGTGACCGTGCTCGGCGAGATCCTGACAGCTATCGTCACGCCCTTCAAGACCGACGGCGCCGTTGACATCGAGCGATTCCGCGCCCTCGCGAGCCATCTCGTCGAGACCGGCTCCGACGGGCTCGTCGTCACCGGGACGACCGGCGAATCGCCGACGCTCTCCGACGAGGAGCGATTCGCGCTGTACGCGGCCGCGGTCGACGAGGTCGGCGATCGGGCCACCGTCGTGGCGGGGACGGGCACGTACTCGACGGCGCATTCCGTCCACCTGACCGCGCGCGCCCACGAGATCGGCGTTCACGGGTTCCTCGTCGTCACGCCGTACTACAACAAGCCTCCGGTGCGCGGGATCGTCGCGCACTTCGAAGAGATCGCAGCCGTTTCGGACCGCCCGATCATCGCCTACAACATTCCGGGGCGCGTCGTCTTGAACCTGGAGACCGACGCGATCGCGCAGCTGGCGAAGATTCCGAACGTCCGCGCGGTGAAGCAGGCGAACCCCGACCTCGAGCAGGCGCGGCGAATCGTCGAGCTCGGGCTCGATCTCTATGCCGGCGACGACGATCTCGTCCTGCCCTTTCTCGAGCTCGGTGGGCTCGGCGGAGTGTGCGTCCACACGCACGTCGTCGGATCGCGGGTGAACGAGATGGTGCAGCGGTTCCGTGCAGGGGACATCGGAGGAGCGCAGTCGCTCGACCTGGAGCTCGGGCCGTCGATTGAGCTGCTCCGGGTCGCTCCGAACCCGATCGCGATCAAGTGTGCGCTGAATTTGCTCGGGCACGAGGTCGGCGGCCTGCGACTGCCGCTCGTCGAGGCCACCGACGAAGAGCGCGAGGCGGTGCGCGGCTGCCTCGAGCGCCTTAACCTACTGACGCCGGCGTCCGTCTAGCGATTTCCGGCGCAGAGGCTGCCTTGTGGCTCTGAGCCACAAGGCTGATATCGGGGAGTCGAGGCATCGCCAGCCGCGCATAGACTCAGCGGAGAATGAGTGACGCGCTCCGCATCATCGCTCTAGGCGGACTCGGCGAGGTCGGCAAGAACATGACGGTCTACGAGACCGCAGGGGAGACCATCGTCGTCGACGCCGGTCTTGCCTTTCCACGCGATGAGCACCTCGGCGTCGATCTCCTCCTTCCCGACGTCGGTTACCTCGAGGGCCGCCGCGTTCGCGCGGTCATCCTCACGCATGGGCACGAGGATCACGTCGGCGGCTTGCCGTACCTCCTCCGTGAGGTCGAGGTCGAGAGCGTCATCGCGACGCGCCTGACGCTTGGCCTCGTCAAGTCGAAGCTCGACGAGCACGGCGTCGCGCAGGCGGCGGAGCTCGTCGAGGCAGCGCCCGGCGAAGACCCGCTCGAGCTCGGGCCCTTTACCGTCGAGATGATTCGCGTCGCCCACTCGATCCCCGATTCCGTCGCCCTCGTCATCGAAACCCCGGCCGGACGGGTCGTGCACACGGGGGACTGGAAGCTCGACCACACGCCGGTCGACGGACAAAAGACCGACGTCGGGAAGCTTGCGGAGATCGGAAACCGGGGCGTCGATCTGTTCCTCGGCGATTCGACGAACGCCGAACGTCCCGGAAACACGGGCTCCGAACGGCTCGTGGGCGAGGCATTTCGCACGCTCTTCCCGCTTCGAACCGGCCGGATCCTGGTCGCATCGTTCGCATCGAACATCCATCGCATGCAGCAGGCAGCGGACGTCGCGGTGGAATGCGGGCGCAAGGTGACGGTGATCGGCCGCTCGATGCGTAAGAACCTGAATATCGCTCGCAACCTCGGCTACGTGTCCTTTCCCGAGGAAGCGCTCATCAATCCAGACGAGGCCGCGCTCCTGCCGCCCCACAAGGTCGTCGCGCTCTGCACCGGGAGCCAGGGGGAGCCGTTGTCCGCACTCACGCGCATCGCGTACGGCGACCACAAGGCGCTCTCGGTCGAGCCGGGCGATACGGTGATCATCTCCGCGAAGCCCGTTCCAGGGAACGAGCTCCGCGTCCACGACTCGATCAACCAGCTCGCCCGAGCCGGGGCGGAGGTGCTGCACGAGGAGGTAGCTCCGGTGCACGTCTCCGGGCACGCCTGCCAGGAGGAGCTGCGCACGATGCTCTCTCTCCTGCGGCCGCGCTATGTCATGCCAATTCACGGCGAATACCGCATGCAGGCGGCCCACGCGAAGCTCGCCCGCGAGGCCGGCGTTCCCGACGAGCGGATCATCATCGCCGAGAACGGCTCCGTGGTCGAGCTCGCGCGGGGAGGCGCACGACTGGTGGATCGGGTGGACGCTGGGGTGACGTTCGTGGACGGTCTCCGCGTCGGGGACGTTCAGGATGTCGCGCTACGCGACCGGCGGCGGCTGTCGGAGGACGGCGTGTTGATCGTGGTCACGACGCTGGCGTCTTCCGATGGCGGTGAGATCACTCCTCCGGAGCTGATCGCGCGCGGATTCGCCGATTCGGGTGACCTCCTTGACGAGCTCCGCGATGAGGCCGACCGTGTGGTGCGTGAACTCTCGACGGGGCACGTCACCGAGATCAAGCTTCTACAGGAGCACATCCACGACGCGGTCGGGCAGATCGTCTACGACCGCACGCGGAGGCGGCCGATGATTCTCCCCGTGGTTATCGAGGTCTAGATGACGGGCTGGGATTCGGTGATCGAGGGCAACGCGGCGAGCGAGCTGACGGCAGCCCGCCTCGTGTTTCAGTTGCGCGCATGTGAAGCGTCAGCACTGGCTTTTTGCCGCCTGCTCGAACGCTGGGGGCGAGGAGATGCGATGCCCGCGACCCCGGGCGGCCGCCAGGCGGCGCTCCGGCACGCCGCAGAACGCGTCGAGACGGCGATCGCAGGCCTCGAGCAGCCGCTGTCCCAGTACCTTCTGGAGCTCGAGCCCGAACGCGCCGAGGGCCGTTCGTGGTACGGCGGGCCCGGCGCTGGTGAGCTCGTCGAGTGGCGGCCCGTGCTCGACCGAGCCGGAGTTCGCGTCTGTCCGAATCGCGTCGCTGCCGTCTACCTCGAGCTCGCCGTACTCGTGCGTGCACTCGAGGGGCTCACGACGGCGGCGAGTCTCGATGCCGCGCCTGATCGCTCGTCGCTGTGGGCCGGGCTGTTCGACCTCCAGGACACGCTGCTCGGATCGACGGTAGACGACCTACGCGCCCTGGCAGCATAGGACGCGCGACCTCGTTCACGTCGCCCGACGAGCTTGGGCCCACATCGCTTGCAACAGACTGGTGCAAGCGCAGATGCTATGCGGGTCGCGGGCCGAGTAGCCGAGCTCACTCTTCGAGGAGCTGTCACCTAGTGGGCACGCTTTCGTCGCCGACCCCACCCAGGCTTGCGACCAGCCTTTTGGGCGCGACGATCCGGTAGCTCTCCTCGATCCAGTCGCGGAGAAGGTCGAGTTCGACGTCGCGGGCGTCGAGGGGAACCGTCACCCAGCCCGCCTTGCCGAGCCCATACCCGGTCGGCTCCGCGCCGTCTATCGAGAGCGCGTGGCCGTGAGACTCGACCAGCTTGACCGTGATCCGGTTTGGCGTCGGGTCGCCACCGAAGAAGACGAACACCTTCTTGCGTACCTTTGTGACGGTCACGTCCCACGGATGATCCTCGACCGCCTCTGGAAGGGAGAGCGCGAACGAGAGAAGCTTGTCTCGAAGATCGTCCATGGCGAGGGCTGCCATCCGGTCGCTGACAACGCAAGTTACAACTTGTAACTTGGCGTCCCTGGTGCGAGTCGTGCCGCGCTCATGAGTGATGCGGCGATCCCGGTGTCCTCGACTGTGATCCGGCGAACTTCGAACACGGATTCAACTCGTGCCGCCCGAGATCACCGTGCCGTCGCAGACACGCGCAGAAGCTCGCGACGGCGGAGGTCGACCGATCGTGCGGAATCCCTGAGGGAAGCCGCGGGCGGCCTCCCTGTGGGCGTGATCCTCTAGCCTCCCCATCATGGCCGAGCCCGTCGTCGTCTTCGTCGAAGTGCCATCCGGCTCGCGGAACAAGTACGAGCTCGACGAGGAGCTCGGAGCGATCGTCCTCGACCGCCGCCTGTTCACGTCGATGGCGTATCCAGCGGATTAC
>JBOHAY010000295.1:0-10706 GCA_050697935.1 Gaiellaceae bacterium | reverse complement strand
CGCGCGGCGGCAGCTTCCTCCTCGAGTCCGTGGAGCGAGGGCGACTGGGGCGCAACTCCTTTATCGGCTCGGGCTCGCGACTCGTCGGGTTCGAGGAGGCAGAACAGCTCCACACGCCCGTCGTCGGGTATCTGGCCTACGACCACGTCGCCCGGCTCGAGCCAACCGTTCCGATGCCGTCGGACGGGCCTGCGTTCCCCGAGAGCAGATTCGTCGTCGCCGAGACGCTCGTCCGCTTCGACCACGGCGCGGGCGTTGTCGAGGTCCTCGCGGGCGATGCCGACGAGATCGCCCAGCGCCTCGAGCAACCGCTTGCCCCGGCGCAAACCGCGACGGTCGGCGCCTCGGGCGAGCCGGCGGGATCGCTACACCGCTTCCCAGCGCAGGAGCGCTACGAGGAGATGGTGCGCATCTGTCAGGAGCACATCCGGGCGGGTGACGCGTACCAGATCGTCCCTTCGCAGCGCGCGGAGCGGCCGACCTCGGCGTCGCCGCTCGCCGTCTATCGGGCGCTGCGCAGGGTCAATCCGTCCCCCTATCTCTTCCTGCTCGAGCTCGGTGAGCTCGCGCTCATCGGCTCCTCGCCGGAGCGCCTCGTCGCCTGCGAGGACGGGCGCGCGAGCGTCTGCCCGATCGCGGGGACGACGAGTGCCGGCGAGGGCGACGCCGAGCGACTGCTCTCGTCGGAGAAGGATCGCGCGGAGCACGTGATGCTCGTCGATCTCGGACGAAATGACCTGTCGCGTGTCTGCCGCGCAGGTACGGTTCGGCTCTCGCGCTCGATGGAGGTCGAGCGGTTCTCACACGTGACGCACCTCGTGTCGGAAGTGGTCGGCGAGCTCCGCGACGGCGTGACGCCGTTCGACGTGCTTCGCGCCTGCTTCCCCGCCGGCACGGTCACGGGGGCGCCCAAAGTCCGCGCGATGCAGATCATCTCGGAGCTCGAGGGCTACCGCCGCGGCCCGTACGCCGGTGCCGTCGGCTACGTGCTGCCGGGAGGATCCATGGACACGTGCATCGCGCTACGCACGATCGTGCTAGCCGAGGGAGTCGCTCGGATCCAGGCGGGCGCAGGCATCGTGGTGGACTCGGAGCCGACGGCAGAGCATCATGAGTGCCTCGCCAAGCTGGCCGCGCTCGAGGCGGCGATCGAGCTGGCCGAGAGGGAGTACGCATGAAGCTCCTGATGATCGACAACTACGACAGCTTCACCTGGAACCTCGTCCATCTCTTCGAGGAACTCGGCGCCGACGTCGCCGTGTACCGCAACGATGCGATCTCGGTCGACGAGGCCGAGGCGCTTCAGCCGGACCGGCTCGTCATCTCGCCCGGCCCCGGCCGTCCGGTCGACGCGGGTGTCTCGGTGGAGCTGATCCGCCGGCTCGGGCCACGCGTGCCGACCCTCGGCGTCTGCCTCGGTCACCAGGCGGTGGTCGAAGCCTTCGGGGGCACCGTGGGCCAGGCGAAGGCGCTGCTCCACGGCAAGGCGAGCCGTATCCAGCACGACGGCGACGGCGTGTTCGCGGGCCTTCCGCCGCAGATCGACGTGGGCCGCTACCACTCGCTCGCGGCCGTCGAACTACCCGCAGAGCTGGTCGTGACCGCGCGCACGGACGACGGCGAGGTGATGGGAGTCCGGCACAACGCCCACCCCATCGAGGGCGTTCAGTTCCACCCCGAGTCGGTGCTCACTCCTGATGGTCACGCGATGGCGAAGAACTTTTTCCGCTAGTCGCTACCGTTGTCGTAGATGCCGAAGACGCTCTTTGACCGGATCTGGGATAGCCACGTCGTCAGCGAGGAGGCGGGCGAGCCCGCGCTGCTCTACGTCGACCTCCACCTGATCCACGAGGTCACGACACCACAGGCCTTCGATGGGCTCCGGCTCGCCGGCCGACGCGTACGCCGTCCCGATCTGACCATCGCCACGATGGATCACAACGTCCCCACCACCGACGGTCCGATCCACGACCCGCTCGCGCGCGCTCAGCTCGACGCGCTCCGCGCGAACTGCGCCGAGTACGGCGTCCCGCTGTACGCGACCGGCAGCGGTCGAGAGGGCATCGTCCATGTCATCGGCCCTGAGCTCGGGCTGACGCAGCCAGGGATGACGATCGTGTGCGGCGACAGCCACACGTCGACGCACGGCGCCTTCGGCGCGCTCGCATTCGGGGTCGGGACGTCGGAAGTCGAGCACGTTCTGGCGACCCAATGCCTGCCGCGTCCCCGGCCGAAGACGATGCGCATCCTCTACTCGGGAGAGCTCCCCTTCGGCGTCACGCCGAAAGACCTGATCCTCGGAACCATCGGCAGGATCGGCGTCGACGGAGGGATCGGCCATGTCCTCGAGTACGCGGGCGAGGCCATCCGCGCTATCTCGATGGAAGGCCGTATGACGATCTGCAACATGTCGATCGAGGCGGGCGCGCGGGCGGGCATGGTCGCGCCGGACGAGACGACCTTTGCGTACCTGGAGAACCGCCCGGCGGCACCCAAGGGGGCCGACTGGGAGCGCGCGCTCGAGCGCTGGCAGAAGCTGCGGACAGACGACGGAGCGGTCTTCGATCGCGTGGTCGAGATCGAAGTGGCCGAGCTCGAGCCGCAGGTCACGTGGGGCACGAACCCGGGAATGGTTGCGCCCGTGGGAGGCGTCGTCCCTGACCCTGCTGACGTCGCGGACGACGACGAGCGAGCAGCACTCGAGCGCGCGCTCTCGTACATGGCGCTCGAGCCGGGGACGCGGTTATTGGACATCCACCTCGACCGCGTCTTCATCGGCTCGTGTACGAACTCCCGGATCGAGGACCTGCGCGCCGCGGCAGCAGTCGTCGCAGGGAGGCGCGTGCATCCGCGCGTTCGGGCGATGGTCGTGCCCGGCTCGGCGGCGGTCAAGCTCCAAGCCGAGGAGGAAGGGCTCGACCACGTCTTCGAGCAGGCTGGCTTCGAGTGGCGCCGCGCGGGCTGCTCGATGTGCATCGGCATGAACCCCGACGTCCTTGGACACGGCGAGCGCTGCGCGTCCACCACGAACCGCAACTTCGAGGGACGGCAGGGGCGCGGCGGACGCACGCATCTCGTCAGCCCGCCGATGGCCGCGGCTGCTGCGATTGCAGGGCACTTCGTAGACGTTCGCGAGTGGGCGGGGGTGCCGGCGTGAAGGCGTTCCGCGCCCTTACGGCTGCGGCCGCGGTCCTCGACCGACCCGATGTCGACACCGACCAGATGGTTCCAAAGCAGTTCCTCAAGCGGATCGAGCGCACAGGCTACGGCGAGTTCCTCTTCCACGACTGGAAGCAGGACCCCGCGTTCGAGCTGAACAGGCCCGAATACGCGGGCGCGAGAATCCTCCTCACTGGGCCCAACTTCGGCTGTGGATCATCGAGAGAGCACGCGGCCTGGGCGCTCGAGGACTACGGCTTCGAGGTCATCGTGGCACCGTCGTTCGGCGACATCTTCTTTACGAACGCCGTCCAGATAGGGCTCGTCCCGATTGTGCTGCCCGCACCCGAGTTGAAGCGGCTGATCGAGTCGGTTGGGCTCGGCGGCGAGCTGACCGTCGACCTCGAGGTCCAGACGATCGCGAATTCAGCGGGCGGCATCGTGTCGTTCGAGATGGACTCCTTTGTCCGCCATTGCCTGCTGAACGGTCTCGACCCGATCGCGCGTACGCTCCAGCGCGACGCGGAGATCGCGGCGTTCGAGGCTCGCTCCCCGTCCCCGGTCTCGACCACGTCGCTCTAGTGGTCTAGGCGCTACGGCGGCCCGCCGTCCTTGCCGACTTCGCGCTTCGTGAGGTCGAGCAGGTAGGCATAGAGCTCGCGCAAGCCCTCGGCCGAGAGCGGCCCCGCGTTCTTCCCGTCGAGCTCCTCGATGAGCTCGCGTTCGCGGTCGGGATCGAGGAACGGAAGACCCACGGCCTGCTTGTGACGCTTGAGGTGAGCGACGAGCTCGATCCGCGTGTTGACAACGGCGAGGATCGCGCGGTCGACCTCGGAGATCTCTCCCCTCAGCCGGAGAACCGTCGGGTCGATGTGCGGCTCGGTCATTCGCGCTCCTCGGCAGGGTACGAGCCGAAGAGGCGGAGATGTCGTGTCTGCGCGCGGATGTCGCTCAGCGCTTCGCGCACCACGGGATCGAGCGGGTGCCCTGCCAGCACCGCGTCGAAGCGATACCGCCACGGCGTCTGCGGGATCGGGCGCGAGACGAGCTGGAGGAGATCGATCCCGTGTCGTGCGAAGGGCTCGATTGCGCGGAGGAGGGCGCCCGGCTGGTGATCGGTGACGAACGAGAACGCCGTCCGCCACGGCTTGCCGTTCACGTCGAGGCGCATGTAGTTCCCCAGCGATACGAAGCGCGTGTAGGCCTCGGGGTGATCGCCGACGTCTCCCGCGATCACCGTCAGCCCGTGGAGAGCCGCCGCTCGCTCGCTCGCGATCGCGGCCTCAGTCGGGTCGGCGTGTTCTGCCACCTGGGCAGCCGCGTCGGCGGTGGTCGGGGCAGCGATGGCGGTCGCCCACGGCATCCCCGCGAGGAGCCGTCGGCACTGATCGAGCGCGACCGGATGCGAGCGCACGACGCGCACCTCCTCGAGCGGCACCTGTGCGACGCCGACGAGGCAGTGCCGGATGGGCAAGACCGTTTCACCGGTGATCGCAAGTGGGGATCCGTAGAGCAGGTCGTGCGTCTCGGCGACCGGGCCCGAGAGCGAGCTCTCGATCGGAAGAACGCCGAACGAGACCGTGCCCTCGACGGTTGCCTCGACCACGGCATGGAAGCTCGGTAGCGGGACAAGCTCTGCGTCGCGCGGGAAGAGCCGGTCGCAAGCCGCGGCGCTGTGCGCGCCGTCGCGTCCCGGGTAGCCGACGCTCGTCGTCGGGCTGGGATCGGTTGGGGCTGTGAGGTCGGGCATGGTGGCATCCATCTCTTCGAGGTGAGTCCCGCCTGTGAGACGAGCTAGCCGGCGGCGGCAGGAGCGCGAATCGCCGACTAGCGCGCAAAGATGCGCGCGGCGAAGCCGAGGAACGTGAAGATCTCGCCGGCGCGCGTCATGGAATCGACAGGGTAGGCGGAGGCCGCAACCAAGTCAACCTCGTCGAGCTGGACGGCGTGTCGAATCTGGACGCGGCTTCTTGGGCCAACTGGTCGAAGCTCTGACCGCTCGCTACCTTCGGCTCGAGCTCTTGCCGACAATCAGCGTCTTCTATGGCATCGTGATAGCGATGTTCTTCAACGATCACGACCCGCCGCACTTCCATGCGCGCTATGCGGAATACCGAGCGCGTGTCGCTATCGCCACAGGCGATCCGCTGGACGGCGAGCTGCCCGCCCGCGCCGCTCGACTCGTGAAGCGGTGGGCCGAGCTCCGCCGCGACGAGCTCGAGGAAAACTGGGGGCTCGCGCAGCGACTCCATCCCCTCGAGCCCATCGCACCGCTGCCATGATGGCCCCCGTCGTAATGTCGGTTGTTCCGCTCGAGCCATATGTCGTCCGAGTGACGTTCGGCGATGGAGAGGTTCGCGACGTCGACATCGAGCCTCTGCTCGAAGGACCGGTCTTCGTAGCGCTTCGCAATCGGGACGAGTTCAGGCGGGTCGGCATCGATGAGCAGACGGGCGCCGTCACATGGTCGAACGGTGCCGATCTGGATCCCGATGTGATCTACGGCATCGCGCCTCCGGCTGGAGATCCTGCCGCCCGCGTGACGACGCCTCAGCTGGCCTGAAACTGCGCGTTCGAGCGCGCGGTTTCAAACAGCTCGGATTCGCGCTCTCACGTGGAGCATGGAAGATCCGACGCCGGTGGCAAGTCAACTTCGTCGACATCGGCGAATGTTGAACCGCGCGCGACCGCGGACCGCAACAAACAAGACCTGACTCGTGCAAACGCGAGGCACTTGTTTCCTCTCCTCGGAGCCCCTGGTAGTTAATAATCATCCTATACTCTATTCTTCCATGTGATATGAGACGTCTAGACGACGTCAATATGAGGAGGAAAGACAATGGATGCACGTGACCTTGAGACTGTCCAGCGTCACCTCGGCGCGATGTTCGAGGAGCTGCTCGCCGCCCGCAGAGGCGACGGGGGCCAAGCGGAGCACCTTCCGGGCGAGGAGGACATCTCACGAGAGACCCTTGAGGCGTCCTCATCGGACGACGAACTCGCGGCGGCGGCGGCGAGCCTATGGCGGCTCGCAGATCAACGAACGGATGAAACGTACTCGTGGCCCGAGGGACTGGACGAGTACGCGAGCTTCCGCATCTTCGACTGCACCAACGCCCCGCTCGGGCAGTACGCGATCGGCAAGGTCCTGAACGTCGAGCGTGAGTACTGGGGACAGCGGCGCCCGTACTACGTCGTCTTCAAGCTCGGTGCGGGGGGTGGCTCTAAGCAGCCGATCGCGGTCTTCGTAGCGGCAGATGACTTTGAGCAGACCGCCGACTACGTCGCGGTCATCCGCGGCGCTGGCGGTCCGCGCGGGCAGCGCATGTTTTCACCCGACCAGGTGCCGCCGACAGCGTACGACGAGCTGTCGGTCGTCACGTTCCGCGACCGCGTCGCTGGCACTCCACGCTTCAGTGGCTTCAACAGGCTGGCAGTTGCGGCGAATGAGGAAGATGTCGAGACAATGCTCCGGCACGCGGCGATCCAGGTTTTCCTGCGTCACCGATCCCACGAGACCGAGTGATCTCTTGCTCAAGACGTTCAAGTGTCTCCTGACGCGGCTTCGCCGCGAACCGCGGCCAGTGCGAAGACGCGGCCCCAGCGGACCGGCGCGCGACGACGACGTCCTCGACGCGTGGCTCGACGAGGATGAGATTGACGTGACGGGCCTCTAGTCGTGGAACGATGAGTGCTCTGCGCAACAGCGTTTAGGTATCTCGATTTTGCAGCCGCTCATCGCAAGCCGCGGCCACGAAGGCATTGCCATTCTTCATCCGAGTCAGGCGGCGAGAACTCTCACGACAACGTCCGCGAACTCAGAGGTCGTCGCTCTGCCGCCGAGGTCCGGCGTCGGTCGCTCGCTGAGGGCGACGTCCACCGCACGCTCGAGCGCGGCGGCCTCTTCGGGTCGCCCCAGGCCATGGTCGAGCATGAGTGCCGTCGAGCGAAGCATTGCCGCCGGATTGGCGATCCCGAACCCCGCGATGTCCGGCGCAGACCCGTGGACCGGCTCGAAGAGCCCGGGGCCCCCGTCACCCAGGCTGGCCGAGGGCGCGAGGCCGAGGCCACCGGTCATCGCCGCTGCGAGGTCGGAGAGGATGTCCCCGAACATGTTCTCGGTGACGATCACGTCGAACTGCTCCGGTGAGCTGGCGAGCTGCATCGCGGCATTGTCGACCAGCATGTCCTCGATTTCGACGTCCGGGTAGTCGGCGGCAACCTCCCGGACCACGCGGCGCCACATCCGGGAGGTTTCGAGCACGTTCGCCTTGTCGATCGACGTGAGGTGGCCACGCCGGGAGCGGGCGAGCTCGAAGCCACGTCGTGCAATGCGCTCCACCTGGCTCGGGTGGTACTCCATCGTGTCGAACACCGTCCCGTCCCGGCGCACTCCGCTCGCGCCGAAATACAGGCCCCCGACGAGCTCGCGGACCATCAGGAGATCCACCGCCCCCAGGCTCGCGGGACGGAGATTCGCGTAGACGTCGAGCTCGGCTCGGAGCTGCAGCATTCCTTGCTCGGGGCGAACGTCGGCGGCATCGAACTCGGGATCCCCGATCGGCGCCTTGAGCACGGCATCCGAGGAGCGACATGCCTCCAGCGTCTCCGCCGGAAGCGAGCCTCCCGTCGCCCGAATCGCCGCGCCGCCGAAGAGATAGTCCTCGAGCCCGAGCTCGGGCGCGAGCTCACGCAACACGCGCTTCGCCACCTCCATGACCTCGGGGCCGATACCGTCGCCCGGTAGGCAGACGATCCGGGCGTGGTTCGCAAGTGCAGGCACGAGACGCACCGACATTACAACGAGTGCGCCTTCAGTTCACCAGGGTCACCCCGAGGCGCTCGAGCAGAGCGTCGGCGTCGGCTTCGATCTCCACCGGCTGCACGCGATCTGCGATCGGCTGCGGAGTCTTCAGGCCGTCGCCGGTGACGAGCAGAACGACCGTGTCTCTTTCCCCGACGGCTCCGCGAAGCACCGCCTCACGAAGCGCCCCCAGCGTCACGCCGGCGGCGGTCTCACCGAAAACGCCGCTCCTCTCCGCGAGGAGAGTCATGTTCGTCCCGACCTCGCCCTCGGGAACAGCGTAGATCGCGCCTCCAGAGGCCTTCGCAGTCGCGACGGCAAGGTCGCCGTCCGCGGGGTTGCCGATCGCGAGCGAGCGTGCGACGGTACGGGGCTTGAGCGGCGACACTTTCCTGTCCTCCGCGAAGGCCGATGCGACGGGGGCGCATCCTTCGGCCTGCCCTCCGTACAACCGCGGTGCGGTCCCCTCGACCAGCCCGAGCTCACGAAGCTCGGCAAAGCCTTGGTGAACCTTCGAGAAGAGGGCTCCGGAGGCGATCGGGCAGACGACGACGTCGGGCAAGCCCCAGCCGAGCTGCTCTGCCACCTCGAATGCGACGGTCTTCGATCCCTCGGCGTAGTACGCGCGCAGGCCGACGTTGACGAACGACCAGTCGAGCTCGAAAGAGAGCTCGACCGTAAGTCGGCTGCAGTCGTCGTATGTTCCGTCGACCGCGTAGATCGTCGCCCCGTACACAGCGGTGGCCGCGAGCTTCTCCGGCTCGAGATCGGCGGGACACAGGACCACGGCCTCGATCCCCTCCGCCGCTGCCCGCGCCGCGACCGCGTTCGCGAGATTGCCGGTCGACGAGCAGGCGAGCGTCTCGCACCCGAGTTCGAGAGCCTTGGCGGCGGCGACCGCCACGACACGATCCTTGAACGAATGGGTCGGGTTCGCGGTGTCGAGCTTGAGGTAGAGCTTCCCGATCCCGAGCTCGCTCGCCAGCCTGGGCGCAGCGAGGAGCGGGGTGAGGCCCGGCGCGAGCCGTGGCTCTGCCGGTGGCGCCACGGGCAGGAGAGGCGCGTAGCGCCAGATCGACGGCGGGCCGGCTTCGATCAGCTCACGGGTGAGCGAGCGGCGAAGCGCCTCCTTGTCGTAGATGGGGTCGAGCGGCCCGAAGCAACGGGCGCAGACGCCGACTGGTTCGAGTCCGTACTCGCGCTCGCAGGCCCGGCAACGAAGAAATTGAGCTGGCACGACGACCTCCTTGTTCTCGCTCGACACATCCTTCCGGGCTTGGCACCTTGCTCACTGAGCAGGTTGCCGAGGCTTCACAGGGCCGGTCCCTCAGCCTCTCTCGATGCGGAGCGAGGCGTGCCTCGCTTCCGGTCAGCAGTATACAAAATGAAGTGACGTCGCTTCGAGAGCAGATCGAAGAGGAGGCAGCTGGCGCGAACCGCGCCGCGCCTGCGCTTCGCGACGACCTCGTCGCGGACGCACTCCGCTGCGCAGGGACTCTCGTGCGGGAGCAGCGAGAAGCGATCCTGGCTGCGAACGGCGTCGATTGCGAGTCCGCCGCGGGCCACTTCGACGAGGGCACGCTCGACCGCCTGCAGCTCGACGACGCACGGGTCGAGGGCCTCGCACAGCAAGTCGCGGCCATGGCCGAGATCGAGCCGCTCGAGCGCGAGGTCTCTGCGTGGACGCTTCCGAACGGGCTTCGAGTCACCGAGCGACGGATCCCGATCGGAACGGTCGGAGCGAACTTCGAGGCACGGCCCAACGTTGTCCTGGACGTCGCGGGACAGCTCCTGAAGAGCCTCAACACGGCGGTGCTGCGAACCGGCGGAGCCGCACTTCGCACCGTCACGACGCTCGTCGACGACGTTCTCCGGCCCGCCCTCGAGACCGCCGGTCTTCCGCCGGGCGCGGTCGGACTCGTCCGCTCGTCCGACCGCGAGGGCGCTCGGATCCTCGTGTCGCTCCCCCGGCAGATCCCGCTCGTGATCCTCCGCGGGAGTGGCGCGACCACGGCCGCGCTCGCGCGGCTGGCCGCCGAGCAGGGGGTACGCACGCTCGCCCATGCCGAAGGCGGCGGCGTCCTCTACGTCCACGGCTCGGCTTCCCGTGAAAAGGCTCTTGCCCTCACGGAGGCGAGCCTCGACCGGCTCGGCGTCTGCAATCGACTCAACCTCGCGCTCGTCGACCGCGACGCGGCCGACCTCGTGCCCAAGCTGCTCGAGCTGTTCGCTTCGAAGGGGCTCGAGGTACGCGGCACGGCCGAGGGGGCGCTACCGCTCGACGCGCCACTCGGACACGAGTGGGCGAGCGATCCCGAGCGGGTCGCAACGGTGACGATCGCTCTCGTCGACGACCTCGAGGAGGCCGTGCGGGTCGCGAACGAGCAGACCTCCGGCCTCGCCGCGGGAATCGTGGCCGAGGACCCGCACGCTGCCGAGCGCTTCCTCGACAGTTACCGGGGCACCGCCGCCTTCTGGCACGCTCCGACCCGCTTCACCGACGGCTTCGAACTGACGGCTGCGCCGGAGACGGGGATCAACGTCGACTGGGCGCCGGGGCCGCGCGGGCCGGTCACATACCGCGACCTCTGGCTGCGCCAGTACCGGATCGTGGGCGACGGCACACAGAGCCGATGACGGTCGTCGTCAAGCTGGGGACGAGTCTCGTCGCGGGGGCAGGAGGCACGGTGCGGCGGAGCGTCCTGCGACGTCGCGCGCGCGAGATTGCGGCGGTGGTCACGGG
>JBOHAY010000294.1:0-5604 GCA_050697935.1 Gaiellaceae bacterium | reverse complement strand
GTCGGGGCGATGCTGGCATGCGCGCTGCTGGTGGTGCTCGCCAGGAAGCTCTTCGATCGCCGGGTAGCCCTACTGAGCGGGCTCTTCCTCGCGACCAGTCCGTTCTTCGTCAAGTGGTCCCAGCAAGCGCGGGTTTACCCGCTGCTGGTCGCCGCGAGTCTCGTCGCGACCCTCCTCTTGCTCCGCGCGCTCGAGCGCGGATCGCGCCCCGCCTGGGCCGTCTACGGGATTGCGTATACGGCGCTGCTCGTCACGCACGCGGTCGTCGGTCTCCTGCTCGTGCCTGTCCATGCGGTGCTCATCGCCCAGCGACGCGAGCGAGTCCTGCCGCACGGTCTGCTCGCGGGGGTCATCGTTGCCGCCGTCGGCGTTCCCTGGGTCGCTCAGCTCGCGATGCGCACCGACAGCGAGACGAGCGAAACGGCGTGGATTCCGTTTCCGTCGGCCGAGGAAGCGACGCGGGCACTCGCGGGCGTCTCGGGTGTTGCCGGCCTGGGCGTTCTGCTCGCCGTCCTCGGTCTGTGGACGTTGCGCAGAGCGGGGAAGGGCAGTGTCGCGGTGTCGCTCGCCACGTGGGCCTTCGGGCCGTTCGTGCTCGCGCTCGTCATCTCTGTCGCGAGACCGATCTTCCTCGACCGTTACCTGGTGATCGCGACGCCGGCGTTCGCCATGCTCGCCGCCGTCGCGGTGATGGGTCTCGCCGGTCGGCTGCGGGTCGGCGTCTTGGTCGTGGCGGCCGTCGCAACCGCTGTCGGGCTCGCGCTCTGGTACTCCTCGGCCGAGAACGGCAACTGGCGCGGGGAAGACTGGCGAAGCGCCGTCGCGACGGTGGTGGAACGACATGGCGAGGCCGACGCCGTCGTCGTTGTCCCCTGGTGGACTCACGATGCGGCGGAGTACTACGGTGCTCGACCCGACGACGTGTCGACGGCGAACTCGATCTGGGTCCTGTACTGGTCGGAGGAGGGCGCGGAGCTTCCTGCGGACGTCCGACGTCCGCTCGGCTTCGGAGACCACGTGCTCGCCGAAAAGCTCCAGTTCGGCTGGCGGGTGAGCGCGCAGCTCTGGAAGCGACCGGGGATCTAGTCCGCCGGAGGGATGAACCAGACGCCGATCCGGTTGCCGCGCGCGTACTGGTCGAGTCGAATGTGCTTCGCGCCGGGCCGAGCGACACAGGGAAAGTCGGGCGACGGTAAAGCGAACGGCTGCACCACGAGCACGATCGGCGAGTGGCGACTGCAGACGACCGACGCGATCTCGGGTCGCGTCGCTACCTTCGGAGATCTCCCTAAGTAGAAGGCGAGGTCGCGCGGGCGGATGGCATATGCGAACACGGGCCTCGAGTCCCAGCCGTTGGCCCGGATGGCAGCGACCGCATCCTTATGTGCCTCGCGCGGGAGCCTCATGATCTCCGCGATCTTCGGGCCGGCGACCGTGGTCAGACTGGCGAGCAAGATCAGCGCGACGAGCGTGCGCAGGACCGCCGGGCGGGTCGTCAGGCGCTCGAGTATCGACGCCGCGCCCGTGGCCCCGAGCATGAACAGCGGCACGAGCAGGAAGCTGACGAATCGCGGTGCTGAGCGGGTGTCCGTGACCCAAAGGGTGACAATCGTCGCTATCGGCCCCGAAACGAGGACGAGCGCAGAGGCTCGATCGCGGAGGAGCGGGCTCGTCCCCATCAACAGCAATGCCGAGAGAACGACAGGGATCCAGACAGGACCGGGGGTGGCAGTAACTCCCTCGGTCCACGCAAGTGCGGGGATCAGGATCTGGTCGATCGGTGCGGTGGCGAGCCACCGGTCCGCGATGTGAGCGCCGTACTCCTGCCGGGAGCTTCTGGCGAGATTGTCGACATGCGGTGCGTACCACGTCGCGATCGCGAGAACCGACGCTCCGAGCCCTACCGTCACGCGACGTCTGAGCGAGGCCTCCGAGAGCAGCGCGGCGGTCGTGGCGACGAACGCCACGCCGAAGATTGGCAGCGTCCACGTGCCGACGATCCCGGCTGCGCAAGCGGTGACGATCGCCCACGTTCGTCCGGAGCGAGCGGCCTCGAGCGCGGCCACCACGAGCACTGACATGGCGAAGAACGCGAGCCCGTATCCACGCGCCTGTCGTGAGAGGTCGAGCAGGAGCGGCGACACGGTCGCGAGGAAGAGGAAGAGGACACCCGAGAGCGGCGACACGCGAACGTGGACCCATGCGCTGACGAGCGCAACTCCTGCGAGGAACGGAAGCACCGACCACAGCCGAACCGCAACCTCTGACTCGCCTACGATCGAGCTCGTCATCCACGCGAGCAGGCTGAAGAGCTCGTGGTTGTTCGGGATGTACGAGCCGGCGAGGATCTCGCGGGGGCCGCCGCGCACGAAGTCGGCGACCGTGACGATCTCGTCGTGCCAGTAGCTGCGGTCGAGACCGTAGAGCCGCGTCCACGCGAGGGCGCCTCCCAGGATCGCGTACGCGCCGGCGACGAAAGCTCGGGTCACATCACGCGGCAGCGAAGGAGCGTTCGCAGCACACGCAGGCCATCGAGCGTCGTGAGCTTCTTTCCTGCCTCGCGCGTTCGCGCCCTGTAGGAGATCGGTACCTCGTGGATCCGCTCGCCTGCTCGCAGCACGCGCGCGGCGATCTCGGGCTCGATCGCGAAGCCGCGCTCGCGCAGCGGCAGCGATCTGAACAGCTCGGTGCTCATCGCCTTGTGACAGGTCATGACGTCCGAGATCCAACAGTTGTAGAGGACGTTCGTCGTCATCGTGACCGCCTTGTTCCCCATCACGTACCAGAAGCTGAACGACGACTGGGAAGTCCACGCGCGGGTGCCGAAGACGACCTTCGCTTCTCCGGATGCGAGCGGCTCGAGAACGTCCGCCAGGTCGGCCGCCCGGTACTCGAGATCGGCGTCGAGGATCGCTGCGAACTCGCAGCTCGCGTGGCCGAGTCCGGTTCGCACCGCCGCGCCCTTGCCTTGATTCTCGGGGTGGAACACGACGTGGACGTTCTCCGGCCAGGTCTTGGAGCCGAGCAGCTCTCGCGTGCCGTCGGTGGAACCGTCGTCGACGACGATCAGCTCGCGGCTCGAGACCGGAAGCTCTGCCGTGAGCGCGTCGTCGATCGCCGCTTCCACGGTCGCCCGCTCGTTGTAGACAGGCATGAGGATCGAGAGGCTCCCAGCCATCTGACAGAGAGTTCGACCGCCCGAGCCGACGTCCTACAGCCGCCTTACGGCGTCGGGGCGACGCGTCCGAGAACGAGCTCGCCGGGCGCCCCGAGGATCGCCTCGGGCGTCGTGCTCGCCTTGAGCGTGAAAGCAGCCACGCTCACGGGGTTCTTGAGCGATCGCAGGGTCGAGCCCGTGATCTCCTCGAGTGAGGGCACGGACTCCATGCCGGGCGGGACGACGAGCTCGACAGTGCGCGTGTCGATCTCCAGCCAGCGGCCGCCCGGATACTGGCGGGCGCGGTCGACCTCGAGGGTGGCGGTTCCGGCACCGGCCGCGATCAACCTGCCTCGCAGACCGAGGCTGAACACGCTCCCCTTCCTCGCTGCGAAGAGCGGCTTGCTCGCGCGTTTCAGGTGCTTGAACGGGCTGACGTCGACGCCTCCGTTCGGGTGAACCTCGAAGTGGAGGTGCGGGTTCCCGTTCGCGTCGCCCGAGTCGCCGTTCCACGCGACCTGCTGGCCCGCGGTCACCTTCGCGCCGTTCGGTACCGAGAACGTCACGTCCGGTTTGCAGCCGCCCTTGTTGTCGTTGCGCGCGGTCAGGTCGTTGTTCAGGTGGATGTACAGGTACATCGTCCCGCTGCGCCCGTAGAGGTACAGCATGCAGCCCCCGATGCTCGACTCCGCGTGCTCGACGCGGCCGTCCTCGGCGGCGACGACCGGAGCCCGCCAGGGATTCTCCATGTCGATTCCCGCATGTCGGCCGTTCCCACGCGCGTCACCGTAGTTGTCCCAGAGGTCCGTCTTGGCGACGAGCGGGAAGACGAGCCTCGGGACGGCTCCTCGCTCGCCACCACTCGCCGGGGCCGTCGAAGCTGCGGCTGCGAGGCCGGCGAGGAGAAGCGCCGCGAGCGTGCCTTGGGCTGTCGTCCGGTGGCGTCTCATACGAGTGTGCGCTCCGGTTCACGCGCGAGGGCGGGACGCTACCACCTGCCGACGGCGCAAGCCGTCCGGTGAGCATGGGCTCGACGTACCACTCATGTGGTCTCATGCTCTCGACATACGCTCCGATAATGAACGAGGTGGCTTCGGACATCGCGAATCGCCCCAGCTCGGGGTCGGAGGTCGTGCGCACGCAGCGGAGGGTGTTCAGGCTGCCTGCCTCCGTGCCGAGGTTCGCTGCGATTCGTTTTTGGGGCGTCAATCTCGTGCTGGCCGCGATGTGGCTTTGGTTTGCCAAGGCGCATCTTGTCTTCTGGGCGTCCACGGGAGACCTGCGCGGCATGGGCGCGATGGCCATGGAGACCCTCGTCGCCGTGCTGTTTCTCACGCGGCGGCAGTCCCTCGGGACGAGCCGTGAGCCGCTGGCCTGGGCTGCGACGGTCGTGGGCGCCTTCGGCCCGATGCTCATGCGTCCAGTGTCGAGCGGAGGTGGGACTGCAGCACTCCTGCTGCAACTGGCTGGTGCCGTGTTCGTGTGTGTCAGCCTCGCCTTCCTCGGGCGATCGTTCGGACTCGTGGCGGCAAACCGTGGCGTCGTCGAGCAAGGGCCGTATCGACTTGTTCGCCACCCGGTGTACCTCGGGTACGTTGTCGTTCAGCTCGCATATGTCGCTGAGAATCCGTCCGTTCGGAATGCGGTGATCGTCCTGTGCGCGACGCTCGGACAGCTCGTGCGGATCAAGTGCGAGGAGCAGGTACTCGTCAATGATCCTGCGTATGAGGCTTACAAGCGACGCGTTCGCTTTCGCCTCGTTCCGAACGTGTACTGACGGCCGCCGCGAGATGCGTCGTGGGTTCGGGCGACGCCGATAGAGTCCGCGCCGATGAAGATCGCCGTCTGCGTGAAGCACGTGCCGGACGCGACCGTTCACAAGCGGATCGACCCGGAAACGAAGCGGCTCGACCGCTCCGGCGAGGCCGCACTCAACCCGACCGACCTGAACGCGGTCGAGGAAGCGCTCCGGATCAAGGAGGCGCAGGGCGGGGAGGTCGTGCTCGTCTCGCTCGGGCCGCAGAAGGCGGCCGACTCGCTGCGGAAGGCGCTGGCAATGGGCGCCGACCGATCCGTTCTCGTTACCGACGACGCCGCGGCCGGCTCCGACTTGTTGGGGACGAGCCGGGTGCTCGCCGCTGCTCTCGAGCGCGAGGCGGCGGATCTCGTTCTCTTCGGACAAGCCTCGAGTGACGGTGACGGAGCCGTGTTGTGGGCAGCCGTCGCCGATCGGCTTCGCCGGCCGCTCGTCTCGCAGGTCGCGTCGCTCACGGTCGACGCCGGCTCGGTCACGGGCAAGCGACAAACCGAGCACGGCTACGACGTCATCTCGGCTCCGCTTCCGGCGGTCGTGGCCGTCTCCGACGCCATCAACGAGCCGCGCTACCCGTCCCTCAAGGGGATCATGGGCGCGAAGTCCAAGCCGCAGGAGTCGCTGGCGCTGACAG
>JBOHAY010000293.1:0-13523 GCA_050697935.1 Gaiellaceae bacterium | reverse complement strand
CGATGGGCGAGGTCGTGATGCGCGGGAACAACGTCATGGCCGGGTACTTCGCGGACCCCGAGGCCACCGAGCACGCCTTCCGCGGCGGCTGGTTCCACTCGGGCGACCTCGGGGTCTGGCACGCGGACGGGTACATCGAGCTGCGCGACCGGGCGAAGGACATCATCATCTCGGGTGGCGAGAACATCTCGACGATCGAGGTCGAGCAGGCGATCGTCAGCCACACAGCCGTGCTCGAATGCGCCGTGGTCGCGATGCCGGACGAGAAGTGGGGCGAGCGGCCGAAGGCCTTCGTCGTGCTGCGCGACGGCGCCGAGGCTGATCCCGACGAGCTGATCCAGCACGTGCGCAGCCGGATCGCGCACTTCAAGGCGCCCGACGAGATCGAGTTCGTCGACGCCCTGCCGAAGACATCCACCGGGAAGGTGCAGAAGTTCGCGCTGCGCGAGCTCGCCTGGGCGGGGCGCGAGAAGCGAATCAACTGAATTGTGTGCGCAAGACCGAAATCCGGCTAGCGCTTGGATTCCGGCCGTGCGTAGATCCCTGAAGGCGTCCGCTTCGCGGCCGCGTGCTCGCGTGGTGACGAGCCTCTCAGCTGTGAGCGTGTCCATGCGCGCCGTGCGCGCGCGCATGACCCTTCCCACGCGCGATCAGCGCGCGGTTGACGAAGAACGTCGGCCCCCACGCGACCGCGAGCGCGATCGCGAGCGAGCCCCAGAAGAGCACGTCGCCGAGACCGGCGTCCATCGCCCCCGGCCAGATGAGCAATATCGCGTTGTCGACGATCTCCATCGTCGCGATCGAGAACGTGTCCGCCACGAGCGCGATCCCGAGCGCCGCGCCCAGTGCGGTCCCGGCCCGAAACAGCGGGATCAGCGTCAGCAGGTAGCCGAAGAAGAACGCGAGCGCGACGGCGAGCGCGATCGAGGCTGCATCGCCCCACCCCCACCAGGTCGCGAGGACCATTCCCAGCACCTCGCCGATGCCACAACCCGTCAAGCAGTGGTTCGTTGCACGAAAAGCCAGCTGGTTGACGCCCACGGGCCCACACTAGACTGCGCCGCCAAGGTGGCGCTCGTCCCCGACGACTTCGAGGTTCCCCTCCGGTTCGAGAACCCGGCGTTCGTCCTCGAGCCGCTCGGGCCGGAGCACAACGAGCGCGACTACGCGGCCTGGTCGTCGAGCATCGATCACATTCACGCAACGCGCGGCTTCGTGGGCCGCAGGTGGCCGCACCCGATGTCCCTCGAGGACAATCTCGCCGACCTCGAGCAACACCGCGCGGAGTTCGATGCCCGGACCGCCTTCGCGTACACCGTCCTCGACCCGCGGACCGACGACGTCATCGGCTGTGTCTACGTCGATCCGGACAGGACACAACAAAGCGGCGCGACGGTTCGGTCGTGGGTGCGTGTCACGCATGCACATCTCGACGAGCCGCTTCGCGAAGCCGTGGCGAACTGGCTCGAGCGCGATTGGCCGCTCGCTTCGGTTTCCACGCCCCGCGAGTAGACTCGCGCGAATCGTGATCGACGAGGGCCTCGCCGAGCTCCACACCCACCTCGGAGGCTCCGTTGCCTCCGACATCCTGTGGAGCCTGGCGCACGAGCAGGGCATCGCGCTCCCGGTCAAGGACTATTGGGAGTTCGACGCGCTGGTCACCGTCTCCGACCCGCTCGGAGTTCAGGGCCTCGACGAGCTCGATCAGATCTACCACTGGACCGAGTTGATCCAGTCGTCGCCGCTCGCGGTCGAGCGTTCCGTGCACGGCGCTATCGGCGGCGCCTACCGCTCGCAGCGGATCACGACGCTCGAGCTCCGCTTCAATCCGATGAAGCGAAACCGCGGCGGAGAGCGCGACCTCGACCACATCATCCTCGCCGCGATCCACGGGCTCGACCTGGCGAGCCTCGAGTACCCGCAGGTGCGTGCCGGCCTGATCCTGATGATGGACCGCACGTTCGACCGCCGGCTGAACGAGATCATCGTCGAGAAGGCCATCCGCTGGGCCGGTCGTGGTGTCGTCGGGGTCGACATCGCCGGGCCTCGGCCGGGCGGGGGCCGCTACGACTACACGCAGATCGAGCCGATGGTGGAGACCGCGCGCGAGGCCGGGCTGGGCGTCACGATCCACGTCGGAGAGGAAGGCGGCGACATGGGCCGCGAGGAGCTCGGCCAGGTCGTCGAGCGTCTGCGCCCCGAGCGGATCGGGCACGGGATCCTCGCCGCCGGCGATGCGGAGCTCATGCGTGCGCTGCGCGAGCTGGGAACCGTGCTCGAGATCTGTCCGACCTCGAATCTGCTGACGAAAGCGCTCCCGGACGAGGACGCGGTGCGAGAGACGGTTCGCCAGTTCGTCGACAACGGCGTCGCATTCACGATCGCGACGGACGGGCCGGAGATGATGCGCACCCACCTCCGGGACGAGTTCGAGCTCCTCTTGCGCATCGATGCGCTCGACGAGGCGGAGCTGCACGAGGCGAACGCCCGCGGCCACGCCGCGGCGTTCGGCCGCCGGGCCGCCGTGCCTGCCTGATCCAAGTTACAAGTTGTTGCAAGCGTTGCCAGGCGCGCCATGCCGCCGAGAAAACGCACAAATGACCCAAGTAACAACTTGTTACAAGGGAAGAGAGGGGGCAGCTACACCGGCGACGGGGAGGCCATGCTCGCGACGAGATCGCCGAGGAAGACACGTACCTCGCCCGGGCCGACGATGTGGATGTCCTCTCGGCGGCGGTCTCCCGAGCGCGTGCTCGGAAGCAGCCCTCCGACGTGCCCGGCGACGGATCCCGGAGGAAGGGCGCCGAGGAGGTCGTGGTCGGTCCGGTCGTCGCCGAGGCCGAGGACGAAGTGCGATGGTTCTTTCCCGTCTGGGAACAGGCTGCGCACGTAGAGCCCCTTGTCGACGCCTTGTGCGCGAACCTCGATGACCTGATGGCCTTGCAGGACCTCCGCCGGCGCACCCGCGAGGTGCTGGTGGAGATCGTTCAGGAGCTCGCGTGCGCGCCACGAGCCGTACTCCCGCTCGGCCTGGCGGTAGTGCCAGGCGACGCTGCACGACTTCCGCTCGACGTGCGCTCCGGGCACGTCGGCGGCGACCCTGCGCAGCAGCCGCTCGATAGGACGGAGCCAGCTCAGGTCGAGGTCGACGAGCGTGCGCCACTCGCCGCCCGGCGCGCGCGCGAGGTAGCCGTGCTCGGCGCAGAGGTGCACCGGCAACCGTCCCAGCCATTGCTCGAGATTCCTGCGCCGGCGTCCGCTGACGATGTGGACCTCCGTGGTGGGAAGCGCGGCGAGAGCTCGGAGAAGCGCGCGAATCTCCGGCGTGGGTTGGGCGAGGTCCGGATGCACCTCGAACTCGCGGAGTGTCCCGTCGTAGTCGAGCACGATCGTTCTCGCGCGCGCCCGCGCGAACCTGCGAGCGATCCGCTCCTCGAGCGCCGTGTCTACCGTCGGAGGACGTCGGGTGCGGCGATCGCGCCGCGAATAGCGGCCGAGCCGCGTGAGGAAGCCGTCCGCCCAGCGCCGGCTGTCGAGCGACTCAACGCGCTTCGCCATCGTCTCGAGGCGCCGTTGACGCTCGCGAGCTGTGAGCCCGAGCGCTGTCACCAGGTGCTCGACGACGCCGTCGACATTCCACGGGTTGACGAGCAGAGCACCCGGAAGCACCTGCGCGGAGCCGGCGAGCTCGGAGAGGAGCAGTGCTCCTCGCCAGCGGCTCGGAAGGCCGGGCTCGGACTGGCAGAGCACGAACTCCTGCGCGACGAGATTCATTCCGTCACGCAGCGCCGTGATCATCATCACGTCGGCGCGCCGATACAGGGCGACGAGAGCCGGCTTCGAGATGTCGCGATGCATGTACTCGACCGGAGTCACACCCGGTCGTGCGAATCGACCGTTGATTCGTGCGATCAGGAGCTCGATCTCGTCGCGCTGTGCGCGGTACTCGGGGCTCTCGAGCCGAGACGGCACGACCACCTGGATCATCGTGGTGGTCTGCGCGCGCGCTGGGTCCTGCTCGAGGAACCGCTCGAAGGCGTGCAGCTTCTGCGGAATTCCCTTCGTGTAGTCGAGCCGCTCGACTCCGAGGAGAAGTCGGCGTCCCTCGTACTGACGCTCGAGATCCGCAAGGTGGCGCGCCGTCTCGGGATCGGCGATGACCTCTCGAAAGCCGTCGACGTCGATCCCGATCGGATCCACGCCGATTCCCACGCGCCGACCGTCGAGCTCGAGCGAATCGGGGTCGGAGTCGATGCCCAGAATGCGCAGGCACGAGGAGCGGAAGTGACGCGAATAGTCACCGACCTGGAAGCTGACGTAGTCGGCTCCGAGCACACCGCGCAGAAGCTGCTCACGCGCGGGAAGCAGGCGGTACACCTCGGACGACGGGAAGGGGATGTGGAGGAAGAACCCGATCGACAGGCCCGGAGCGCGCCGCCGCAGCATCGCCGGAACCAGCATCAGGTGGAAGTCGTGCACCCAGACGCGGGCATCCGGCTCGCAGTGCTCGACGATGGTGTCAGCGAACCGCTCGTTGACCTGGACGTACCGCTCCCACGCCTCCGGTGTGATCCGGAGCCGGCCCTGGAAGTAGTGAAACAGAGGCCAGAGCGTGTCGTTGCACACCCTCCCGTAGAAGTCCTCCTCCTCGTCTGCAGAGAGGAAGACCCCAAAGAGGTTGTCCTTGGCCAGGCGCCGGCTGACGCGCTTCTGCAACGTCGGCTGCACGACCGCTCCCGGCCACCCGATCCAGGTGGCATCGCCGCGCACCGCCCCGAGGGCCGCAGACAGCCCGCCTGCACTTCGCTGCACCTCGAACCCGTCTCCCGTGATCGAGAGCCGGATGGGCAGGCGGTTGCTGGCGATGACGAGGGAGTGGTGTCCGGTGTGCCGGGCCAGCAGGCCTCCTTCGGATCATGTGGGTTCGCAGAGCCGCGGCTGAGGAGCAGCCACCTTCAGGGATTCTCGCGGACCGGGGACGCCGCGCTAGCGTAGCTCCGGTCTGCGCATGAACAGGCTACGCGTCCACAGCAGCCTCGCGGCTGCGGAGCAGCCGCCTTCAGGGATTCTCGCGCGACCGGAGTCGTCGCGCTAGCGAGGCTCCGGGTCTGCGCATGAATACGCTACGCGTCCGCGAATAGCTTCTCTGAATGACGAACAATCTCGGCATCATCGGCAACTGCTCGTACAACGCGCTGCTCAAGGAGGGATCCGTCGAGTGGCTGTGCTGGCCACGCCCGGATTCGAGCTTCATCTTCGGGCCGATCCTCGATCGTGAACGGGGTGGGGAGTTCGTCGTCGAGGGCGTCGACGCGACCGACGTGCAGCAGGAGTACATCGAGAACACCAACGTCCTGCGCACGATCTTCCGCTGCGCGGGCGGCGAGTTCGAGCTCATCGACTTCGCACCTCGCTTCCAGCTCTACGACCGCTACTTCAAGCCTCAGATGCTCGTGCGGATCCTGCGTCCGCTCTCCGGTGAGCCGCGCGCCCGGGTTCGGTGCAAACCGGTTTACGAGTACGGCCTGATCGAGACGCGGTTCTGGAGAGGGTCGAACCACATCGAGTACACGGGCTTCCCGACGCCGGTTCGGCTGACCTCGAACGTCCCGCTGACGTACGTCGAGGATCAGCGACCGTTCCTGCTCGAGCAGGACCGGCACATCGTCCTCACGTGGGGTGAGCCGCTCGAGGCCGGCCTCGAGGACACGGCCGAGCGCTTCCTCGAGCGAACCGTCGACTACTGGCGCCACTGGGTCAAGGGCACGCGCGTCCCGCGCGACTATCAGCGCGAGGTCGTCCGTTCGGCGCTCGCGCTCAAGCTCCACCAGTACGAGGACACGGGGGCGCTCCTCGCCGCGACGACGACGAGCCTGCCCGAGTACCCGGGCTCCGGGCGCACGTGGGACTACCGCTTCTGCTGGCTCCGCGACGCGTACTTCACGCTCAACGCGCTCGAACGGTTGGGGCACTCCGAGGAGATGGAGCTCTTCCTCGAGTACCTCCGCAACATCGCCGAGGAACGGGGAGGCGTCCTACAGCCCGCGTATCGGATCAACGGGGACTCCCAGGCGACCGAGCGCGAGCTCGATCACCTCGCCGGCTTCAACGGAGACGGGCCCGTGCGAATCGGCAATCAGGCCTTCGAGCACGTGCAGAACGACGTCTACGGGGAGATGGTGCTCGCGGTCAGCCGCCTCTTCCTCGACACTCGCTTCTCCGGCGAGATCCCGCCGCGGACGGCCGCGGAAATGGTGCAAGGGCTCGTGGATCAGATCGACGCACGGCTCGACGAGCCCGATGCAGGGCTGTGGGAGTTCCGCGGGAAGACCCGCCTCCACAGCTTCTCCGTGCTCATGCACTGGGCGGGAGCGCGCAGGGCGGTCGAGGTCGCGGAGGCGCTGAGCGCCGCTGACCTGGCCGCGCACGCTCATCGCGTCGAAAAGCGGGCGGCCGAGCTGCTCGAGACCAGGTGTTGGAACGACGACGTCGGCGCGCTCACCCAGGTCGCCGGCGAGCCACAGCTGGACGCTGCGCTTCTGCTGGCCGTCCACCTCGGGTATCTCCAACCTGACGACCCACGCGCAGCGTCACACGTGGATGCGATCCGCAGTGGGCTGTCAGTGGACGGCGGCCTCCTGCGCCGCTACACGGCGCCCGACGACTTCGGCACCACTCACGCGGCATTCACGGTCTGCACGTTCTGGCTCGTAGAAGCTCTCGCGCTCATCGGGCGGACAGACGAGGCGCGCGAGCTCTTCGACCGGTTGCTCGGCCTCCACAACGGCCTCGGGCTCTATTCGGAGGACATCCTCCCGGACACGCTGGAGCAGAGCGGCAACTTCCCGCAGACGTACAGCCACGTCGGGCTCATCAACGCGGCGTTCCGGCTGTCTCGGCGGTGGGATTAGCGCCAGCGGTCGTAACGATCAGTAGCTCAGGGGCTCCAGTGGAGTAGGAGAACGTACGGCCTCGTTCTCACAGTCGTGACCCTCCTCACGTCTTCCTCCCGATGACTGCTCCTGTCAGGCACGTCTGGGCCGCCCTCCTCGTCGTCTACGTCGTGTGGGGATCGACGTACTTCGGGATCAAGATCGCGGTCGAGACCATGCCTCCGCTGCTCGCCGGCGGGAGCCGCTTCCTGACGGCCGGGGTGCTCCTGGCCACGATCCTCGCTCTTCGCGGTATCAGCCTGCGCATCAGCAGACGAGAGCTCGGAGCGAGTGCGATCGCGGGCGGTCTTCTTCTCGGACTCGGCGTCGGGCTCGTACATGTCGCCGAGACGCGGATCGACTCCAGCCTCGCGGCCATGATCGCCGGGACCGTCCCGCTTCAGATCATCCTCATGCGGCTCACGGCGGGAGAGAGCCCCGCTCGGGCGACGCGCCTGAGCACGCTCGCCGGCTTGGTGGGGCTCGGCCTCGTCGTCGCACCCGGGCTCGGTGCCGGCTCGACCGCGCTCGGCCTCGCGGTGATGATCAGCGCGACCATGTTCTGGTCGACCGGCTCGTTTCTCTCCAAGCGGCTCTCGCTCCCACGCAACCCGTTCGTCGCGACCGCGTACGAGATGGGCTTCGGAGGACTGTTGCTGACCGTCGCGGCGCTCGCCTTTGGCGAGTTCGGAGAGCTGTCGAGCGCGACGTTTGCACTCGACTCCGTCCTGGCGTGGGCTTATCTGGTCGTCATGGGCTCGCTCGTCGGCTTCACCGCGTATGCGTGGCTCCTGCGTGTGGCGCCCATCTCGCTGGTCGTGACGCACCAGTACGTGAACCCACTCGTGGCGATCGCGCTCGGGATGCTCTTCCTCGCCGAGCGCCCAAGCCCGTGGTCGCTGGCGGGGGCGGCGCTCGTCGTCGGCGCCGTCTACGTCACCGTTCGCCGCGAAGGCCGCGGCCCGGCGAAGACGCGGCGGCCCGCCGTTACCGACAGGCCGCCGCGGGCTGACTCAGCCGTTGCGGGCGCCCTGGATGGCGCCTGACTGACAAGAAGGCTCGCGCCTATGAAGAGTCGATCTGCGATCGCCGGGCGGCGAGGAATTCCAACAGATCTGACCGCGTGAGGATGCCCGTCGGGCGACCACCGCTCGCGACGACCACCGCACCGCTCCCGCCGGACAGCCCCTCGTAGACCTCGTTCACCGATGCCCCCGCGTCGACGGCACGCAACGGTGGCTGCATCGCGACGGCGACGTCCTCGTTGAGCGCGTCGGCGTTTCGGAAAACCCTCTCGAGGAGCTCGCGCTCTTGCAGCGAGCCGACGATGTCCGCGAGCGAGTCCACGGGCTCGCTGCGTACGACCACGAGCTGCGAGATGCCGTACTGCTGCATCACGTCGATGGCCGCTCCGACCTTCTCGTGCGAGCCGATCGTGACGAGATCCGGTACCTCGTGCCCCACGCGCCGGAACCGGAGAACCTCCTCGACGGCGGGCGGCGGGGTCGTCCGCTCGAGGAAGCCGTACTGGATCATCCAGTTGTCGTCGTAGAACTTCGAGAGGTACGAGCGCCCGCTGTCGGGGAACATCATCAGGACGCGGGCGTCGAGCCCAAGCTTCTTCGCGACTTCGATCCCGGCCCAAGCGGTCGATCCGGTCGATCCGCCGACGAGCAGACCCTCCTCCCGCGCGAGCCGACGCGCGGTGAGGAACGAGTCGCGGTCCGAGACCCGCACCCACTCGTCCACGACAGCGGCGTCGAGAGTGTCGGGCCAGCACTCCTTGCCGATGCCCTCGACGAGATAGGGCCCCTCCGGGTGCTCCTCGTCCGCGGTGAAGATGGAGCCCTCGGGATCGACCGCGACGATCCGCACCTCGGGATTGCGCTCCTTGAAGTAGCGGCCGACGCCCGTGATCGTCCCGCCCGTACCGACGGAGATGACGACGGCGTCGATCTCGCCGCCCGTCTGCTCCCAGAGCTCGGGGCCGGTGGTCGCGTAGTGAGCGTCGGGGTTCGCGGGATTCGAGTACTGGTCGGGTTTGAAGCCGCCCGGGATCTCTTCCGCGAGCCGGTCCGAGACGGCGTAGTAGCTCTCGGGCGAGTGCGGATCGACCGCCGTTGGCGTGATCACCACATCGGCGCCGTATGCCCGCAGCATCGAGATCTTCTCCTGGCTCATCTTGTCGGGCATGACGAAAATGCAGCGGTAGCCGCGGAGCGCGGCGGCCATGGCAAGGCCGACGCCGGTGTTGCCCGATGTCGGCTCGACGATCGTCCCGCCCGGTCGAAGCCGGCCGTCTTGCTCGGCAGCCTCGATCATCGCGAGACCGATCCGGTCCTTCACGGATCCGCCCGGATTGAGGTATTCGAGCTTCGCGAGGAGCTCACCCGGGACGTCGCGTCCGAGGCGCTCGAGCCGCACGATCGGCGTCGAGCCGACGAGCTCGAGGATCGTCGGATACTCGCGGCGGGCCATCGCGGCCGAAGACTACTTCTCTGGTGCCTGGACGCTTGCCGTCGCCTCTACCGCAGCGCCCAGAACTCGCTGGTGAGCCCGACTTCGGCGAGGATCGCCTGCGAGTCCTCCGGCGATCGTGGCTCCCAGTCCGGATCGAGGCGCGTCCACCAGAATCGACGAGCGAGGTCATTCATCTGGGCGGCCGGCAACGATGCTCCTCCCTCGTAACCGTTCGCGTCGAGCCATCGCTGCAGGTGCTCCTCCGACCGGAGGTAGACCATCGTGCTTCACGTGAAGCCGATGTCGTCCCACCAGTGCCGCGCCGGAACGAGGATGTGGCAGAGGATGTCCGTGCCCACCCTGAGCTCGCCGTCCTGCACGACGAGCTCGATCGGCTCTCTGCAGCAGGCGCACTCGGTGTCGACACGACCGTCGGCGTGGAGAGCGCCGGGAATTCCGAGCGAGTCCCAGCAGCACGTCCCCGTCCACGTCTTGCCGCCGGCTGCTACCCGGTGCGGTGTCGGCGCGAAGCAGAACGGGTTCGCCATCCAGATCTGGGTCGTGTCCGGGAAGAGAACGAGGGCGTGCGCCTCGTGGAGCCGCCCGTATGCGTCCGCCACATCCGGCTCGCTTCGTTCGAGGGCGTGCGCCGTCTCCGAGGTCGTCGGCGGCCGCCCGTTCGCGACGACCGAGTAGTACACGTGCCGACGAACATCGAGGTCGAAGACGTCCATCAGTGCCTGAAGTATCGACGGTGCGTGAAGACCATCGCAGCACCCGCCGCCGAGACAGCCTCGATCACCTCGGAGTCACGCTTCGACCCACCCGGCTGGACGAACGCCACGATGCCGGCATCGAGCGCCAGCTGCGGCCCGTCCGCGAACGGGAAGAACGCGTCCGAGGCTAGTACGGAGCCCTCGAGCTCGTGACCGAGCTCGAGTGCCTTCTCGACCGCGATGCGCACAGCGTCCACGCGGCTCATCTGCCCTGCGCCGATCCCGAGCGTCTGCCCGCCGCTCGCGAGAACGATCGCGTTCGAGGTCACGTGCTTCACGACCCGCCAGGCGAAGAGCACGTCGTCCCACTGCTCGTCCAAGACCTCTCCGCACACGACCTCCATCCCCTCGCGTCCCGCGATCTCCCAGTCGCGATCCTGAACGAGCAACCCGCCGAGAACTCGTCGGTAGTCGGGCTCAGCTTCTGTAAGCGCGCGACGCTCGGTGTCGTTGAGCACCCGCATCGAGGTCTTCCGCGCAAGCGCTTCCATCGCTTGCTCGTCATAGCCGGGCGCGAAGAGCACCTCGACGAACCGATCCGCCAGCGCCTCCCCGAGCGCTGCGCTCACGGACCGGTTCAGCACGACGACGCCTCCGTACGCGGAGACGGGATCTGCGGCGAGAGCTCGCGCGTACGCGCCCTCGATCGTCGCCGCAACGGCGACGCCGCACGGATTGGCGTGCTTGACGATGACGCAGGCGGGATCGTCGAGCTCCCGCACGAGCAATCGAGCCGCCGAGAGATCGTTCAAGTTGTTGAAGGAGAGCGGCTTGCCGCGCAGCTGCTCGACCCGCGACAGGAGATGCGTCCGGCAGCCGCTCTCGGCGTAATACGCAGCGACCTGATGTGGGTTCTCGCCGTACGCGAGGTCGAGCTGTTTGTCGAGTGCGAGCACGATCGTGTCGGCCAGGTCGACGTTCGCATGGAACCACCCGGTTATGGCAGCGTCGTACGCCGCCGTGGTCGCAAACGCGACCCCGGCCAGCCGCCACCTCGTGTCGAGCGAGGTCTCACCGCCACGAGATCGCAGCTCCATGAGCACGCCGTCGTAGTCACCGGGTCGACAGACGGGCGTCACGTAGGAGAAGTTCTTCGCGGCCGCCCGCAGCATGGCCGGCCCCCCGATGTCGATCATCTCGACCACGTCAGCATCGGCGACATCCAGCCCTGCAACGACCTTCTCGAACGGATACAGATTGACGCACACGAGGTCGAATGGCTCGATCTCGTGCTCCGCGAGCTGCGCGAGGTCGTCGTCGAAGCCGCGGCGAGCGAGGATCGCGGCATGGACGCGTGGGTGCAGGGTCTTCACGCGCCCTTCGAGGAGCTCCGGAAAGCCCGTCAACTCCTCGACGCGGGTTACCGGAACTTCCTCGTCCACGAGAAACGTCGCTGTTCCGCCGCTCGCCACGAGCTCGAATCCCAGCTCGTCGAGCCCGCGCGCGAAGGACACCAGGCCCGTCTTGTCGTAGACGGAGATCAGCGCTCGCACAGCTCGCGGACCACCCTGGGAAGAAGACGATGCTCGGCTTCGTGCACTCGGGCGCGAAGCGTCTCGACGGTGTCGCCTGGGAGCACGGCGACGGGCTCGGTCGCGATCACTTCGCCCGTGTCAACCCCACCATCGACCCAGTGAACCGTCGCAGCGGCTTCCGGAGCCCCCGCCGCGAGGAGGTCTTCCAGCGGACGCGCGCCGGGGAAGTCGGGCAGCGGCGCAGGATGGACGTTGACGACGCGGCCTCCGAAGCGATCGAGGAACGAGGAACGAAGCAGGTGCATGTATCCGGCGCAGACCACGAGCTCGACCCCGTGGCCCTCGAGCCAGTCCGCCATCGCGCCGTCGCGGGCATCGCGATCGTCGTAGTCGTGGAGCCGGAAGACCTCGGTCGAGACGCCGGCTCCGGCGGCTCGCTCGAGCGCTCGTACCCCCACCTCATTCGATGCGACCGCGACGACCGGAAGCTGCGCGTCGAGCAGCGCCTGCAGGTTCGATCCTTCGCCGGAGACCAGGACGCCGATCACGCGCGCACGATGGTTCCGACGACGCGCGCCTCCCCCGGGTCGGGGACGACGGCGACGTACCCGATCCCGAGATTGAACACGCGCCGCAACTCGTCCTCGGCGACGTGGCGCGCAAGCCAGCCGAACACGTCGGGCCGCTGCCACGAGCTCCAGTCGAGCTCGACGCGGAGCCCGTCGGGAAGGATGCGGGCGAGGTTGCCGAGGATGCCGCCGCCAGTGACGTGGGCGAGGCCACGGACGTCGGCGGTCGAGCGCAGTCGCCGCACCTCGTCGAGGTAGAGAGAGGTCGGCGCCAGGAGGTCTTCGCCCGTGTAGTCCTCCACCTCGAGGATCCGTCGAACGAGCGTGAACCCGTTCGCGTGGACGCCGGCCGACGCGAAGCCGACGACCGCGTCGCCGACGTCGATGCGCGTTCCGTCGATCAGCCGATCGCGCTCGACGAGCCCCACGCAGGTGCCGGCGAAGTCGAGCTCGTCCTCCTGGTAGATCCCCGGCAGCTCGGCCGTCTCGCCTCCGATCAGCGCACATCCAGCCTCTCGGCAGACCTCCGCTGCGCCTTCCACGAGCTCGACCACCGACTCGAGGTCGATGCGGTTGGCAGCGATGTAGTCGAGGAAGAACAACGGCTCGGCGCCGCACGTCGCGACATCGTTTACGCAGTGCGCGGCGAGGTCGGCACCACAGGCCCGCAACTGGCCACGCTGTCGCGCGACGATCAGCTTCGTGCCGACGGAGTCGGTCGATGCCGCCAGGAATCTGGCTCCGTCGAGCGGATAGAGACCCGCGAACGCGCCGAACCCCGACGCGCCGGTCGACTCGGCCGCAGCTCGCAACCGCTCGACGATCGCGTCAGCTGTCGTGAGCGAGACGCCCGCCGCCTCGTATGTCGGGCGTTCGGTGGTCACGCCAGCGAGTCTACGCGGGCTCACCCGACAGGCCGGAGCACTTTGTGGCTCAGAGCCACAAGGTGAGATCGCTCTACAGTGACCGCGTGCTCGAGGGACACGTGCTTGCTGTTTCCGTCGTCACGAGCTGGACGCTCGACCCGCTTCAGCTCGCGCCCATCGCGCTGATCGCAGGCGCGTACGCGATGCGGGCGCACACGCTCGCCCGCCGCGGCCAACCCGTGCCCGGCTGGCGCATCGCGCTCTTCATTCTCGGGATCGCACTGCTCGTCGTCTCGCTTGCGTCCCCGCTCGCAGCAGTCGCCGAGGAGGAGCTCTTCTCGTTCCACATGACCCAGCACCTGCTGCTCGGCGACCTCGCCCCCCTCTGCCTTCTTGCCGGGTTGACCGGCCCGCTCGTCAGGCCGCTGCTGGCGCTCCCTGGCGT
>JBOHAY010000292.1:0-15188 GCA_050697935.1 Gaiellaceae bacterium | reverse complement strand
CAGCGAATTCTCGCGGATCCGCGAGACTCCGACGTCCTCGATCAGGTCGTAGCCGGCGGTCCCGGCGTAGTGGGCGGCGGGATTCGGGGTGCCGGTCAGGAATCGCGCTGCCCCCGTCGCGTACTCCATCTCCTCCTCGAACCCGAACGGTCGCGCGTGCGCCTGCCAGCCCGTGTACGTCGGGCAAAGGCGCTCTGCGAGGTCCGGGCGAACGTACAGCCAGCCGTTCGCCGGCCCACCGCACAGCCACTTGACCGAGCCGCCCACTGCGAAGTCGACATCGAGCTCCGTGACGTCCAGCGGAACGATCCCGGCCGACTGGTAGCAGTCGAGAATCACGTGTGCACCGACCTCGTGCGCTCGCCGCACGATTGGCGCGACGTCCTGGACCTCCGCCTGCTTGAAGATCACGTGGCTGATCGGGACGAGGAGCGTCCGCTCGTCGATTCGCTCCACGATCTCGCCGTCGTCTTCGCACACGACGACGTCCAGATCAGGTTGCGCCTGGTAGAGGTAGCGAACGGACGGAAAGCTCCCGCGCTCGTAGACGACGCGGTTCCGCACGGGATCGACGGGCTTGAAGCACGACAGCGCTATCGCCTCGGCGATCGCGACGTTCTGCTGCATCACGGTTGAGCCCGGCGGCGCGCCGATGATGCGGCCGATCTGGTCGCCGACCCGCATCGGCGTCTCCCACCAACCCTCGGCCCAGGAGCGGATCCCACGCTCCGCCCACATGCGCGCGAACTCCGTCAGGCGGTCGGCGGCCTTCCGGGGCATCGCACCGAGGGTGTGGTTGGCGAGGTAGGTGGTCTCCGCGAGGATCGGGAATTCGTCCCGGTAGTCGGAGAACTCGCGCACGACGTGAGGGTAATGGACTAGCGTGCGGATCCGTGCGCGTCCGCTTCGACCGCTTCTACACCTACGTCGAGCTGACCGAGACGCTCGACGCATGGGCGGCAGAGTTTCCGAATCTCCTGCAGCTCGGCTCGATCGGTCAGTCGTACGAGGGTCGCGAGATCGCGATCGCGACGGTGACGAACCTCGAGACCGGGCCCCACGACGAGAAGCCGGCGATCTTCATTCACGCCCAGATCCATGCGATGGAGTTCACCGGCACGACTGCTGCGCTCAAACTGATCGACCGCCTCCTCCACGACCACGGGAGGGACGAGCGGATCACGCTTGCGCTCGACACGCGGACGTTCTACGTCGTTCCTCGGGTGAACCCGGACGGCGCGGACGCCGGTCTCGCCGACGGCCGCTTCCGACGCTCGAGCGTTCGGCCATACCCGCACGACGAGCCGCAGGACGGGCTGCACCGTGAGGACGTCGATGGCGACGGCCGCGTGCTGATGATGCGACAGAGCGATCCAAATGGCTCCTGGAAGCCGCACCCCGACGAGCCGCGCCTGCTCGTTGCGCGCCGCCCTGACGACGTCGAAGGAGAGTTCTTCCGGGTCTTCCCCGAGGGAGCGATCCGAAACTGGGACGGCGTCAACGTCTCGATAGCGCCGCCGCGCGAAGGTCTCGACCTGAACCGAAACTGGCCGGCCGACTGGGCGCCGGAAGGAGAGCAGCTCGGCGCCGGGCCATATCCCACGTCCGAGCCGGAGGTGCGCGCCCTCGTGCAGGCGATCGTCGACCGACCGAACATCACGAACTACGTCGGCTACCACACCTTCTCTGGCGTGCACCTGCGCCCGTATTCCGGGCGCTCCGACGACGACTTCCCGACGACCGATCTGCGTGCGTTCAAGCTCATCGGCGAAGAGGCCACGCGCCTCACGGGCTACCCGGCGATCTCGATCTTCCACGACTTCAAGTACGACCCGAAGATGGTCATCAAGGGCGGCGACATCGACTGGGTGTACGACTTCCTCGGCGCGTTCGCGTGGGTCACCGAGTTCTGGAGCCCGCAGCGCGCAGCAGGCATCGCGGACTACCACTTCATCGACTGGATCCGCGACCATCCCCCCGAGGACGATCTGGCGATCCTGAAGCTGGCGGACGAGATCGGCGAGGGCTACGTCGACTGGTACGCGTTCGAGCATCCGCAGCTGGGCTCGGTCGAGCTCGGCGGCTGGGACCTCGTGCGGTTCTGGTTCAACCCGCCGCTCTCGAGGCTCGAGGAAGAGGTGACGCCGCACTCGGACTTCGCGCTCTTCCTCGCGATGGTGAGCCCGAAGCTCGAGGCGCGCTCGTTCGAGTCCGAGCAGATCGGCGACGGCGTCCATCGACTGCGGCTCGTCCTCGAGAACTCCGGCTGGCTTCCGACCAACGTCACCCAGAAGGCGCTCGATCGCAAGGCGGTTCGAGGAATCGAGGTCTCGCTCGAGCTGCCTGACGGCGCGCGCGTCGTGACCGGGAAGGAGCGGGAGGACGCCGGGCAGCTCCAAGGACGCGTGGAGCGCCGCTCCGTCATGTGGTGGAACGTCGACCACTCGACGAGCGACCGAACGAAAGTCGAGTGGGTCGTCGAAGCCGCGGTAGGAGCTCGGGTCGGCGTCGTCGCTCGCCACGAGCGCGCCGGCACGGTCCGCGCCGAGCTCGTCCTCTAAAGAGACTTCTGCATGTGCACGTCCTCGGGCTCGAGCTCGTGGAGCTCCGCAAAGGGCTCCGCCATCGGCTCGAAGCCACGGCGCCGGTAGAAGCGCACCGTGTTTTGAGAACGGGTCGCCGAGACGACGATCGCGACGTCACCTGCCGTGCGCGCGAGATCCTCGAGCTCGCGGGCGAGTCGGCTGCCGATACCCCGGCCTCGGTCGCCGTCGCTGACGTAGAGGAAGGCGAGCTGCGAGACGCCGGGCCGAAGGTGGGGCAGGACAACACCGAGGCCGATCAGACGGTCGCCTTCGAAAGCTCCCTGTGCAGTCGCCCCACGTGCGGCCCAATCTTCGAGTGCGGCACGCACGGCGGCAACCGAGTATTCGCCGTCGCCCTCGGAGTCCCACGGCGGGGAGCTCCAGTCGCCCTCCTGGAGCTCGAGCCTCGTGCCCCGCTGCATGTAGATCGCGTCGATCCGCTCGGTCCGGTCGATCTCTCCGACCCGTGTCAGCTCGTGCGGGTCGAGCGGCCCGTAGTGGAGCTCAGTGCTCATGGATAGCGACGTCGCCAGGCTCTGCATAGCGGACCGTTTGCCACGAGTCCCACGTGATCTTGAGGATCACCAGCGTGATCGCGAGCCCCACGATCGGATCCGCGAGGTCGAAGCCGAGCGCGACGCCGATCGCACTCACGACGACTCCGAGCGATACGAAGCCGTCGACGCGAGCATGGTTTCCGTCCGCGATCAATGCCGGGCTGGCGAGCCTCCTCCCCGCCCGGAGCCGCACCTGCGCGGCGATCTCGTTCCCGAGAAAGCCGATCACGCCCGCTGCCGCGAGCGCGCCGAGATGGGAGAGCGGCTCCGGATCGATGAAGCGGAGGATCGTCTCGTAGAGCGCCACGCAGGCCGAGCCGAAGATCGCGAAGACGACGAAGAGCCCGGCGATCCGCTCGGCGCGAAACGAGCGCATCAGAAACGCCACCCCGACCGGGATCGCCGTCGCCGCGTCGCCGAAGTTGTGGATGAGGTCGGCCAGGAGCGCGACCGAGCCCGTGAGGACGAAGATCGCAAGCTGCGCGAGCGCCGTGATCCCGAGTATCCCGAGGCTGAGCCCGACCGCCCGGAGCCCGGCGTGCGAGCGCATGATCGAGCGATCGACGAGGCCGTGCGAGTGCCCGTGACCATGGTGGTCGTGCGAGTGGTCGTCCACTTCGGCCGGACTCTACGGAGTCGGCACGAGTGGTCTCTCCGGGAAGTCCGGTGCACACTCGCCGGCGAGAACCGAGCAGGCCTAGGACGCAGGGAGGCCGCGTACCAGAAGGTACGTGGCCGACTGAGGACGACGGCATGCGAAGCGTTCGCAGCCGCGCGAAGGGGCGCCGTAGTTCCCGGAGCGACCACTACTGTTCTCGACCGGATGAGAGCGATGCTGCTCGAAGCGGCAGGACAGCCGATTCGCCTGGCCGAGCTGGCCGAGCCAGAGCCCGCGCACGACCAGATCCTTCTCCGCGTCGGTGCCTGTGGTGTGTGCCGCACCGATCTGCACATCGTCGACGGCGAGCTCGCGCAGCACAAGCTTCCGCTCGTCCTCGGCCACCAGATCGTCGGCGTAGTGGTGGAAGGCGGCGAACGCTTCGCCACAGGTGAGCGCGTCGGCGTGCCGTGGCTCGGATGGACGTGCGGCGAGTGTCGGTTCTGCCGGGCGGGCGACGAGAACCTCTGCGACTCACCGCGCTTCACCGGCTACGACGTTGACGGAGGCTACGCCGAGCTCGCAGTCGCCGACGAGCGGTACTGCTTTCCCGTTCCAGACGCTTATCCCGATGAGCAGGCGGCGCCGCTCCTCTGCGCGGGACTCATCGGGTACCGCTCACTCCGTCTCGCCGGCGACGCCGAGCGGGTCGGGCTCTATGGATTCGGCGCGTCGGCACACATCGTGTGCCAGGTGGCAGTCGCCCAGGGCCGCCAGGTCTACGCCGGCACTCGGGCAGACGACGAGGAGACGCAGGCCTTCGCTCGATCACTGAGTGCTGTTTGGGCGGGGGATGCGCTCGCCGGTCCGCCGGACGAGCTCGATGCCGTGATCGTGTTCGCGCCCGTAGGGGAGCTTGTTCCCGCCGCGCTGCGTCATGTGCGCAAGGGTGGCTCCGTCATCTGCGCCGGTATCCACATGAGCGACATCCCCTCCTTTCCGTACAAGCGCCTGTGGGGGGAGCGAACGATCAGATCTGTCGCGAACCTCACCCGGGCGGACGGTGACGAGTTTCTCGAGATCGTGTCCTCGGTGCCGGTCCGTACGGAGGTCGAGACCTTCCCGCTCGAGGAGGCGAACGAGGCCCTCGACCGGCTCCGCCGGGGGACCCTGCGCGGAGCGGCCGTCCTCGTGCACTAAAAGCGTCCGATCTCGACGAGACCCGTGTCGCTTACGTGATCGACCTGCAGCGTCGTGTGCGTGATCCCGAACTCCTCTCCGAGAAGGTGCTCGAGCTCACGGCGCCGCTGATGGCAATCCTCGCCGCGGCCGACGAGCACATGGGCCGAGAGCGCCGTGAAGCCCGACGTGATCGTCCAGACGTGGAGGTCGTGCACCTCGACCACGCCCGGAGCGCCCGCCAGGCGTACACCGACCGCTCGCACCTCGATTCCCTTGGGCGCGCCTTCCAAGAGGATCGTCGTTGCATCGCGGAGGATCGACCACGAGCTCGCGAGAACGAGCACGCCGATGAGGATGCTCACGAGCGCGTCGGCCTGGAGCCATCCCGTCGCGAGAATGACCACGGCCGCGAGCGCGACTCCGAACGAGCCGAGGAGATCGGCGACAACGTGTCGAAACGCTGCCTCGACGTTGAGGCTGTCCTCGCGCGCCCGATGCAGGACCATCCCGGCCGCGAGATTGACTCCCATGCCCACGACCGCGATCACGAGCATCCACCCGGCGAGGACGGTCTCCGGGCTTTCGAGCCGTCGGATCGCCTCGACGAAGATCCAGATCGCGAGCGCGACGAGCGTGACCCCGTTCGCGAGCGCAACGAGCACTTCGGCGCGCTTGTAGCCGTATGTTCGCTCTGGCGTCGCGGGCTTCGCCGCGAGCCAGACAGCGGCCAGCGCAAGTGCGAGGGCGACGTTGTCCGAGAGCATGTGCACCGCGTCGGCGAGCACGGCAAGGCTCCCGGTGAGAAACCCGCCGACGACCTCGACGACCGTGAAGGAGACGGTGATCGCAAGGGCCGAGGCGAGTGCACGACGCTGCGTCGGTCCAACCTCGTGGTTGTGCTCAGGTCCCATCGCTGACGTTCTACCGCGCGGGGCGGGCATCCGTCGACCCGGACCGTCAGACCGCGGTACGGCCCGACCGGTGCTGTTAAGAAATGCTTCACGCTCGCGGCCTTCCCTCGCGCGCTCTCGCGCGGCATCATCAACCAGTGCGCCGAAAAGTGGTAGCCGTGGTCGTCCTCGTGGCCGTCGCTGCTTCGGCAGTGGTCGTCGCCATGGCGTCGACGACGGCCGCTGGCCTTCCCGCCTACACGAACGGCTACCAGAAGTGGCCGAAGATCAACAAGAAGCCGTTCACGAGCACCGGTCCGCTCTCGAGTGCGCACCAGGGCGTGAAGAACGTCTACTCGAGCAAGAAGAAGGTCGGCGCGAAGTATCCGAACGGCACTGTGATCGTGAAGTCGATTCAGCCTGCCGGGCGCAAGGGAATGCCGTATCAGGTCGCCGTCATGCGCAAGGTCGCGGGGCGCTGGAAGTACATCGAGTACCAGCTCTCGGGATCGCGCTACACGGTGCTTGCGCAGGGACAGCTCTGCCAGTCCTGCCACGCGCAGGCGAAGGCGAACGACTACGTCTTCACGAAGCGGTAGTCGCGTCGGAGCTACGCGGCTCGTCTGCGCCGCTGGTACGTCATGAAGAGCGCACCAACCCCGCCGATCAGGCAGATGACGCCGATGATCCAGCCGACGAGACCGCCCACGATCATGAAGATGATGCCGGCGACGAGGAGTCCGAGACCGATGATGTTGACTGGCATGACCCAGATGTTCGTCGTCGTTGCACGTACTCCTCGTCCCCTATTCGGGGTGAACGCGCTTGAAGGCGTCGATCGCTCGCTCGAGGTGCTCGCGCTCGAGCGCAGCTGACATCTGAACGCGGACGCGAGCCGTCCCCTCCGGAACGACCGGGAAGCCGAAGCCCGTAACGAAGACGCCCTCGTCGAGGAGCCGAGACGAGAGGGCGATCGCCTCGGCGGTCTCGCCCACAATGATCGGGATGATCGCCGCCTCACCGTCGAGCGGGCGGTAACCGGCCTCGACGAGCAGCTCCCGGAAGACACGCGAGTTGTCGCGCAGGCGAGCGAGGAGCTCGGGCTGTTCCAGCATCACCTCGATCGCACGAAGGGCGCTGCACGCGACGGTTGGGGGAAGCGCGTTGGAGAAGAGCTGCGGGCGTGAGCGCTGCGCGAGAAGATCGCAGACCTCCTCCGACGACGCGACGTAGCCGCCGGCGGCTCCGCCGAGCGCCTTGCCGAGCGTCCCCGTGATGACGTCCACCTCTCCCAGCAAGCCGAAGTGCTCGACGGTTCCACGTCCCGTCTCGCCGAGGACGCCTACACCGTGCGAGTCGTCCACGATCACGACCGCTTCGAATGCGCGGGCGAGCTCGACGATCTCGGGCAACCGCGCGAGGTCTCCCTCCATCGAGAAGACCCCGTCGGTGACGACGAGCTTGCGCGCCTCGCGCGGTGCGTCGGCGAGCGCGTCGCGAAGCGCTGCCATGTCCGAGTGCGGGTAGATGACCTTCTTCGCGGGTCGCGAGAGGCGAATGGCGTCGATCAGGCTCGCGTGGTTGAGCTCGTCGGTGAGGATCACCGTCGTCTCGTCTGTGAGGCTCGGGACGACCGCCTCGTTCGCGTTCCAACACGAGACGTAGCTGAGCGCAGCTTCGGTGCCCGACAGGTCGGCAAGCGCTCGCTCGAGGTCGTGGTGTGGCTCGAAGGTCCCGCAGATGAAGCGAACCGACGCCGTTCCCGCTCCGTAGCGTTCCAATCCCTCGATGCCGGCGCGCACGACTTCGGGATGGCCCGCGAGCCCGAGGTAGTTGTTCGAGGAGAGGACGATCACCTCGCCGCGACCGGTCATTCGGACCACAGCGCCCTGGGCCGACTCGAGCGTCAGGAACCGCTTGTACGTGCGCGCTTCGCGAAGCGCGTCGAGCTCAGCGCCGACCTGCTCGTTCAGAACCACGTTCATGCAGATGCTCCGTTCGGTCGTAGGACGATCTTGCAGGCCTCGCCCGACTCGAGGAGCGCGAAACCCTCCTCGAAGCTCTCGAGCGGGAGCTCCGCCGTGATCAGCGGTCGGAGGTCGACCACGCCGTGCTCGAGCAGCCATCGAGTCGTGTACCAGGTCTCCCAGATCTCGCGACCGTTGACCGCGCTCACGGTGAGGTTCTTGAAGATCAGCGACTCGGCAATGTCGATCGTCGCCGGCCTGGACGGAATCCCGAAGAGGACGACATTGCCGCCATGGCGGACGATTCCGAACGCATCCTCGATCGCGCGCAACGCACCCGACATCTCGAAGACGACGCCCAGGCCCACCCCCTCGTTGTGCTCGACGAACCAGTCGGGCACGTTCGCGACCTCGTCGACGTTCACCACGTCGTCCGCGCCCAATGTCCGTGCCAGCTCGAGCCGATAGGGCACGTGGTCGGACGCCAGCAGGCGGCCTGCTCCAAACGCGCGCGCGATCGCGATCGCGAAGAGCCCGACCGGCCCACACCCGAGAACGGCGACCGCGCGACCCGCGAGGTCCTGTGTCGACGTGGCGAATACCGCGTTGCCGAACGGCTCCTGGAGGCACGCGAGCTCCGGCGGGAGCTTCGCCCGGTCGTTCTGCCACACCACCGAGGCGGGAACGGCGACGAAGTCGGCGAAGCCGCCGTTTCGATCGACGCCGAGGATCTGCGTTCGCTCGCACATGTGGGCCTTGCCGGTTCGGCAGTGGAAGCAGACTCCACACGTGACGTGGCTCTCGGCGGACACGTAGTCGCCCTCCGCTACCCCGCGAACGCTGCTCCCCATTGCCACCACCGTTCCGCAGAGCTCATGGCCAAGCGTCAGCGGGGGGTGCACGCGCTCGGACGACCACTGGTCCCAGCGGCTGATGTGGAGATCCGTGCCGCAGATGCTCGCCGCTTCGATCTGGATCAGGACCTCGTCGAGGCCCGGTGTCGGAACAGGGAGCTCGTCGAGCACGAGCCCCGGCTCGCGGCCGCGCTTGCGGATGGCGCGCATCGTCGGCACTCGAACGATCTTGCCACGCCCGGGTCCACAACCAGCACATCAGCATTCGAGCGCGCCCTCGAGCGCACCTGCCGCGGGAGGCGGAAGCGCCCCACCTCGCGCGACACCGGGATCGAGCGAACGCAGGTCCCGGGCGATCCTCCCGAGCCGAGCGCGTGTCCCCGCGAAGACGACGATGGTCGCACGACCCGTCTGCAGCTCGAGCCGCGTGCCGTCATCGAGAATCGCGGCTGCTACGCCTCGAACCGTCGTCCGCTCCTGCGCGAGCCCGGCAGGGGACACCTCGTAGAGCGCCAGATGCCTCCGGCAGGCGGGCCAGATCTGGATCTCGATCGGAGGTGCACAGCCCACGCCGTCGGCGGGAGTGCAATCGCCGTAGATGAACGAGACGAACTCGGCCGTATCGGAACGCCGCCCCACGGCGACGAGCGGCTGCCCGTCGACGCGATCGCCCGCGAAGTACAGCGGGTACTCGTCGAATGCTCGCGCTTCGTCAAGGGTGAATCGCTCGGCCGGTACCCGTACTCCATCCTGCGCCGACCCGGCTCCGGTTCCCGCGAGTACGAGCAATGCGAGCGCGGCCGCTGCTACGCCCACGAGAGAGCGCGTCAGTGGTTGACCCGATGGAGTGAGATGAACGCGGTCCAACCATCGGACGCGGCGTAGTCGCCGTCGCACTGCTTGAAGCTCTGAGTGTTGCCCCACCACATCCGCGAAGAGACGTGACCCGCAGCAACGAATCGGCGCTCTAGCTCGTCACGCCCTTGGTCGAACCCGCTCCCGCCGGGGCCGTTCGAGTCGACGGCGTGCCCGCACGGGATCGGGAAGAGCACGAGATCCTCGTGGTGGGCGCCCGCACCCGAGACCCAGCCCAGAGCAGAATCCTGATGCTGGCCGCGGATGCGCACGTGGAACCGCGAGCCGGACCCGCTCGCGCGCTGCGCGTGCATCACGGAGCACACTCCGTGGTCGACGAACGACTGGGACGAGCCGGAGCTCGAGGTCCACCCCGCGTGTGACTCGACCTGGCTCTCCGCCCGGCCCCAGGTTCCCCACGTCGTGAAGGTGACGTTCACGGGATCGGTGCGGTTCGTGAACGAGGCCGGGCATGAACGATGCGTGTAGCGATCCGTCTGGTCGAAGTGGCCGAGCGCAGGGGCAACGCTGACAAGAGAAACAAGCGCGACCACTGCCGAGAGCGCGATTCGAACCATGCATCGACGGTAGAGGTGCGCGGCCGGAACCGTGTGTCAACTCTGTGCCAAAACGGACGTCGCTCGCCGGGCCGCGGCCCCTCGAGCCACCATCGACGTCGTGGTACGTTCGTGCTCATGGGCTTCGATGTCGAGGAAGCTGCCGCCCGGCTCCTGGTGTCAGGCGGCGGCTACGAAGTCGTTCACGAGTCGCCCGGCCTCGAGATCGGGGTCTACGTGCTCGTCGCGCCCGAGCCGGACCGCCAGACGCCACACACGTTCGACGAGGTCTACGTCGTGCTCGACGGAGAGGGCGACATCGAGGTCGAGGGGGAGCTCAGCCCCCTCACGAAGGGGGCGGCAGTCTTCGTGGCGGCCGGAGCCGATCATCGCTTCTCGGGATACGAGACACTTAGCCTGCTCGTCGTCTTCAACGGCCATCATTCCGCGTCGAAGCACAGCTGACCTGCGTTCGCGATGTCCGGCGGGAAACGTCGGCCCTGAGCCGTAGCGACGGGTTAGCGGACGACGACCGGGGTTCCGACGTCGACGAAGCGATACACCCGTTCGGCCTCGCCCTCGGGAAGTCGAACACAGCCGTGCGACGCCGGGTACGAGGGGACGTCGGGCGACTGGTGCGTCGCGATGCCGCCGGTGAAGTAGGCCGCGTACGGCATCCACACCTTGAACGGCACGGACCACGACAGGAGCGCCTTCACGTACACGCGGAACGAGCCGTCGGGAGTGAGTCCCGCGGTCCCCGTCGAGGCGTGCACGACCCTCAGGACGTCGCCGCTGTCGACCATGAGCAGTACGCCCTGATCGCGATAGATCTCGACCCGCTTTCCTGGTCGCCGCGCTGACGGCTCAGGCCGGGACGCCGCGAAGAGCGCGACCTGACTCTGCCCGGTGATCGAGCCCGTCCGGTCGAGGTCCTCCCAGCCCTGGAACGCGAGGAGCGCTTGCTCGGTCAGGTAGTCGAGCGAGCCCGTGACGTCCGCGCGGTCGAGGTACCCGAGGAGCCAGAGCCGACGTTGGATCCCGCGAACGACGTAGCGGTAGTCGTTTTCCCCCGTCTCTGCGCGCCACGCGTCCGGGCGCATTCCGAGGCGGAGTGTCGTCACGAGCCGGCCTTCGGTGGCGACGGCCACGTACTGCTGATCGCCGAGAGGCGCGAGCGTGGCTGCGATCTGGGCGAGTCGCGTCTCCTTGGTTGCGGGAGCTCCCGCTCCGAGTAGAGAGCGGGAGAAGCTCACCAGCCAGACCTCGCCGTCTAGGCGTACCGAGCGTAGGCGTGCACCCTCCGGAATCGCCGTTCTGATCCCCCGTCTCCGCTCGAGCCGCGTCGGGCCCTGGACGAGCTCGCGGAGCGCGTGCACTTCCTCGGCGACGCCCTCGGGAACGACCCGTTCGACCCGAACCCGTCTCCCGTCGCGGATGAACGCTACGGTCACAGTCGCCGGCGCCACTTTCGCAACCCGCGGAGCTGCGGCCGAAGCCGTGCGCGGCGCGGCAGACGGCTCGAGATCGACCGCGAGCAGGCCCGCCAATGCGAGCACGAGAACGACGAGTGGAACGCGCATTCCGGGCGGTCCGGGTTCGCCGAACACCATGAAAAGCCTGCAAGCGCTCAGCGTGCCGCGGTGGGGTGCCGCCCGCGTATCGTCAGCGCGTGCGAACGCTGTCGCTCCGGGAGCTCAACCGAGCGACGCTCGCGCGTCAACTACTGCTCCGCCGTCACCGGATCTCGGTTACACGCGCGATCGAGCGAGTCGCGGGGCTTCAGGCCCAGTGGCCACCCTCGCCGTACCTCGGACTGTGGTCTCGTCTGGACGGATTCCGGCACGACGATCTGGCACGCGCCGTCGCGCGCAGGCATGTCGTCAAGGCCACCTTGATGCGCACGACCCTGCACCACGTGAGCGCGCTGGACTACCTCGCGTTCGCGGGGCTCTTTCGCGAGCGCCGGGAGGAGTGGGCCCGGCAGCAGCTCGGGACACTCGGAGCCGACCACGACCTCGACGCGCTCGCCGAACGACTCGCCGAGCTCGCTGCGGAGCGCCCGCGGACGCGCCCCGAGCTCCTCGCGCTGCTGGGTATGCCGAAGCTCACGCTCGACGACCGCCGCCCTTGGCTCGTCTGGTACCTGCTGGTCGCGAAAGCCGGGCTGATCAACGGCCCCTCGTCGTCGGTGTGGCGATCGCACACGGCCGGCGGGACGTTCGTGCCCGCGCGGTCGTGGCTGGGAGCCGACGGAGCCGGTGGCGAGGCCGCGGCGGTTCACCTCGTGCGGCGATACCTCGCCGCCTTCGGACCGGCGACGCGGGCGGACGTCTGCCAATGGACCGGACTCCCGCTGAACGTGCTCGACCCCGCCTTCGCCCAGCTGCAGCTCAGGCGACTACGCGACGAACTGGGGCGCGAGCTCCTCGACCTTCCGCGAGCGCCGCTTCCTTCGCCCGACACTCCGGCGCCGCCACGCTTCCTGCCGAGGTGGGACAACCTCCTGCTGAGCCACGACGACCGCCGCCGTGTTCTTCCGGAGGAGTACCGCAAAGCCGTGATCGCGAAGAACGGAGACGTCGCCCGGACGTTTCTCATCGACGGCTTCGTGGCCGGCACCTGGTCAGTCGAGCAAGGCCGCGTTCGGCTCGAGCCCTTCGCGCCGCTGCCGCGCTGCGAGCGTCAGGACCTGAAAGACGAGACAGCGCGGCTGGAAGCGTTCGACCGCTCAGGAAGCGGGTCGTGATCTCAGTACGGTGACCGCGATCCAGACGGCAGCGGCGAACGAGACAGCGTGACCGATGAAACCTCGCGACAGGATGATGTCGACGACGAGGAAGAGCAGTAGGAGAAGCACTGCACCCCGAGGGACGGCGCGCGAGCGCCACAACGCCGCGCTCGAGAGGATCACCCCGAAGAACGCGCCCGGAAGGAACAGCAGCAACATTACGATCGCAGACGGCGTCGTCAGGTCGTCGACCGCGGCGCCGAGCGTCGCCGCGTCGAATCGTTCGTCGTCGGCCAAGCCGTACATGAGCGTCTCTGCGCCCTGGACCATGGACAGGCCGACCATCCCCATGACAAGGAGAAGCCCGCCTGCCCAGGCGAGCCGTGGCGAGCGTCGCCGCGCGAGCAAGAGGTAGACGATCGCGGTACCGACGAGAAACGGCATCGCCAGAACGTCGAATACCTTCGAGGCCTGCGCCTGAGCGCTGTCGTCCGCGATCCACTCCAACCGCTCCGCGGTCTCGCTGAAGTCGGGAATCAAGCCGAAGCTCACGAGCTGGCAGGCGGCACCGAGCACGAGCGTGGCGGCGGCTGCAACGCGGCCTAACCGCGGCCAGTCCGCCGCAGGGCTCGCAGTCGTGTCAACGCGAATGAGCGTTGCCGCGAAGTCGTTCACGGCGCGAGTCTCCGCGGTCTCGCCGCGTTCGTCAAGGACAAGGGCCGACGCGCGGACTCGCACCGCGTACCCTGCCGCACACGACACTCGGCCTCACGACGCCTCGGTCCGAGTCAGCTTCCGTCCGGCCACCCGCCGCGGTGCAGCACCACCGGGTAGTGGGGCAACCCAGCGCTGGGGTCGGCGATCATCGCCTCGGTGTGCTCGATGTAGCGCTTGCTCCCGCGCCAACCGCCGGCGTGCGGGTGCAGTCCTCGGGAGAGCCGTGAGCGCGCCCCGTCGCGCTGGTCGAGCAGGCCCTGTAGCGAGGCCCGGAGCCGGCGCACGTCGTCCGCGCCGAACCGCGTTTCCCAACGGTCCTCGACCTCGTGATGAAGCCGGCCGGAGCTCTCCTGCGCCGCCCGACCCTTCTGCGTCAGACGGACCCGCTTCGCCCCGGCCGAATCGGCATCGATGACGACGCAGCCAGTCTTCGCGAGGAACGTGAGAGCCATGCTCGTCGCTTCCCTCGACACGCCCGCGACGAGGGGAAGGTCTCGGACGGTCACTCCCGTCTCGTCGAGGACGCGCACGAAGTTTGCGGTCAGCGGAAGCGACAGCTCCGACTCGGCTTCGAAGTCGATGGTGTAGGCGAGCAAAACCTGCGAGAGGAGCGCGGACAGGTGGAGACGGGGCGCCGTGTCGCCGTCGCCGACGGTTGTTCCGCGTTTTTCGAGCGATGAGAGGCCGGCGGTCATCCCGTTCGAGCTGCCCACGATCGGCAGGTACTCGGGCAGCTGAACGTGGAGTTGGCCGATGATCGTTTCCAGCGATCCACCGAGCTCGGCGATCGTGTCGGCGCCGAAGCGTTCCTCCCAGCGCCGCTCGATGTCGTCGAACAAGGGTTGCCAGATTTCCTGCGCTTTGCGACCGGCCGGCGTGAGGCGAACGACCCAGTCACTCCGAAGTCCTCGCGCACTTCCCCATCCGTCCCGCTTCGACTCCGGTGGCTCGCCTGCGAGTTCGGGACCGACGACCACATATCGCCATCGCTCCATGCCTCCGAGCGTCGAGAGCATCCGAGCTTTCGGAAGCCCGGCCACGATCGGAAGTTCACCGACAGTGATGCCGTCGCCGCCGACGAAACGCATGAAGTTCGACCACATCACCAGCGACGCAACCCGGGCGCCGCCGCCCGCCTGAGCGAATCGGTGCTCGAACTCGCTGTCGAACTCGATCGTGAATGCCACGAGCGCGCGGGAGAGAAGGGTCGAAAGCGGCACCCAGGTGCACATGCCGCCGATCCTACGACGGTCCCCGCCAACCTCCGAGATCCGCTGGCTAGGCAATTCGCCTACCGTTTGGTTGCGCCCAGCGCGAAGTTGCCCGGATAATGGGCTGGTCACGGGAGGTCGTCATGAGTAAGAGTGCCGACAAGCCGAAGAAGCAGCTGAAGAAGAAGCCCCAGAGGACGCTCAAGGAGCGCCGCAGCGAGAAGCGCGCGGCCAAGAAGCTCGGCTCCGGCTCGCTGCTGCGGGGTGACGAATAAGCGCTCGACTGGGTCGTCGATCGACTAGAGGCTTGATGCGAAATTCCCGCGGGCCGGATGACGGCCACGACACGGCGCCGGATCGCCACCCGCGCGCGTCGCACGGGCTTCAAGCCTGCACTGCGCGTACGTGCGGCTCCCGGCTGGTCGTGACCGCCCTCGGCTGCGCGAACATTTCCGTTCAAGCATCTAGCAGGAACCCATAGGCG
>JBOHAY010000291.1:0-3170 GCA_050697935.1 Gaiellaceae bacterium | reverse complement strand
GATCTGAAGGCGGCGGGCGATCGCCTCGTCGTCGCGTCGGTTCAGTTCTCGCCGAACCCGGTGACGAGCCACACCGCACCGATCACCGTGCGCGTTCGGGTCACCGCCAAGGGAGGCCGGCCGGTCCGAGGAGCGCTGGTGTTCATGCGCGGGACGCCGAGAGTCGTCGAAGGCCAGACACAGGCGACGCAGGCAGACGGTTTCGTGACGCTCACGCTCGTTCCGAACCAGCTGTTCCCGCAGCCACGGAACGGCTTCAACGTGCAGTTCTTCATCAAGGCGTTCAGGCGCGGTGATCCGGGGCTCGGCGGCATCGCCGGCTACCGGCTCGTGCAGGTTCGCCTGGCGAGCGCCTAGCAACCCGAGACGGGAGGCGGCTTATTGCCGCCTCCCGTCGCTTCGCTTGACGTCCTACCTCCCCGCCACGGAGAAGAAGCTACGACGAGAGCTAGGCGCATCACGATATGGAGCGCGGTGGGAGGACGTCTCACCCCTCGGAGAGGGATTCCGCCACCCCGAACTGCCGCGCCGCCTCCGACGCTCGACCCTGCTCCATGAGCGCACGACCGAGCGCGTAGCGCGCGAATTCATCCATCGGGGAGAGCTCGACGAGGGCCCTGAACTCTGCCTCGGCGTCCTCCCAGCGACCGAGCCTCACGTACGCGCTCCCGAGAGCTTCTCGCGCGAAAGGCGACCGCGGCGTGCGACGCACTCCGTCCTCGAGAGCAGCTATCGCAGCCGGCGACAGGTCCGACTCGATCGGAGGTGTCGAGAAGAACGTCGGCGCGTTCTCCACCAGCGCCCGCTGTGCGGCCGCGCCATCGTCACGCTCAACGGCGGTCCATGCGCCGAGGCCGACGCTCGCAGCCGTCATGGCGATGAGAACGAGGGCTCCTCTGAGCCTCCACGGAATCGTCCGGCCGATCGGTGCGGGGCGTGGTTCGGCGCGGGCGGGAGTCTCGGGCTCGTCGATCCGAGGAGGCGTAATCACCCCGACGTCGGGGAGAAGTGCCCGGGCGTGAGCCGCAAGCTGGGGGTCGACGAGGACGAGCTCGGGCGATATCGGACCGAAGACGTCCACGAGCCGGACGACGTTGACCCGACTCGCATCGATCTGCGACTCGGAGTCGTACGATCCGAGCGGTTCAACGACTGCCATCAGCTGGGCGCGTTGTTCCGGCCATAGAGACCAAATCCTCTCGGTAACACGACTCTCCACGCTCGAGTCATCGGCTGCCGCACGTGACTTCTATAGGCTCGAGTCCCAGTCGTTACCTCCCGCAGAGGGGACGATCGAGGGCGTCACGATGTCTCGGTCACCGCATCGCGTCGGTCGAGCAGAACCTCGCGCACGATTGCGATGAGCGAGCCCGCGATCGGGATCGCGAGCAGGGCGCCGAGGATGCCAGCGAGCTGCGCGCCGATGAGAACGGCGCAGAGCACCGCCAGCGGTGAGAGCTGCACCGTCCTTCCGTACACAAGCGGCTGGAGGACGTGGTTCTCGAACTGCTGGTAGGCGACGAAAAAGCCGATGACGATCAGGCAGCGAAGCCAGTCGGTCTCGATGAAGATTACGGTCGAGACCAGGATCGCCGCGAGGGTCGCTCCGGCGAGCGGGATGAGATCGAGAATCGCGACGAGCAATCCGAGGGCCACTGCGTACTCGCTCCCCACCGCGAAGAGCACGATGGTCGAGAGGGTCCCAGCGACGAGGCTGATGAGCAGATTGCCGGTCACGTAGCCGGAAATCGCCCGGTAGATGTCTCGCCCGACGCGCTCGTACCGCGGCCGGGTGGATTCCGGAAGCAGGCCGAGGATGCCGCCAATCGTGCGCGGTCCCTCGAGGAGCATGAAGTAAGTGAGGAAGATGATCGTGATCGCGCCGACGACCGCGGTCACGACGCTCCGGACGACGTCGAGCACCGGCCCGCCGAGCCCGAGGATGCCGCCGACGCCTTGCTCCTCGATCGCGGCCCGAATGCGATCGACGATCTGGTACTCGTCCTGAAGCCAACCGAGAGGGCCTCGCCCGGCCGTGAGATCGTCGATGAAGCCGGGAACGGCGTTGCCGAAGTCGCTCACCTGCGTGACGAGAGGCGGGATGACGAGGAATCCGATCCCCGTGACGACGAGAAGCGCGATCACGAACACGAGGCTCGCCGCCCACGCACGCGTCAGACCGCGTCGCTCGAGCGCTTCGACGGCCGGGTTGAGCGCGGCCGCGAGAAGTGTTGCGATGAGGATCCACGTGAGGGGACGCCAGGCGAGATAGACGAGGGCAAGCGCAAGACCGACGAGTACGGCCATCCCGAGGACGAGCAGGATCGTTCGCGGGCGCAGAGCCACGACGCGCACCTCGGGGGTCGCCATGTCGGACCTTTCGGTGCGCCGCGGCGACTTCCTGGCAAGAGAGCTCCGGCTTGAATCGTTCTTGAGCGAGTCGTCGTACGCTCCGGCCATGACTCCCCGCTCCGCATGGGCGCGAACGTTCGTCTTGCTGGCGATCGTGCTCGACGTCCCTGTCCTGGCTCGCATCGTCAGAGCGCTCACGCCCGAACCGCGCGTGGAGATGCTGGACTTCGACGGCGTACCGACCGAGCTCGTCCTACCGGCGGGCGAAGGCCGCTGGCCAGCCTTTCACTTCGTGAACGGCGCCCATCCGGAGCGCCGCCAAGAGCCCATCGTCCGGCGAGTGACGCAAGGGCTGGCCCGCGCCGGGTTCGTCGTCGCTCTCCCGGATCTTCCGGGACTCGGCGACGGAGAGCTCACTCCGCGCACCCTCGACGCGGCGCACGCCGTCACGCAGATGGTCGCCGACCGACCCGAGGTGCGAGACGGGCGGGTCGCACTCGCAGGTGTTTCGGCGGGATCGGGAATCGCGCTGGTGACGGCAGCCGTTCCCGGGCTCGCAGGGCGCATCTCCGTAGTCGCGGCCGTCGTCCCCTTCGCCGACATCGAGCGGCTGGCATGCCTGGCGACGACGTCCCGATACGAACGGAACGGAACCGTCCGACGCTACGAGGTGACCGCGCTGATGCGACGGGTGGTCGCTCGCTCGCTCGTCGCGGCACTGCCGGCGGGAGACGATCGCTCCGCCCTCCTCGACCTCCTGCGCGACCAGGACCCGGACGACGTGGACGCCGTCCGTTGCCTCACCGACCCGGGACGCG
>JBOHAY010000290.1:0-3373 GCA_050697935.1 Gaiellaceae bacterium | reverse complement strand
AGCCGATCGTGCAGCGCGTGACCCACGGGCTCGCGCGCGCGGGTTTCGTAGTGGCGCTTCCGGACCTTCCCGGGCTTGGCGAAGGTGAGCTGACACCGCGAACCTTCGAGGCGGCACGTGCCGTGTCTCGCATGCTCGCCGAGCGCCCCGACGTGCAGGACAGTCGAGTTGCGCTCGCCGGCGCGTCGGCGGGAGCGGGCATCGCATTGGTGACGGCTGCACATCCCGAGCTCGAGACGCGCATCTCCGTCGTCGCGGCGGTCGTCCCGTTCGCCGATCTCGATCGGCTCGCGTGCCTGGCCACCACGTCTACCTACGAGCGCGACGGAGTCGTCCAGCGCTACGAGGTCACCGCGCTCATGCGACGCGTCGTCGCCCTCTCGCTCGTCGCGGCACTGCCGGCGGGAGACGATCGCTCCGCCCTCCTCGACCTCCTGCGCGACCAGGACCCGGACGACGTGGACGCCGTCCGTTGCCTCACCGACCCGGGACGCGAGCTCGGCCCGGAGGCACGAAGCGTCGTCTCGCTCCTCCTGAACGAGGATGCCGAGCGGTTCGCAGATCTCTACGCGGCGCTGCCGGACGAGATTGCGGGTCGCCTGCGCGAGCTGTCACCGGGCGCGCATGCTCCCGCGATCCTGGCGCCGGTCGAGGCGATCGCGCCACCTGACGATCCGTACTTCCCGCTGCCGGAAGCCGAGGCGGTCGTCGCGCTCATCCCCCAAGCCCGCCTGACGGTCACGCGCGTGCTCGACCACACGCGGCCCTCGCTCGCGCTCTCCCGCATCGGCGACTTCGCACGATTTCTGGGATGGGTGCGCCGCTGCCTGGGAGCCGCGTCGTCGTGACGCCACTGCCGACGAAGGTCGTGCTCGTGGCCGTGGTGATCGTGACTGCCGTGGCCTTCGCGACGGTCGTCTCGCGGCAGAGCGCAGGGACACTCGGGTCGGAGGAGCTCGCGCCCGTCCTGTGGCTGCTCACCGCGCTCTTCGCCGCCCGCGTGGTCGGGCAGGTCGTTGTCGCCTCCAGGAGTCCGTCCTGGCTTCCCCCGATGGATCAGTGGAACCTCGTCCCCTACCGGATACTCCTCCCCTCTCAGCTCGTCATCCTCGGAGTGATGACGTGGATCGACGTCGCGTTCTCAGCGTCGGCAGGCCCTCCGGTCGAGAGCTCGGAAGCGTTCGGCTGGATGCTCGTCGCCTTCAGCGCGCTCTACGCCGGCGCCATGGTCGTCCGCTATGTCGTGCGCATGCGACGCAGGCCCGCGACGCGCTGGTTCGGCGGCACGATCCCTATCGTGTTCCACCTCGTGCTCGCGACGTACCTCTACGCACTCGGGAGCTTCCATGTCGGCAGCTGAGCGGGTCGTTGTCGTCGGGGCGGGGCCCGCCGGGCTGTCCATGGCGGCGGCCCTGATGCAGCGCGGCGTCGACGCGCTCGTCCTCGACCGCGACGAGCGGATCGGGGGTAGCTGGGCACGGCGCTACGAGCGTCTCCATTTGCACACGATCCGCCGCTTCTCCGGGCTCGCGCACCATTCGATTCCGAGCACGTATCCGCGCTACCTGTCGAAGGACGAGTACGCCGCCTACCTCGCCGAGTACGCGACGCGCTTCTCGCTCCGCCTCGCGCTCGGTGAGGCTGTGACGGCGATTCGTCCGGTCGCGGCCGCAGTGCCTGGCTGGGAGGTTCAAACCGCCCGCCGGTCGGTGACGGCAGCGGTCGTGATCGTCGCAACCGGCCACTACACCGAGCCGAGGATGCCGGCCTGGGCGACGGCGAACGAATTCGCTGGACGGATCGTGCACTCGGCGCAGTACTCGACCGGGCGGGACTTCGCCGGAGCCCGCGTGCTCGTCGTCGGGCTCGGTAACAGCGGGGCAGAGATCGCCACCGATCTCGTCGAGCAGGGCGCGTCGTCCGTCTCGGTCGCGGTTCGAACGACGCCGCCCATTGTCACGCGCGAGCTCTTCGGCGTGATGCCCGTGCAGGTCTTCGGCATCGCGCTCATGCCCCTGCGCATCCCGCGAGTCGTGGATCGCGTCGGAGCGAAGCTGCGCAAGCGTGCGGTCGGCGATCTCCGACCGTACGGGCTCGGCGAGCCAGCCTGGGGACCGTTCACCGCTCGCCGCCCGGCCGTCATCGACGTCGGCTTCCTCGACGTCTTGAAGGCAGGCCGCGTGACCGTACGGCCGGCGGTGGAGCGGCTCGACCCGACGGGTGTCGCCTTCGCGGACGGCTCGAGCGAGGAGTTCGACGCCGTGGTCGTCGCGACGGGCTTCGGTACCGGGCTCGAGGACGTCCTGCGTGACGTGCCCGGCGTCCTCTCCGACGACGGCCAGCCGCTGGCTCGCTCGGGACGCCCGACAGCTGCGCCCGGCCTCTACTTCCTCGGATTCGACGAGACCGTGCGCGGACACCTGTTCGAAGCCCGACGAGAGTCCAAGCGCCTCGCACGCGCCGTCGCGCGGTCGCTCACGTCGTGAGGCGGAACGTCCAGCGCTTGAACATGAGGTAGGCAGCCGGCGTCACTGCGAGCAGCGAGAGGGCCTGTGCGAGCGTCTCGTCCAGCTCGAGGCCCTCGACGAGAAGTGCGAGCACGGCCGCGTTCATGACGATGACCGCGAGCCCCACGAGCAGGTAGCGCGCATACGCACTCCAGAACCCGTCGTTTCCGAGGCGGAACGTGAAGTAGCGGTTCCCGAGGTACATCAGGGCGTTCGAGACCGCGTACGAGAGGACCGACGCGAGCACGTACCCGAAGCCGGCGCCGACGAGGAGCGCGAACGTGACGAGGTTGATTGCGTAGCCCGCGGCTCCCACGACGAGGAAGCGAGCAGGCCGGGCCGCCCGCTGCACGGCGACGCTCATTCGAAGAGGCGCTTGTGGTGGCGGTACCAGTCGCTCTGGAAGCGCTCCCCCGGATCGAGCCGCTGCTTCGCCTCGAGGAACGCCGGAAAGCGCGGATAGCAGCGCTCGAGCTGCTCGCGCGTGGCCCAGCGGTGGTACGTGAGGAAGTACGAGCCGCCGCGATCGGACGCACGGTCGATGAGCCGGCGGAACGCCTTCGCCGAGTGCTCGAGGCCCTCGTCGGTGTGGACCGTGTGCAGGTTGAAGATGACGCACGCCCAGGGCTCGCGCGCCCAGGCGAGGAACGAGTCCTCGTCGCGCTCGATGAGCCTGATCGTCCCGTAGATCGCGTCGACGCCACCCTCGCGGAAGTCCGCCGCAACGTCTGCCATGAAGTCGGCGAGCCGTTCCCGCGGGACATAGAGCTCCGAGATCATCTCGGTCGCGCGGTGCGGCGAGCCGAGGTGCGCGTCGAGGGCGCGGTGGTAGCCGTCTTCGTAGTCGCCCATCTGGTGCGCGTCCG
>JBOHAY010000289.1:0-3215 GCA_050697935.1 Gaiellaceae bacterium | reverse complement strand
TCCCGCGCGGTCAGCTTTCCCCGCGAGCGGTGCCGTTCGACCGACTTCTCGCCGCCGCCTCGAGCCACGAGCGCCGTACGTTCGCGCAGCTCCGTGACGAGGGCGTCCATGCGAGCTCGACGTGATTCGAAGGCGTCGTCGCGAGCGACCTGTGTCGTGAGCACCCCCATCGGCGGCTGAGCCTACCGTCCGCTACGGAACGCCCGCCCGCGCGCGGACGATCACGACCCGGTCGACGACGAACTCACCGTTCTCGACGCGATACATCGTGATCGGCGCCTCGCGGAGGTCGCCGTTGCGGTCGAACGCGATGTCTCCGAGGATCCCTCCTTCGACTCGCGTCTTCCGGATCTCCTCCAATACCGAGGCGCGGGTGCCATTGGAGCGGGCGATGGCGTCGAGCAGGATCTCCGCTCCCTGAGCGCCGTAGCTCGCAGAAAGGTCGGGTCCAGCGTCGCCCCCGCGGCCGTCGGCGAAAGTGTCAAGGAACTGGCGGCCACGAGGGGGCAGTTTCTCGTTCGGAACTCGGTACTCCGCGACGAAGAGGCTCCCGGTCGCCGGGCCGACGAGAGCCACAAGGTCATCGATCAGCCGGAAGTCGTTGGGCACCAGCAGAGGAACATCGGGCCCGAGCACGGCGTGCAGGTCCCTCACCAGCCTTCCAGCCCCGGGTGCGGCCTCGGAGGCGATCACGATTGCCTCCGGTCGCTTCCTCGCCACCTCGCGAGCCAGCGCGGGGAGGTCATCGGCTGCGGGGTCGAAGACGCTGTGCCCGACGACGTCGATCCCGAGACGCTTCGCTGCCGTCCGCACGCTTTGTTCGTACAGCGGTTTGAATTCCCGCATCTCCGACGACTCGAGCAGGTAGAGCCTGTCGCGCCCGAGTTGACTCGCGAGTGCGATCTGGGCGGCTCCTTGGAGGTGGTAGGGCGCCGCGATGCCGAAGAAGCTCGGAATACCCGTCGGGTAAGCGTCTGTGATGAGGTCGTCAAGTGTGCTCGACGGGCTCAGCATCGCGAGCGGACCATCCTCGGCCTCGTTCGTGATTTCGACCTGGAAGCTCGAGCACTGGGACTCGAACGAGCCGAACACGGCGACGACGCGCAGGTTGCGCGCGTACGCCCTCGCGTTCGAAGCGCAGCGGAAGAGATCGAAACCGCCAGTGGCCTGGGCGGTCGTGCTGTCGCACGACTGGTAACCGACGGAGAAGGCGCCCGCCTCGAAGCCGCGTTGCTCGAGCGTGTAGCGCACCGCGTCTACCATCGCTTGCGTCATGGGCCGCGGATCGCCCTTGAGGGCGAGGTCCGAGACGAGCAGGAGATCCGGCTCGCCGCCCTTCTCGAAGTAGACGTCGCCACAGACCGATGTCGGCAGAGCCGCGTCCCGTGACGGCGGTGCGGAAACCGTCGCCCACACCACACCGTCGCCGGCAGCGACTCCACGCGGTGCGCTCGCGGCGATTCGCGTCGGCTCTCCGCCGCGCGGATCGATGCGGAAGACGGCGTCGTCGATCTCGCTCGTCGCCCAAACTGCCCCCTCGCCGAATGCCACGCCGGCGACCCACGGATCGACCTCGACGGACGACTGCTCCGCGCGGGCATCCGTCGTGACGCGCAAGAGCCGTTCGTTCTGCTTGTCGGCCATCCAGACCGCGCCTCCGCCGATCGCAAGCGTGCCGGACAACCCGGAGCCGAAGTGCACGCGTCGCGCCACTGCATTCCGCACCGTGTCGATCTCGGCGAGGTGGTCCGGCTCGCCGACCCACACGTCGCCCTCGCCTGCGGCGATGTTGAGACCCTCGACGCCGTCGATGCGCGCGACGACGTCGTTCGTGCGCGGATCGATGCGGGTTATGGTGCGATCGGCGGCAAGCACCCAGACGGCGTCGGGTGACACGGCAATGTGCGCTGTGCTCGGGCCTGCGTACCGTCCGAAGAGGTCGCCGGGAGGAGTCCGCGCGAGATCGATCGTCTCTGTCAGCACACCGGACGCCGGATCGATGCGCGACACGCTCTCCGGCAGCAGCCCGCCGGTCGCACCTGCATTGCCGACCCACAACGCACCGGCTCCGACCGCGATGTCGGTCGGCGTGGATGACGTGCTGAAGGTCCGGACGATCTCGCGAGTGTCCGGATCGATCTGCGAGACAGTCTTGTCGTCGGCGTCCAGCACCCAGACGTAGCCCTCGCCGATCGCAACGCTCGACGGGCTCGTTCCGAGGTCGACGGTCCCGAGGATCTCACCGGTGTCAAGATCGAGCGCAGCCGCCCCGGCAGACGGGGTCCCTCCATCCTTCTGGGCGACACGAGCTACTGTGGCGCCGATGCCCATCACCAGCAGGACGACGGCAGCCGCGACGACGATCGCAAGGCGTCGCTTCGAGCGAGTCTGCGCCGCCTGCTGAGTGACCATTGAAGGCGGGGAGAGGCCCGGATCGTGCTCGAGAATCCGGCGCTCGAGCTGCTGGAGCGACTGGCTCGGCTCGAGCCCCAGCTCCTCCGCGAGGGCGCGTCGCCCTTCCTGATACGTCTGCAGAGCTTCCGCCTGGCGCCCAGACCGGTAGAGCGCGAGCATGAGCTGCCCGCGTGGTCGTTCGCGCAGCGGGTGCTGCACGACGAGAGCCTCGAGCTCGGGGATCACGTCGGCGTGACGGCCGCGGGCGATATCCGCTTCCACCCGCTCCTCTTGCGCGGCGAGCCGGAGCTCCTCGAGGCGAGCGATCTCGCTCTGTGCGAACGACGCGTACGCGAAGTCGGCGAGGGCGGGCCCGCGCCACAGGGCCAGGGCTTCGGTGAGCGTCTCGGCTGCTCGATCCGGCTCGCCCGCCGCGAGGGCGCGACGCCCGTCATCGAGCAGGGACGCGAACCGCTGCGAGTCGAGCTCGCCCGGTGAGAGCACCAGTGAGTACCCGTGCCCGTGGGTGGTGAGCGCGCGTGTCTCGCCGAGGCTCTTCCGAAGCCGCGAGATGTACGCCCGGAGCGTCTTGACGGCGCTTGCGGGAGGAGACTCGCCCCAGAGCTCGTCGATGAGGCGATCCGCGGAGACGACCTCGTTCGCGTGGACGCCGAGGATCGCGAGGAGCTCGCGCTGCTTCTGGCCGCGTATGTGGACGGTCCGGCCCTCGGCGACGGCTTCGAGGGGGCCGAGAATCCTCAGCTCCAAGAGCGCTCCTCGTGGTGTGTGCAGCCGACTGTCGCCCATTTGCATCCGCCTTG
>JBOHAY010000288.1:0-6752 GCA_050697935.1 Gaiellaceae bacterium | reverse complement strand
GCCATGCGCCCGGGAGGATTCGAACCTGCGACCCGCGGATTAGAAGTCCGCCGACTTGTTTCTGAAAACGCCGGTTCGGCCCCGTGTTCAAGCCAGATCTCGGTGGCTACGAGAGATCTTGCTATCCACAGTTCGCGTCGTTTGTTGGTCCTCTGGACACCGACGCATGAGTCCGGTTCGCTCGATGCTGGACCTCGAACCTCGCACTCACCGCGCCAGCGGCTCACGTAAGAGTCTCGTCACCAGCTGCGAGATCGCTATCGCCGTCGTACGCTTTGCGCTTGCTCACCTGCCCAAGCTGTGGTCAAGAGAACCCTGATGGCTTCCGCTTCTGCGGGAGCTGTGGCGAGGCGCTGGCGGCCACTCGAGCTCGAGAGGTCCGGAAGACTGTCACTGTGCTCTTCGCCGATGTGACTGGCTCGACGGCGCTCGGCGAGCGGTTAGATCCGGAGTCACTCCGCCACGTCATGTCGCGGTACTTCGAGGAAGTGAGGGGCGTACTCGAGCGCCACGGCGGGACGGTCGAAAAGTTCATCGGCGACGCGGTCATGGCCGTCTTCGGGATCCCGACCCTGCACGAAGACGACGCTCCGCGTGCGTTGCGGGCCGCGTCCGAGATGCGCGAGCAGCTCGGGGTATTGAACACCGAGCTCGAGCGCGACTACGGGGTCCGCCTCGAAGCCCGGATCGGTGTCAATACCGGTGAAGTGGTGGCGGGTCAGACAGCGTCAGGGGAGCGGCTCGCAACGGGCGACGCGGTCAACGTCGCCGCACGTCTTGAACAGGCAGCAGCCCCCGGCCAGATTCTGCTCGGCGGACAGACGCTCGAGCTCGCCCGAGACGAGGTCGAGGTCGAGCCGGTCGAGCCCCTCTCGCTCAAGGGAAAGATGGATGCTGTCGCGGCGTACAGCCTGCTGCGCATTGTCGAGCGCGGAGCGACCTTCGAGATGCGGCTCGACGCGTCGTTCGTCGGCCGGCAGGAAGAACTCGCCCGTGTGCGACGCGCGTTCGACCGAGCTGTCTCGGAACGCCGCTCCGTGCTCGTCACGGTGCTTGGCCCGCCGGGCATCGGGAAGTCACGCTTCGTCCGAGAGCTCGCAGCCGACCTCCGCGGCGAAGCGCTCGTGCTCTCGGGCCGCTGCCTACCCTACGGTGAAGGCATCACGTATTGGCCGCTGCGCGAGATCTTCGCCGCTGCCGGTGCGGAGAACGAGCTCGACGCGGCGCTCGAGGCTGGAACTCCGGAGGAGATCTTCTGGGCGGTTCGCAAGGCCGTCGAGCGCCGGGCACGCCAGAGCCCGCTTGTGCTCGTGTTCGAAGACATTCACTGGGCCGAGCCGACCCTTCTCGACCTGATCGAGCATCTCGCGGACTGGGCGCGGGATGCACCGCTCCTGCTCCTGTGTCCTGCCCGCCCGGAGTTCGTCGACGAGCGCCCGGCTTGGGGCGCGGGTCGCGCGAGTGCCGAGATGCTCACTCTCGAGCCTCTCGCAGAGAGCGAGGCTGAAGAGCTGATCGAGGGCCTGCTGGGTGGCGGCCAGCTCAAAGAGGAAGCCCGCGTCCGGATTCGTCAGGTGGCCGAGGGAAACCCGCTCTTCGTCGAGCAGCTGCTGGCGACGGTGGCCGAAGGCGGCGCTGAGGGCGACCGCGTCCCGTCGACGATCCAGGCGCTTCTCGCCGCACGCCTCGATAGCCTTCCCGACGAGGAGCGGGATCTCCTCGAGCGCGCCTCGGTCATCGGGCTGGACTTCGAGTGGGAGGCGCTCGGCGCCCTGGCTCCCGACCAGCGCCGGCCTCAGGGGACCCGGCTCGCGACGCTCGTCCGCAAGGAACTGATCCGCCCGCACGAGGCGATCGAGGACACGTTCCGCTTCCGGCACATGCTGATCCGGGATGCGGCGTACGAGCGCATCCCGAAAGAGCTCCGCTCCGAGCTGCACGAGCGCTTTACGGACTGGCTCGGCGGGAGGGGAGAGGAATTCGACGAGATCGTCGGGTACCACCTCGAGCAGGCCTACCGAAACGTGGCCGACCTTGGTCCCGCGGACAGCCGAGCCCGAACGCTTGCGGGGCGCGCTGCAGAGCGTCTCGCCGCTTCGGGTCAGCGAGCGGACGCACGCGGCGATACGCAGGCGGCGGCGAACCTGCTCGAGCGAGCGGTGGCCTTGCTGCCGGTGGACGATCGCCGGCGCCTGGAGCTCCTGCCGTCCTTCGGCCGGGTACTGCGAGAAGCGGGTCAAATGGCACAGGCGGATGCTGTCCTCTCGGAGGCCGTAGAGCGCGGGCGGGCGGCGGGCATGCGCGGGGTGGAAGCTGATGCGGCAGTTGCTCTCGCCGACCTGCGGTTTCACAGGCCTGCTCACACGGGTGTCGGGCGCGAGGAGGTACTACGCGAGCTCGACGGGGCGATTCCGGTCTTCGAGGAGCTAGGTGACGAGGCGGGACTGGCGCGAGCCCTTTGTCTTGCCGGAAAGCTCCGCTTCTGGAAGGGCGAGTCCGGCGCCGCGCTCGAGGATCTGGAACGGGCGGCGCGGTACGCCCGTAACGCGGGCGACCGCGCCCAGGAAGCCGAGAGCCTCCAGTACGTGATTGCAGTGATGCATCGCGGCCCGATGCCGGTCGAGGAAGCGCTCGAGCGACTCGAGGAGATGGGCCTGCGCGCAGAGACGAACCGACGATTCGAAATTGCCCTCCTCGAACAACGCGCACAGCTCGAGGCAATGCGGGGGCGCTTCGAAATCGCGCGCGATCTGATTTCGCAGGCGAAGACGTTGGCCAAGGAGCACGGCCTCCAGGTCCTGTTCGACTCCCACACAGCGCCCGCGGCAGGCTCCGTCGAACTGCTCGAAGGCGATGCCGCAGCCGCGGAGCGTGAGCTGCGCCCCGCGTGCGAGGGTCTCGAGCGGGTCGGCGAGCTTGGCTTTCTTTCGAGCGTCGCACCACTGCTCGTGGACGCGCTCTTCGCGCAAGGTCGAGACGAAGAGGCTCTGATACTGACGGAGCGCTGGCCGCCCGAACGCCTCACCGTGCCCGAGGACGCCGACGCGCAGGTCGGTTGGCGGCGCGTGCGGGCGAAGCTCTTGGCACGCCGGGGTGATTTCGAAGAGGCCGAGCGCCTCGGGCGCGAAGCGACGGCGATCGTCTCCAGCACCGACTTCCTCGATCTCCACGCACATGCGCTCGCCGATCTCGCCGAGGTCCTGCGCCTCGCAGGCAAACCGGAGGAGTCGACGGCCGCGGTCCAGGAGGCGATCCGCCTGTACGAGAGAAAGGGCAACATCACAGCTGTCGCACGCTTGGCGAGCGCCTCGGTTTCCGGGGCTTGATGAGCGCAGTCCGGGTCGCCATAGGCGACAGACTCTTGAGCACCCTGCTGGTCGGATGCGCCCGGCAGGATTCGAACCTGCGACCCGCGGATTAGAAGTCCGCCGCTCTGTCCACTGAGCTACGGGCGCCCGCTGAGAGGGTAGTCGGCGGAAAGGTCGAGCGTCCGAATGGGGGCCGGGGCATACCTGGCCCTAGCGCACGGTGAGCACCAACGGGGCGCACTCGACGCCCGTCGCCTCCTGCACCGGTCTTCCCCTCGCGTCCTTCATCGCGACCGTGAGCGTTCGCGCGGTCACGGTCACCTGCGAGTAGCTGAAGGTGTCGAGGGCGGCGCAGCGCATGCCCATGCCGTTCGGCGGCGGGGGCTTGAAGAACAGCGCGCCGATCGCGGTGCCGGCGCCGGGCGTCCCGAGGAAGCCGTCGATCTCCTTCGCGAACGTGTTCGTCGCGACTGGGCCAGTGACGACTTCCCAGATCCCGGTGCCCTCCGGCACGCTACCGAGCGTCGAGTAGCGCACCTCGTTGACGAAGTTCGCGTGCGTGTCGGTGGTGAGGAATACGACGTTCGTCACGTTTGCCTGCAGGAAGCGAAGGAGACGCTCGCGCTCGGCCGCGTACCCCTCCCAGCGGTCGTACGGGAGCGCGTAGTACTGCTGGATCGGTACTTCGTTCACGATGACCTTCCATGTCGCCTTCGATGCTCTGATCGCCTTCGTGAAGGCGGCGTACTGACGCGCGCCGAGCATCGTGCGAGCCGGATCGTTGATCGCCGCGAGGCACGCAGGTGGCACTGGGGCCTTCAGTGCGGGAGCAAGTGTCGAGAATCCATCACGCACGGCCTGCGGCGCCGTCGGGGCGAGGTCGCCCGCGCACACCTGAGTCGCCTTCCCGCTTCGGAACGACCGCTCGTCCAGGAAGAAGAGCTCGAGGTGCTTCCCCCAGCGAACCGTGCGGTAGAGCCCACCTGCTTCCGAGAACCGCGACGGCGCGTAGTCCAGGAACGCCGTGACGCCCGCCTCGTAGATCGCCGCCCCGTCGTCGGATCGCGAGAAGTCGTTGATGAACTCGTGGTCGTCCCAGTGGCTGTAGAGGCCGGCCGACGCGCGTAGCTGCCGCAGTGCGGGCAGCGCGAGGCCGAGCTTGTACTTCGCCCACTTCTGCGGGACGGTGCGCGCGACCGGGGCGCCACCGATCTCGCTGTCCGAGTAGATCGTGTCGCCGAGATTGATGTTGAAGGCGTTCTTCTCCGCCGCCATGCGGGCGTAGACCTCGAAACGGTTGAAGCCGGGCGCGCCGTTCGGCCCCGGAGTTGCATCCGCGTCTCCTGTGATGGCGAAGCGAACCGAGGCATCGGTGGTTGAGGCGGGCGCAGTCGTGAACGTCCCGACTGCACTGGTCGCCTTTCCCTGCGCGAACGCATAGGTGTAGGTCGTACCCGGCTTCAGCTTGCGAACGACACCCTGAACCGTGAGGTCTGCCTCGCGGGTGGCCCGACCTTCGAACAGGCGGGCTTTCGCGTCCCCGCGAGCCGCGACGGCGAGCTCCACGAGACCTGCCTTCGGCGCGCGTGTCCACAGGATCGCCGAAGTCGAGTTGATCTCACCCGCCGCGACGCCGTACCGAAATGCGCTCGCCGAGGATGCGCCGGCAGCCGGCATGGCGACCGCCATGAGGCCTGTCAATGCGGTAACTCCGACGGCCCAGCGCATTGCCGCGAGCCTACGCGGCCGCCGGAGGGCGGTCAACGTCCGAACGTCGCTCCTCCTCTGCGAGAAAGCGAACGAACCAGAACGCGAATACGGCGAAGAAGACAATCGCCTGCTCGACGGTCATGAGCATGCCGGCGAGTTGCTGGTCCTCGAGTGGGCCGACCCCCCACACTCGGTGATGGGCGGCGACGTAGAAGTCATAGATCGCGCTCGGGACGAGCGCCATGACGAGTCCGATCGGACTCCCGAGAACGAATGCCGCGAACACGTAGCCGGCGCGGGCACCGGCGCCGAGGCGGTGCGGCTCGTCCTGGAAGACGCACCACCACAGCGCCAACCCGGTGAGGACGTACAACGCATGCTCGAGGTGCAGGAGGGTGCTCGGGTTCTCGAGCGCGGTGTCGTAGAGCCAGGGGAGGTGCCAGAGCATGTAGTTCGCGAGCCAGAGCGGGAGTGCGACTGCGGGGTGGGTGAGCGCACGGATGGCTCGCGGTCGAGCGAGCCGGGCCGCGAGCGCCGGCGGGATCGCGAGAACGACGAGAAGCGGCGCCCACTCCGCGAGGACGACGTTCTGGAGCAGATGGACCGTCAGCAGGAAGTGCATCCCGAGGGTGTGGATCGGCGTGACGCTGACGACGAGGAGGAGCACCATCGCGGCGAGGAAGCAGACGATGCGCCAGGGCGCGGCGGGGTAGCGGCGAAGTGCGAGGACGTAGGCAGCGGTCAGGCCGAGGGCAACGAGCGCCTCCGGGTTCCACGACCACGCGTACGGATCCACGGCGCTACGCTAACGGCGTGCGGGCGTGATGTAGCGGTAGCATCCGACCCTTCCAAGGTCGTCGCGCCGGTTCGAGCCCGGCCGCCCGCTTTTCGTCCGCTCCGCTCGCTACTCTGTTCTCAATGAAGAAAACGGTTGAGCGCGAAGAGGCTCGCCGGTTGCGAACCGAGGGCTGTTCGCTGAAGGAGATCGCACGTCTCGTCGGCGTGTCCGTCTCATCGGTCAGCTACTGGGTTCGCGACGTTCCGTCGACACCCGAGCAGCGCGCGATACTGCTTCGAAGGATGTCGGCAAATGGCCGAGCGGCCGCCGCTGCAGGGAGGAGCAAAGCCGCGCGAGAGGTCCGCAGTTCCTATCAGGAGCATGGACGACGTCAGGCCCGACGACTGGTTCCGCTTCATGTGGCGGGCTGCATGCTCTATTGGGCTGAGGGCTCGAAGATGCGGAACTCGGTGCAGTTCGTGAACTCGGACCCCGCAATGGTCCGTTTATTCGTTCGGTTCATGCGGACTCACTTCGCCGTGCCAAGCGATGGATTCCGGCTGGACTGCAATCTTTTCGCAGATCACATCGAGCGGCAGCAGGAGATCGAACAGTTCTGGCTCGACACGCTCGGCTTACCGACATCGTGCCTCCGCAAGTCGACGGGTGAACGTGTACTCAAAGTACAGCCAGAAAAAGCGGCAGAACAGGCTGCCCTACGGCACGGTGCGGGTCTGCGTGCATCGGACCGAGGTCGTACAGAGCGTCTACGGCGCGATCCAGGAATACGGCGGCTTCGAACGGCCAGAGTGGCTCGACTGATCGGACCGGGGCCAGCTATGGATCGGCGAGAGCGGGGTCCCCCGCGGCGGCTCGGCGCTGCCAGAGTTCGGCGGCCACGAGCTCCGCCACCCCCGTCTCGACGAGCAGGCTGATGTTCGGATTGTCGGAGCCCG
>JBOHAY010000287.1:0-6512 GCA_050697935.1 Gaiellaceae bacterium | reverse complement strand
ATGGTGGTCGGCCGCGACGTCTTCTGGGACGAGCTCGTCGACGGCAAGGACGGCGCCGTTGCGCCCGTCGAGGTCGACTCCGAGGCGCCGTACCTGCTGGCCTACACGTCGGGCACAACCGGGCGGCCGAAGGGCGCGCTTCACGTCCAGGGCGGCTTTCTACTTTCGATCGTGAGCGAGACGGCCTATCAGGCTGATCTCGAGCCCGGAGATCGCGTGCTCTTCGCGACGGACATGGGCTGGATCATGGGCCCGTGGACGGTTGTCGGGGCCATGGCCTGCGGAGCCACGATCGTCTTCATGGAAGGCGCTCCCGACCGACCTCAGGACCGCATCTGGCGAATCGTCGAAACCGAGCACGTGACCATGCTCGGGGTGTCGCCCACGCTCGTCCGAGCGCTCATCCCGCGCGGCGATCCTGCTGCCGACCTCACGTCGTTGCGAAGCGTCGTGACCACAGGCGAGCCGTGGAACCGAGGCCCGTACGACTGGCTGGACGAACACGTCTGCGGCAGAGGCCGGATTCCGATCGTCAACTGTTCGGGGGGCACGGAGGTCGGCGCCTGCTTTCTCTCCGTGACGATGATGAGCGCGACGAAGCCGTGCTCCGTCGGTTTCCCGGCTCTCGGCGAGGATATGGACGTCTTCGATGACCATGGGCACCCCGTTCGCGGCGAGGTGGGCGAGCTCGTCTGTAAACGCGCCTGGCCGGGAATGACGCGCGGGATCTGGGGGGACACCGAGCGGTACCTCGAGACGTACTGGCACCGGTTCCCCGGCGTCTGGACCCACGGCGACTGGGCGTCCGTCGACGAAGACGGCTACTGGTTTCTCCACGGCCGCTCGGACGACACTCTCAACATCGCAGGCAAGCGGATCGGCCCGGCCGAGCTCGAGTCGGCGGCGGTCGACCACTCCGCGGTCGTTGAGGCCGCGGCGATCGGGATGCCGCACGAGGTGAAGGGGGAGGTCGCCTGGCTCTACTGCGTGCTCGCGCCGGGCGCAGAGGCGAGCGAGACGGACGTCAAAGACGCCGTCTCTCACGAGCTCGGCAAGGCGTTCACGCCGGATCGAGTCATCTTTGTCGCCGCCCTGCCGAAGACGCGGAGCGCCAAGATCGTGCGGCGTGCCGTTCGCGCGCGGGCGCTCGGCCAAGATCCCGGTGACCTCTCGACGCTCGAGAACCCCGAGGCGCTCGACGAGATAGCTCGTGCCGTCTGACCGGCTCGAAGGCGTCGCGCTCGTCACGGGCGGCGGCCGCGGGATCGGCGCCGCGGTCGCGCGCGAGCTCTCAGCTGCGGGAATGCGGGTCGCCGTTACGGGCCGGACGCCCGAGCAGGTCCAGGCGGTGGCCGAAGAGCTCGACGGGCTCGCTCTCGTCGGCGACGTGACGCGTCGCAACGATGTCGACGCATGGGTCGAGCGCACCGAGCGAGAGCTCGGGTCGATTGACCTGCTCGTCGCAAACGCCGGCATCTCCGGCAGCGGCCGGCCCTTCCTCGAGGAGTCGCCCGACGAGTGGTGGCGCGTCTTCGAGGTGAACGTCCTCGGCACCTACCTCTGCTGCCGCGCTGTCGGCGCGCTCATGGCCGGTCGCGGCCACGGGCGAATCGTGAACATCGGCAGCGGCGGCTCCTACCTCCCCATCACCAACCCGACCGTCGCGCTCGGCACGTCCTACGGCCCGAGCAAGGCGGCGCTCGGGCGATTCACCGAGATCCTGGCGGCCGCACTCGGACACACCGGCGTCCACGTCTTCCTGATCAGCCCTGGACTCGTGCGCACGTCGATGACCGAACACATGGGCGACAACGCGCCGTGGACGCCGCCCGATCTCGCTCCGAAGCTCGTTCGGGTTCTGGCGTCGGGGCGGGCCGACGCGCTGACGGGTCGGTACCTCCACGCGGAGCACGACGACATCGAAGAGCTGATCGCCCGAGCCGACGAGATCACCGCCAGCGACCTGAACGCGATCCGGCTGCGACGGTGACGTAACGTCGCGCGAACACACCAATCGCCTACCCTGAGCGCAGGTGCCGTACTTCATCTGCCCCAACTGCAAACAGCGATCGGTCGACCTCGACGGCTACGACGGGTTCACGATGCAGGCCGTTCAGTGCCGCAGCTGCGCGTTCGGGTTCCTGTTCGAGCTCCTCGAGGACTACTACCCCGCTCCCGAGACGGGGTTCGTCGTGTGCGACCGCGACACGCGCGTGCTGGCAGCCGGCCGCGGCGTGTTCGAGCTCACCGGGTACCGCGACGCCGACCTCATCGGTCGCGACATGGTCGAGGCGCTCGCGCTTTCGGACACGTCGCCCATCGAGGTCGTGCGCGAGTGGGGCGTGCGGAAGCTGGGGCAGGAACTCGAGATCCGTACTCGGGCCGGCCGCGAGAAGCGCGTCACGGCGGACTTCTTCCCCGCCTACGACGAGGACGGCGGGCTCCTGCTCGCACTCACACCCCGGTAGGGCGCGGCGCGATCCAGACCTGGCGAGCGAAGGCGAGGAGCTCACCGCCTTCACCGAACAACGCCGTTCCTGCGAAGACCTTGCGGCCGTCCTCCCCCTCCGGCCACGCCACGACGACACACGGCTCCTCTGCGCTCGGCACGCGGAACACGCTTGCCGTCATGCGGCCAAGGACGATCTCTCCTCTTCCTGCGGCACCCACGGCGTAGGCGCCGGGACAGTCGATGGCAGCCCAGACGATCTCGCTGCCGACCTCGCTCGGCGTCCAGGGGGCAGCGTGGAGGGGCTCGCGGCCGACTACAGGGCCAGCGTGGATTGCGAGCCCGTCGCCGATGGATCGCTCGCCGCAGACATAGCACTCGCGGAACTCCGGGCTCCCGACGCGCACATGGCGCTGCCTGGCCGCCTCGGCCTCGTCGCGTGATACGGGCCCCGGTGGCTCGACTACGAGATCGGAAGGACGGGCCTCGCCGACCACCGCGTCTCCGTCGAGCAGCTGCGCGACGTCGCCGTCGCGACGAACGACGAGCGGCCGCTCGAGAGGCGGCGGCAGGCGAAGCGTGACCTCGACGGCTTCCGCGTCGACGTACTCCGCGATCCGACCGCACGCATAGCCGCCGTTCGCAGACGTCAGCGGGCCGCGAAAGCGTTGCTCGAACGTGATCTCCATGCCTGGGGGACTGTAGTTACACTCGGTTTGTGACTGTGAGGCGAAAACTCTGAGAATCGCGCTCGCACAGCTGAATGCGGTGGTTGGCGACCTCGCGGGAAACCGTGTGAAGATCCTCGCAGGCGTCGAGGAGGCGCGACGTGCCGAAGCCGACCTCATCGTGTTCCCGGAGCTGGCCACGACGGGCTATCCGCCGGAGGACCTCCTTCTTCGCCCCGGTTTCGTTCGTGCAGCGCGCGCGTCGACCGAAGAGATCGCGGCAGCCGCTACTGGAATCGTCGCCCTCGTTGGCACGCCGTGGTTCGACCGAGATCTGACGAACGCGTGCGCCGCCTGTGCCGACGGGCGCGTGCGAGCTGTCTACCGCAAGCACTTCCTCCCTAATTACGGCGTCTTCGACGAGCACCGCTACTTCGCCGAAGGCCACGACCTGGTGCTGCTCCAGCTCGGCGATACGAACGTCGGACCGACAATCTGCGAGGACGTCTGGCAGCCCGGCCCGCCCGCGACTGATCTCGCTCTTGCAGGAGCTCAGCTGATCGTCAACCTCTCTGCGTCGCCGTTCCACGTCGGCAAGGCCGAGGAGCGCGAGGAGATGCTCGTCACGAGGGCGCGCGACACGAGCGCCTACCTCGCGTTCTGCAACATGGTCGGCGGTCAGGATGAGCTTGTCTTCGACGGCCACTCGGTCGTTCTTGACCCTTCCGGCGAGATCGTCGCACGCGCGCCCGGCTTCGAGGAGCACTTGCTCGTCGTCGACCTCGAGCCCGCCGACGCGATCGGCCGCCGGCTGCGAGACGTGCGCCGGCGTGAGTTGGACCGATCACGTGAGGCCGCGCCAGCGGTCACGACGGTCCAGCTCGATCCTCCCCTCCCTCATGGCAGTGCCGTCTCCAGCGGCGACGTCGTCCCGTTCGAGCCGGAGCTCGAACAGATGCGGCTCGCACTCATGCTCGGCCTGCGCGACTACGTCGACAAGAACGGCTTCGCAGACGTCGTTGTCGGCGTCTCGGGAGGGATCGACTCCGCAGTGACGGCCGCACTCTGCGCCGACGTTCTCGGCTCGGATCGCGTCCACTGCGTTTCGATGCCGTCACGTTTCTCGTCGGACGTGACACGCTCGGATGCGCGCCTTGTCGCCGAGAGCCTCGGCTGCGACTTTCGCGAGATTCCGATCGAGCCCGCAGTCGAGACGTTTCACGAGTCACTCCGGGGTGAGATCGCCGGCGGCCTTGCGGGGCTCGCTGCAGAAAATCTGCAGGCCCGCATCCGCGGCATCCTGCTCATGGGCCTCTCGAACTCGTACGGATGGCTCGTCGTCTCGACGGGGAACAAGTCGGAGCTGGCGGTCGGATACTCGACGTTGTATGGCGACATGGTCGGCGGCTTCGCGCTCCTCAAGGACGTCTTCAAGACCGACGTGTTCCGGCTTGCCGAGCATCTCAACGAGCGCGCCGGCCGCGCGCTCATCCCGCGGAGCACGATCGAGCGCCCGCCGAGTGCGGAGCTTCGCGAGGATCAGCGCGACGCAGACTCGATCCCCGGATACGACGTGCTCGACCCGGTGCTGGAGGCCTACGTCGAGCAGGATCGCTCGCGGGAGGAGCTCCTCGCGGAGTTCGATCCCGACGTCGTGGAGCGCGCGCTCGGGCTCGTCGACCGCGCCGAGTACAAGCGCCGGCAGGCGCCACCGGGTGTCAAGCTGCGACCGAAGGCCTTCGGTCGCGACCGCCGCACCCCCATCACCAACCACTGGAGAGGTTGACAGCGCGCGACCGTAAGTAGTAGCTTACGGTAAGTGCAGGCTAACGGTCATCTTCTCGACGCACTGGGCGACCCGACACGCCGGCAGGTCTTCGAGCTCCTTAAGAGCGGGCCCCGCTCTGTCGGCGAGCTCGCGGCAGAGCTCCCGGTGAGCCGGCCAGCGGTGTCGCAGCACCTGCGCATCCTCGAGGGGGCGAGTCTCGTGACCCACCGACGCAACGGGACGAGGCATCTGTACGAGATCGACGCGTCCGGAGTCCGAGCGCTCCGGGCCTGGGTCGACGGATTCTGGGACGAGGCCCTCGCGCGGTTCAAGGCGACGGCCGAGACGAAAGGAGAGTCACGATGAAGGACACACTCATGATCGAGGTCGTGCGCAAGACCATCACGGTCGACTGCGCCGTCGAGGAGGCGTTCCGCATCTTCACGGCGGATGCGATCAGTTGGTGGCCGATCGAGAGCCACTCGATTCATGGAACGGTGAACGAGATCGTCTTCGAGCCTGAGGTAGGTGGAGAGGTCTACGAGCTCTCGACAGCCGGCAAGAAGGGGCACTGGGCCACCGTTCTCGAGTGGGAGCCCCCGAGCCGCCTCGTGCTCGCCTGGAACATCCGCGGAGCCGACGACGTGCCGACCGAGGTCGAGGTTCACTTCGTTCCCGAAGGAGAAGGCACCCGGGTCGATCTCGAACACCGAGGGTGGGAGGCGCTTGGCGACGGCGGCGCAACGAAGCGAAGCAACTACGACACTGGCTGGGACTTCGTCCTCGGACGCTACGTGGCTCACACCGATTAGCGGACGCCGGAGTGACCCATCGCCGTGACGCCAGGTATGCGCGGCGGCGTAGTACAGGACACACCGACCTCGGAGGTTCTCCCATGAAGCGATTGCTCCTTGTCGTAGCTGCCGGTCTTACCGTCGTCGCCCTTGCGGGCGCTGTCGGGCTGCCCGACCTCGCGGGCGCGCAGGATGCTGCAGCCACTCCCGACTCGCTCACCGTCAACGGCGTCGGCACCGTCAAGGCAGTCCCTGACGAGGCACAGATGTCGTTCGGCGTCGAAACCCGTCGTCCGACCGCGCAGGCGGCCGTCGCCGCGAACGCCGACGCGATGCGCAAGGTGATCAACGCACTCCGCCAGGCAGGAGCGCGCGAGATCGCCACCCAGTGGGTGAGCGTCTACCCGTTCACCGACGAGACCGGAGCGGTCGACGGCTACACGGCCTCGAACAGCGTGTCGGCCGTCGGCGACGTCGGCGACGCAGCCGGCCTGATCGACGCGGCAGCGGAGGCCGGCGCAAACCAGGTCTCCGGGCCTGGCCTGAGCTCGAGCAACGCCGAGGAGCTGTATCGATCTGCCCTCGCAAAGGCCGTCGCTGACGCACGGCTGCGAGCCGAGGTCCTGGCAAAGGCGTCTGGCCGCTCGCTGGGCACGATTACCACGATCGTCGAGAGCGGCGCCGCGATGCCGGTGCCCTATGCCGAGCGAGCCGCGCTCGACGCCGGATCGACTCCGATCGTCCCTGGACAGCAAGAGACGAGCGCGAGCATCAGCGTCACTTTCTCCCTCCGCTGATCCGAGGATTGCGGGGCGCCGCCGTTCTGGCCGGCG
>JBOHAY010000286.1:0-6029 GCA_050697935.1 Gaiellaceae bacterium | reverse complement strand
CCCGCGGCGCTAATGGACCTCGAGCCTCGATTCCGGCTCGGTCTCTCTCGGTCACGGGCAGCCGCGCTCGTCGCGCTCCTCGCCGTGCTCGTCGCCTACGGCGCCGGTGCTGGAAGCCTTCCCGAGTTCCCCTCGGGGCTCGATGTCGTATTCCAGAGTGGAGTCGTCTTCCCGGCCTTCGCGGCCGCGATCTGGATTGCGCTTCCGCTCGCACAGGCCGGCACCCGGGCGCTTCTTGCTACTGCCGCTGTGGCAGCGGGCGCCGCGGTCGTCCTCACACTGCTCGAGGTCGACTCGGCGGGGAACGTCGCCAAACTCGCTTTCTACGCACTCGTCGGGTTCTGGTTCCTCACGCTCTTCGAAGAGCTCTGGTGGATCGCGCTGGTCGCGGTGCTCGTACCCTGGGTGGACATCTGGTCGGTCGCGGCCGGCCCGACCGAGTACGTCGTCGAGGAGCGGCCCGGGCTGTTCGAGCGCGTGTCGGTGGCGTTCCCGAATCCGGGCGAGACGGGAACAGTCAACATCGGCCCTCCCGACATCCTCTTCTTCGCGCTCTTCCTCGCCGCCGCCGACCGCTTCGCGCTTCGCGTTACGTGGACGTGGGTTGGGATGACCGGCTTTCTCGCGGGTACGTTGATGCTCGTGTGGACGTGGGACGACATCGCCGGATTGCCGGCCCTGCCCGCCGTCTGTCTCGGCTTCGTGATCCCGAACGCCGATCTGCTCTGGCGGAACGTGCGCACGGCCCGGTTGCACGCACGCTCATAGGGACGACCCTTGAGTCGCACTGGCGAGGCAAGCCTCGCCCCTACGACGAGGTCCGAGTGAGAAGCGAGACCGACTCGACGTGCGGCGTGTGCGGAAACATGTCCACCGGGCGGCAGCGCATGAGCTCGTATCCGTACTCGTCCCGCAGGACCTGGACGTCGGACGCGAGGGTCGTGGGGTTGCAGGAGACGTACACGATCCTTCGAGCGGCGAGCGCCCCGGTGCGCCGAAGCGCCTTTCCCGCAAGACCTGCGCGCGGTGGGTCGACGACCACGACATCGGCCGTTCCCGCCTTCTCTGCGAGCTCCTCGAGCGTCTGTCCGACGTTCCCGGCGAAGAACTGCGCGTTCTGGATCCCGTTGAGCTCGGCGTTCTCGATGGCACACGCGACCGCCTCCTCGGAGATCTCGAGCCCCCACACTGAGCGCGCTTCGGGGGCGAGCGCAAGCCCGATCGTGCCCGTTCCGCAGTAGAGGTCGAAGACGTTCTCGTCGCCGGTGAGGCCGGCGAGCTCGCGCGCCAGGCCATAGAGCTGCTCGGCCATCTCGGTGTTCGTCTGCAGGAACGCCGATGGACGGACGCGGAACCGGAGTCCGAGGATCTCCTCCTCGATCGCGTCATCGCCCCAGAGAAGCTTGGTGGGAAGGTTCGTCTGCTCCGCGGGCGTGTCGTTGATCGCCCAGTGGATCGAGCGCACCTGCGGGAACCGTCGCAGGACGTCGACGAAGTACCCCGTCTCGAAGGGCTCGCCCGGTGCCGTGACGAGAACGACGAGCGCCTGGCCCGTGTTCCGTCCCTCGCGAACCACCAGATGACGGAGGTATCCCTCACCCGTCGCCTGGTCGTACGGCTCGAGCCGCTCCTCGCGCGCCCAGGCGCGAACTGCGAGCCTGATCTCGTTGCCGACGTCGGTGGTGAGCAAGCACTCCTCGATGTCGACCACCTCGTCCCAGCGCCCGGCGCGATGGAAGCCGAGCTCGACACCGTCCTCACCGGTCGAGAACGAGTACTCGAGCTTGTTGCGATACCCGTAGATCGACGTGGCGGGAACGATCGGCTCGAGCGGCGGGTCGGCAATACGCCCGATGCGCACCAGGGCATCGCGCACCTGTTGCGCCTTCTGCGCCAGCTGAACCTCGTAGGCGAGATCCTGGAACCGGCACCCGCCACAGGTCCCGAAGTGCCGGCACGGTGCGTCGATGCGATCAGGCCCGGGCTCGAGGAGTGCGCTCGCGAACCCCTCGGCGAACCCGCGCTTGACCTTCGTCACCCGCGCGCGAACCCGATCGCCGGGAAGGCCGCCGCGTACGAAGACGACAAAGCCGTCGTAGCGTGCAACGCCGTTGCCGCCATACGCGAGCGACTCGATCGAGAGCTCGACCTCTTCCCCCTTGTGTACGGGCGCGGCCATCCCGGCCAGCGTAGCCGTGGGAAGATCGGCGCGAACTCGTGACACCTCGACGAAGTCGGTGGGCGACGATGGCGAACAGGAGGAGACGAGGGAAGATTCCTCCTGAACTGCACGCAGAGCTCGACGAGCGCTGTCGACAGGCGACCCGCTTGCTCCAGGAACGGATCACCTGCCATCGGGCGAAGCTCGCCGAGGAACGAGAGCGCAGGCAGTGCCGCTTCTGGCGCCGCTACTGGACCACGGAGACGTAGACGGACCGCTCGCGCGGCCCGTCGAACTCGCAGAAGAAGATCCCCTGCCAGGTGCCGAGCGCGAGCGAACCGTCGTCCTCGAGCGGTATCACGACGCTCGGGCCCATGAGCGCTGCACGCACATGGGTGGGCGCGTTCTCCTCGCCGGGCTCGATGTGCTCCCACGACCAGCCGTCCTCGACCATCCGCTCGAGAGCGGACTCGAGGTCGCGCGCGACCGCCGGATCGGCATGCTCGTTGATCGTGACACCGGCGGTCGTGTGCGGGACGAACACGAGGACCGCCGACCCGAGCTCGCCTTCGATCGCGCCGCGAACCTCGCTCGTGATGTCGAGGACGTGGCTTCGCCGTTGAGTGCGCAGACGGATCTGGCGCACAGCGGATTCCTAGAGCGCGCCGCCGGCGGCGGGTGGGGCGCCGGCCTCGAGCGGGTTTTCGCCGCCCGCAGCACGACTCAGGTGCTCCTCGACGTGCAAGAGATTGTCCTTGCCCCGTTCGACGACCGCCAGGAGCTCGGTCATCGACGCGACCTCCTCACGCTGCTCTTGGAGGAACCAGTGCAGGAACTGCTCGCCCACGAGCTCGCCCTCGTCGCGCGCGAGCTTCACGAGCTCGACGACCTGCTGGGTGACGCGCTTCTCCTGCGCCAACGCCAGCGCGACGGGAGCCACCGGGTCGGCGAAATCCGTCTGCGGCGCATCGACGCCGGGGACGACGACCTCCTCGTCGGCGTCGAGGAGATACTGGACTATCATCATCGCGTGATTACGCTCTTCGACCGCCTGGCGATAGAAATGCGCGGCGAGCTGCGGCAGCGTCTGCGCATCGTAGTACGTCGCGATCGCGATGTACTGCTGAGACGCGGCGAACTCGTAGCCGACCTGACCGTTCAGAGCACGAGCGAACGTGGGCACGACGCGACTCTATCCGAGTTGCAACGTTGTAACTTGCCCCAATGCCAGGCGTGCCGAGCGAGCTCAAAGGGCGCAGCTTCACGCGCATTGCGGCCTGGTCGCGCGATGAGCTCGAGACGCTGCTCGACCTTGCCGACGAGCTGAAGGCCGAGCGAGCGCGTCGGCGTGAGCTTCGCCTACTCCCGGGTCGAACGATCGGGCTCATCTTCCACAAGCCGTCGACGCGCACCCGCGTCGCGTTCGAGGTGGGCATCGCAGAGCTCGGCGGGATGGCGCTCTTCCTCCCTGCCTCGGAGCTCCAACTCGCCCGCGGCGAGTCGTTTCGCGACACCGCGCTCGTCCTCTCACGCTTCCTCTCGGCACTCATGATCCGCACGTACGAGCAGGAGGAGGTCGAGGAGTTCGCCGAGCACGCGGCGATCCCCGTGATCAACGGGCTCACCGACGAGTCCCACCCGCTTCAGGCACTTGCGGACGCGATGACGCTGCGCGAACGATTCGGAACGCTCGCGGGCGTTCAGCTCGCATACGTCGGCGACGGCAACAACGTGTGCCACTCGCTCATGCGTATCGCAGCGCGTCTGGGGATGACGTTCGTCGCGGCGACACCAGCCGGTTACGAGCCCAACGCGGAGTTCGTGGCGGCCGCCTCCGACGATGCACGCTCGACCGGCGGCAGCGTCGACGTCGTCACCGATCCGCGCGAGGCCGTGCACGGTGCGCACGCCGTGTACACCGATGTCTGGACGAGCATGGGCCGAGACGAGGATCGCGAGCAACGACTGCATGCGCTCGAGCCGTACCGCGTTGACGCCGGTCTGCTCGCGCTCGCGGACAAGGACGCAATCGCTATGCATTGCCTCCCCGCCCATCTCGGCGAAGAGATCACCGCGGAGGTGCTCTACGGGCCACGTTGTCTCGCCTGGGAGCAGGCCGAGAACCGGCTGCACACGCAGAAGGCGCTGATGGCCCTCGTGATCCGGTGACATTCGAGGATCACGTGCGCGCTGCGCTCGACGAGCTCCCTCCACACATCGCCGAGGCACTCGAGAACGTGGCCGTCGTCGTGGAGGACGAAAACCTGGAAGACCCCGACCTGCTCGGCCTCTACCACGGAGTCCCGCTTCCCGAACGTGGCGACATGGCCGGCTCACTTCCGGACACGATCTCCATTTACCGGATTCCCCTCGAGGAGTCTTTCGCCGATCCCGCCGAGCTTCGCGAGGAGATCCGCATCACCGTGCTGCACGAGCTCGGCCACTACTTCGGACTCGACGAGGATCGGCTCGCAGAGCTCGGATACGACTAGAGGCTTGATGTGAAATTGGCGCGCAGCCGGGGGCGGTAACGACCAAGCTGGGGCGCTGCACTCACGCGTCGTGCAGGCTCGAAGCCTGGTGCGACGCGCGAGGGTAGCGATCCGGCGCCGCGTCGTGGCCGTCATCCGGCCGGCGTGAATTTCACATCAAGCCTCCAGTTTGAGCGGCTCGCGCACCGGGAATGTGACACGCACCATGGACGTTTCAGCCAACGTGACACCGAATCAGATACACACCGAGATCGAGCAGCTCTCGGAAGAGCGCCAAGTTCTTTGGCAGCGCCTCTCCCAGGGGCTGGACCCGACGGTCAAGGACGAGATCAAGGCTCTCGACGCACACCTGCAGGAGCTCTGGCAGGCACTTCGCATGGAGAAGGCCCGCCTTCGCTTCGGAGAGCGTGAAGAGATCGTGCGCCGCGCCCGCGCGGAAGAGCGGCTCGAGCGCGCCGCGTAACCGGTCTCCGAGCAGGAGAACGTCCGCCCCGCGCATATCATCGCTGCGTGGGACTTTTTGCCCGCCGCCAACCCGAGCCCGTCTCGATCGAGAGTGAGCAAGAGCGGCTGCGCGCGATCCGCATCGCCGCCGAGCAGGAGCTCGGCAGGCTCCGACTCGAGCTGACCGAGCGCGTGGCAGCGGTCGAGCAGCGGGAGCGGGAGCTCGCCGATGCCCTTGCGTATGTGAATCGAAGCCCGGGACGAAGGCCCCCCGGCGACGACAGGGCCGTCTCACATGCGCAAGTCGGCCTTGCTGCTCACGCGAACGAGCTGAATCGCCGGGAGAGAGAGCTTGCCGCCCGAGAACGCGCCTATCTGAGAATGGAGGCCGACCTCGCGCGACGTGCAGCCGAAGTGGCGGAGACACCGGAGGAGCAACTGGCGCGCATAGAAGCGCGTATCGCTGCGCTGCAGGAAGCCGAGAAAGCGTTCGCCCGTACGCAGTCACAGCTCGCGGCACAGAGTGAGGAGCTAGCCAGCCGGGAAACCGCGCTCGCCGCGGGCGAGGTCGCCGTCGGAGGCGCCCCGATCACGAGCCGGGCCGAGCTCGCCGAGATCGACGAACGACTGCGCCGACTCGAGCGCGAGACGCGACCGGCAGCGGGCGATCCCGGCTTTGGCGATTCACTTCGCGCGCTCGAGCAGAAGGGACTTCGCGGAGCGCCGCCGAGCGCCTAGTCCATCTCTAGACTTGACCCTCCCGGGGCGTTAGCTCAGCTGGGAGAGCGCCGGCTTTGCAAGCCGGAGGTCGCCGGTTCGATCCCGGCACGCTCCATCAGGGAAAGCCGCTGGAAACAGGCGCTTTCGCGTGCTCACTCACGGTGACGCCGACGCCTTCTCGTCGCCAGAACGATCCGAGCGCGCCTCGAGCC
>JBOHAY010000285.1:0-15952 GCA_050697935.1 Gaiellaceae bacterium | reverse complement strand
GACGGGGAGACGCCGGCGCACACGTCTCGCACCCACCCCCTCGTTCGGAAGCAGTCGAGTTCGTTCGCGAGGATTACGGAAGAGACCGGCGCGAAGGAGGTGTCCGGACTGCGATCTAACGGTCAAGTGGCCGCGTCACAGCGGCCACTCTCTTGTGTGGCTGAGCGATCGGCTGTCCGCGTTCACCTCAGGCTCCGCTGCCCGCTCCCGTCGGCGTTCATGACGTAAACCGCGTAGCGGCCGTCGCGGTTACTGACGAAGGTGATCTTCCGCCCGTCGGGCGACCAGGCGGGCGCGGCGTAGAAGGCCCCCCTCGACTTGGGCGTGAGGTTCCGCACCGCACTGCCGTCGGCGTTGATGACATACACCCCGTGTCGCGTGTTCAGTCGCACGAAGGCGAGCATCCTCCCGTCGGGAGACCAGACAGGATCGGAAGCGGGAGTTCCAAAACCCCCACTCAGCTCCCGCGTCAAGTCGCGCAGCCCGCTCCCGTCGGCGTTCAGGACAAAGAGGTGGAAGCAGTAGCCGCAGCGGGGGGCGGAGGGGTGCTCCAGCAGGAAGAGGAGCTTTCGCCCGTCGGGCGACCATGCAAGAGTGGCAACGCCCCCGTCCCTCCCCAGCCGCGTCAGAGTCCGGTGCCCGCTTCCGTCTGCGTTCACGACGTAGAGCTTGCCGGTAATCGCGAAAGCGATTCGCCGGCCGTCGGGCGACCAGGCAGGACCGCTTCCCCTGCGCGCCAACGTCCGCTGCCCGCTTCCGTCGGCGTTTACGACGTATACCTCGCCATCGCCCCAGCCTTGGAAGACGATCCTCCGCCCGTCGGGCGACCAGGCAGGGGTGGCGAGTCGCTGGACGCGCGCCACGATCCTCAGGCCGCTGCCGTCGGCGTTCATGACGTACAGCGCCCTGCCGTCGCGCCGGTTCACGAAAGCGATCCGCCGGCCGTCGGGCGACCACACAGGACTCTGCACCTCGGGCCGCGCAGGTGCGCCCTCTATGAGAGCGAGGAGGCGCTCGCCGATGCCGAACGCTGGCGTGACGAGAAGTGCGCCCACCACGATCACCGCGGCGGCAGTGACGACTCGCCGGCGCCTCGGTCGCGATGAACGCCGCCCCGACTCGACGTGCGCGCCGAGGAGGGCGCGCTGCCGCTGGAAAGCGTCCTCGGGAAGCAGAAACTCGCCAGGGATCTCGATCATCTCTCTGCCCTCCTCAACTCCATCTCGACTTCCTTATGTCGCGAAGCGTCCTCGAGTTCCGCCAACGCATCACGTGCTCGCGAGAGGCGCGAGCGGACAGTCCCAATAGGCACGCCGAGCGCCACAGCCGCTTCCTCGTAGCTGAGATCGCACCACACACAGAGGGCGATGACGTCTTGCTGCAGGCGCGGCAACATCGCGATGCGCTTCATGACCGATCGCATCTGCGCCGCGGCTTCGGCGCGCGCGGCGACGTCGGGCGCCACCTCGGCGCCCGGCTGGCCCGTCAACTGTGCGACGAGATGGCGGTGTCGCCAGAGCGCGCGACGGCGATTGCGAAGCACGTTCGTCGCGATCCCGTAGAGCCAAGGCAGGAGCTTGCCCTCGACGACGACGACCTCCTTCCGCCGCCGGAATGCCTCGAGGAAGACGACCGCGGTGAGATCCTCCGCCTCCGACCAGTCGGCCAGGCGGCGGAAGAGGTAGTTGTAGATCGTGCGTGCGTGCCGCTCGTAGAGCTCGGAGAACGCCTGCTGGTCGCCGTTTGCGCTCGCCTGCAGGAGAGACTCGTCGCTCGCAGCGAGCGGCAGACGGCGATCACCGGTCACACATGGCTGATGTTCAATTGCCCCGAAAAGTTCCATCTCGCTCCAACCGACACACTCGCTTACCGACTGGCACCGGATCGAGAGATTGGCAGCCCATGTCCAGTCTGAACGCCCGGTCACTCGCCTTCGAGATGAACGGGGGCGCAACTAGTGCCTGTGAGCCCGTGGTGGGCGGTCAGCTTCCCCAGAACGGCCGGACCTCAATCGTTCCCATCCGGGCGACCGGGTGTGCAGCCGCGATCTCGACGGCCTCCTCCAGGCTGCCGCATTCGATGATGTCGAACCCGCCGACCGCCTCCTTCGTCTCGGTGAAAGGACCGTCGGTGACGATCGTCTTTCCGTCGCGAACCCGGACGGAACGGGCCCGACGCGGCGGAGCCAGCTGGTCTCCGGTGACCCAGATGCCACGCGCCTGGACGTCGTCGAGCCAGGGGAAGCTCTCCTCGTTCAGCTTGTCGGTCGGGTCGGGCTCGGCCTGGGCATCCATCTCGTCGGTGCCCCAGCACACCAGCATCAGGAATCTCATCGTCGCTCCTTCTCGTCGTTGGGTATCCAGCCTTACCTATGGACGACGGACGCGTTGGGCCGAGATCGACACTTGTGCGCCGGTCGTTCGCCGAGATCGACGAGCTCGCCAGGCAGACGTCGCTCTATGTACACCAACACTCGAGGGACAATTTCTGAACCGAGCGACGACCACGTCGCCTGCGCCAAGGACGATCCGTCAGGTGTCGCGTGCCACCCGCAGGCGTCGGCACGTTCAGCCCTCTACTCTCGGACGATGCTCTTCACACCTCGCGCGCATGAACGGCTGATCGAGGACAGATGGGACCCGGATCGCGCCCGCGCGGCGATCCGGGAGATCGCCGAGGATACGGAGGGATCGTTCGACGATGGCTGGCCGACCCACCCCCAGGACATCGACGACGAGGTCGACGAGCGGCGACGCTTTCGGACGGTTTACCTTGGCGGCGCGGGAGTCGTGCAGGCGCTCGATTCGTTGCAGCGCAGCGGACTCGTGGAACTCCGCCGGGATTACGTTTCGTATCTCGAGCGCAGTTACGAGCCCGATTTCCCTGATTACGATCACGAGCGGAGTCTCTGGATGGGCGAGACGGGGATTCGGCTTGTCTTGCATCGACTCTCGCCGTCGCCGGAGAACGCCGACCGGCTGGCCGAGCTGATCGCCGGGAACGCGCGGGACGAGCGCCGTGAGCTGATGTGGGGCAGTCCGGGAACCATGCTCGTTGCTGCCGCAATGCACGAACTGACCGGCGAGGCGCGGTGGCTCGATCTCTGGCGTGAGAGCGCAGCCTGGCTGCGCGATGAATGGGATCTGCAGACCGGCCTCTGGACACAGCGGCTCTACGGGATGGTGGAGCAGTGGATCGGTCCTGCGCACGGGTTTGCAGGCTGCGTGCTCGCCTTGTCTCAGCATGCCGACGGCGAGGTTCATCGACGCGCGGCGCAGACCACCGCCCGTTACGCCGTCGAGGAGGACGGGCTCGCGAACTGGTTTCCGCGCGTCTCGATGGAGAGCCTGCAAAGCAATGGAGACGGGTCGATCCGGATGCAGTGGTGTCACGGAGCGCCCGGTGTCGTCGCATCGCTCGCTCGCGTGGCGCCCGACGACGATGAGCACGAGCGGTTGCTGCTTGCAGGTGGCGAGCTCACCTGGCGAGCCGGCCCGCTGTCGAAAGGATCAAACCTCTGCCACGGCACGGCAGGTAATGGATATGCCTTCCTGGCGCTGTTCGAGCGCACAGGGGATGAGCTGTGGTTCGAGCGCGCCCGCGCCTTCGCAATGCACTCGATCGCTCAGGTGGCACGTGCACGCGCGGAGCTCGGCCGCGGACGCTATTCCCTCTGGACCGGCGATCCCGGAACAGCGCTCTACCTCGCCGACTGCCTGGCCGGCGGCGGAACCGTCCCGCTGCCCTAACACCCAGCATGTCACCGGCTCTGGGCCAGCGCCGCTCGAGGGCCATTCCCGCTCCAGAACGTATGCCACTGATCCCGTGACTTGACTGCGGTGCACCGGCACATCTGAGTGCCGTGTCGCACGGTTTTGGTTGACACGACTCTAACCAGGTGATACGGTAATAGTCGTGAAGACTAGAACCAAGGACGCCGGGGCGCCATCACTCGCGTGGGTTCCCGGCTTCGCACGAGCATTTGCACACGCAGGCGCCAACTGCCCGGACTGAGAGGAGACCTCCATGCTTCCCCCTGCGCTTCCATTCGACTATCTCCGGCATCTCGACCGCGGCGACCGCTTCCGTCGGCTGCGGACTCGTCCGAGCGCAAGCCGTGTTCGCCGCGGCACGCCCGGCGGTACGGGTGAATAGGACTGGCGTGACGAGCAAGGCGCCGAGTGGGGAACCGCCGGTGGGCTACGACCCGTCGCAGTTCCCCCCGTTTGCGGTGACGGTCGATGTGGTGATCCTGACCATGTCCCTAGGCATGCTCCATGTGCTGCTCGTGCGTCGTGGTGAGGCGCCGTTCGAGGGGATGTGGGCGATCCCGGGAGGCTTCAAGCGTCCCATCGAGACCCTGGACGAGGCGGCGAGACGGGAGCTGGTCGAGGAGACCGGTGTCGATGTTGCGAGCTTGCTGACCCAGTTCGGCGCCTACGGCGATCCCGAGCGCGACCCCCGCATGAACGTCGTGACGGTCGGGTACATCGCCGTGCTTCGCGACGTCGGAGCGATCGAGGCGGGGACGGATGCAGCAGATGCCGCCCTCATTCCGGTGTCCGACGTCCTGAACGGAAAGCTCCAGCTCGCGTTCGACCACCAGCGCATCGTGCGGGACGCGATCGAGCGTGTCCGGGTCGAGCTCGAGGCGTCCGGCGTCGCGACCGCGTTCGTCGGGCAGACGTTCACCATGGCCGAGTTGCGCGCGGTGTACGAGGCCATCTGGGGCGTCCAGCTCGACGCCGCGAACTTCAGGCGCAGCATCCTCGCCGAGGACGGGTGGGTCGTCCCGACCGGGCGCCGGGCTCGGCCCGGCGCAACAGGCGGCAAGCCCGCGGAGCTCTTTCGAGCGGGCCAGATGTGGAAGCAGGGCGGCGGGCCGATCCGGCATCCGCAACAGGCCGAGAAACGAAGGGGGACGAGATGAGAGCAGTCGTGTTCGATCGTTACGGCCCGCCGGAGGTGCTGCGCGTCGAGGAAGTCGAGCGCCCTGTCCCGAAGGACGACGAGGTCCTCATACGGATCCACGCGACGACGATCACGCGAACAGACTGCGGTTTCCGTGGAGCCGAGCCGTTCTTCTCGCGGCTCTTCACCGGTCTGCTCCGGCCGAAGTACCGGACGCCCGGTATGGAGCTCGCGGGAGAGGTGGCCGAGGTCGGCGAGGCGGTCAGCGAGTTCGACGTCGGCGACGAGGTCTTCGGCGTAAAGAGCCACGGCGCGAACGCCGAATACGTCTCCATACGGGCGACCGGCGCGCTCGCGCACAAGCCTGCCGACGTGACGTTCGAGGAGGCCGCGGCCGTCAGTGACGGAGCTGCCATCGCGTTGGGGTGTCTCCGGAAAGCGGACCTCCGCGAGGGGCGCACCATCCTGATCTACGGTGCCTCGGGATCCATCGGCACGGCTGCGGTGCAGCTGGCCAAGTCGTTCGGCGCCCACGTCACTGCCGTCTGCGGCACGAAGAACGTCGAGCTCGTGAGGTCGCTGGGGGCCGACGAGGTCATCGACTATCTGAATGAGGACTTCACCAAGAACGGAGAGACGTACGACGTCGTCTTCGACGCGGTCGGCAAGCACTCGTTCAGGCGATGCCGTCGCTCACTGAAGCCAGGCGGGATCTATATCGAGACCGACCTCGGTTTCATGTGGCACGTCCCGCCGTTGGCCCTGCTGACCAGATGGATCGGCGACAAGCGGGTCACGCTCCCCCTCCCGGCGTACTCGAAGGAGGTCGTCCTTCTCGTGAAGGAGCTCATGGAGGCTGGGAGGTACCGGCCCGTGATCGACCGGACCTACCCGCTCGAGGACGTGGTCGAGGCGACGAAGTACGTCGAGACGGGGCAGAAGACCGGGAACGTTGTGCTCACCCTTAACGGGGTGGTCCGATGACTGACGACGCACTCCGACGGCTCACGCACGACCGTCGGCACGCCCTTGTGAGCGAAGCCCAGCGCGAGCGACTGGCGCTGCAGCTTCGCGATCCACGCTACCGCCGCACGGGACGGGGCTACGACGTAGCCATGCTCGGGCACCTCCTGGCCGCCCGCCACCATGCGGCGTCGTGAGACGCGCGGTGAGAGAGGAAAAAATGAGAGCAGTCGTCTACGAGAGGTACGGGCCGCCGGAGGTTCTGCGACTCGAAGAGGTCGAACGGCCTGTCCCGAAAGACGACGAAGTCCTCGTCAGGATCCGCGCCACGACGGTCACCCGGACCGACACCGGACTTCGCAGTGCCGAGTACTTCATCAGCCGCTTCTTCACCGGGTTGCTTCGACCCAAGCAGAAGGTTCTCGGCCTGGAGCTGGCGGGCGAGGTCGAAGCAGTCGGCGCAGCCGTCGGCGAGTTCGAGGTCGGCGACCGGGTCTTCGGCGTCCGTTCGGGAGCGCATGCGGAGCTCGTCTGCGTTCGGGAGAGCGGCGTGCTCGCGCACATGCCGTCCGGCCTGAGCTTCGAGGAGGCCGCGGCGATCTGTGACGGAGCGGCGCTCGCACTCGCCTGCCTGAGAAAGGCGGGCGATCTGGAAGGGCGGAGCGTCCTCGTCTACGGCGCCTCCGGGTCAGTCGGAACCGCTGCCGTTCAGTTGGCCAAGCACTTCGGCGCGCACGTCACCGCGGTCTGCAACACGAAGAACGTCGAGCTCGTGAGATCGCTCGGAGCGGCCGAGGTCGTCGATTACACGCAGGAGGACTTCACGAAGAACGGCGAGACGTACGACGTCGTCTTCGACGCGGTTGGCAAGCACGCGTTCAGGCGGTGCAGACGCTCGCTGAAGCCGCGCGGGACCTTCCTCGACACCGACCCCGGGTTCATGTTGCACGTCCCGCTCCTCGCCTTGCTGACCCGGGGGATCGGTAGCAAGAAAGTGCGGATGGGGATCACGAAGTACACGAAGGAGGACGGCCTCTTTCTCAAGGAGCTCATCGAAGCGGGGAAGTACCGGCCCGTGATCGACCGGACCTACCCGCTCGAGGACGTCGTCGAGGCGACGAGGTACGTCGAGACGGGGCAGAAGACCGGGAACGTCGTGCTCACGCTTAACGGGGTCGTTTGATGAGAGCCGTCGTCCACGATAGGTACGGGCCTCCCGAGGTCCTGCGGATCGACGACGTGGAGCGCCCCGTCCCGAAGGACGACGAGGTGCTAGTGCGGGTCCACGCGACGACGGTCACGCGGACGGACTGTCACATGCGCCAGGCAAGCCCGTTCATCTGGCGCTTCATGCTCGGGCTGCTACGACCCAGGCGGCGGATCCTCGGTCTGGAGTTCGCCGGCGTGGTCGAGGAAGCCGGTGCCGCGGTCACGCAGTTCGGTATAGGCGATCGTGTGTTCGGCCTGCGGAACGGCTCCCACGCCGAGTACGTCTGCGTGCGGGAGAACGGCCTGCTCGCACCCATGCCGGCCGGTATCACCTTTGCGGAGGCGGCCGGGGTCTGCGACGGCATGAGCCAGGGGCTGGCGGGTCTCCGATCCGGACACGTCGGCCCCGGAACGAGGCTTCTCGTCTACGGTGCGTCGGGCTCGTGCGGAACCGCCGCGGTGCAGCTGGCTGCCTACCTCGGCGCCCACGTCACGGCGGTGTGCAACGGGAAGAACGTGAAGCTCGTGCGTTCCCTCGGCGCCAACGACGTCATCGACTATGAGCGCGAGGACTTCACGAAGAACGGGCAGGTCTACGACGTGGTCTTCGACGCGGTCGGAAAGCACTCGCTCTTCCGCTCGCGACGCGCGCTCGTGCCTGGCGGGCTCTACGTCGCGACCGATCGCCTCTACAACTTCCCGCTCGCCTTCCTGACGAAGTGGGTCGGCAAGAGGCGGGTGGTATTCGACGTCTCGGGCTACGACCGCGAGAACGTCCTCCTCCTGACGGAGCTCATCGAGGCCGGGAAGTACCGGCCTGTGATCGACCGGACCTACCCGCTCGAGGACGTCGTCGAGGCGACAAGGTACGTCGAGAGCTGGCAGAAGACCGGGAACGTCGTGCTGACCCTCAACGGTGTCGCCACATGAGAGCGGCCGTTCGACACAGATTCGGGCCCGCCGAGGCAGTGGTCGAGCTCGAGGAGATCGAGAAGGCGACCCCTTCCGACGACGAGTTGCTGGTGCGGGTCCGCGCGGCCTCGGTGAATCCGGCGGACTGGTACTCCGTAACGGGCAGACCCTGGGTCGGGCGCGTGCAAATGGGGCTTCGCAGACCGAAGGGCGAGCGACTCGGCGTCGACTTCGCCGGCACGGTCGAAGAGGTCGGCAAAGACGTCACAGAGTTTCGACCGGGTGACGAGGTCTTCGGCGGGAGAGACGGAGCTTTCGCCGAGTACGTCTGTGTTCGCGAGGAACGAGCGGTCGTGCCTAAGCCCTCGAACGTGACGTTCGAGGAAGCGGCGGCTGTTCCAATTGCGGCGCTCACCGCGCTGCAGGGCTTACGCGACAAGGGGCAGATTCAGGCAGGGCAGAAGGTCCTGATCAACGGTGCGTCGGGAGGCGTGGGCACGTTCGCCGTGCAGATCGCCAAGGCGCTCGGAGCGGAAGTGACCGGCGTCTGCTCCACACCTAATGTGGAGATCGCGCGTTCACTTGGCGCGGACCACGTCGTCGACTACACGCGAGAGGACTTCACACGAAGTGACCAGCGCTACGACCTGCTGCTCGACATCGCCGGGAGCAGGTCGTGGTCGGAGTACAAGCGCGTACTCAACACGCAGGCGACCCTCGTCATCGTCGGAGCACCGAAGCGCACGCGCTTGCTCGGACCTCTGAGTCACGTGGTCACGGTGCGTCTTGCTTCGGTCGGTGGCAGCCGGAAGGTCGTCTTCTTCATAGCCAAGTTCAACAAGGCGGACATGGTCGTCCTGCGAGATCTTCTCGAAAGCGGGAAAGTGACCTCGGTCATAGACAGGCGCTACGAGTTGAGCGATGTCGTCGACGCTCTTCGGTACATGGGAGAAGGACATGCGCAGGGAAAGATCGTCCTCAGCATGTGAAGGCCCCGGACGACCGCCGAAAACGATGGGTCAGCGAACCGGGCGGTACGTCTGAAGCAGCACGCCGCGTCGGGACGAGAGAACCCAGCGTCGGCGACGAGTGCGAGCTTGGCCGGGAGCGAAGAAATCCTTCGCGCATGCGCGGATCTCTACGCTGCTGCAAGTGAGCAACCCTTACGACGCAGTGCTTGAGCGCCTGACGGCCGCCGGGCTCGCCGCCAAGGAAGGAGGTGCATCGTGAGCCTCACTCAGTACTACACGGCAACCACTCTGGACGGCTTCATCGCCGATCCCGACAACTCGCTTGACTGGCTCTTCACCCGCGATCAGGAGAAGGACGGGCTCCTGAACTACGGCGACTTCATCGCGGACGTCGGTGCGCTGGCGATGGGGTCGACGACTTACGAATGGATCCTCGACCACGAGTTCGCGGGCAAGGATCCGGCGGAATGGACGTGGCCGTACGACGTCCCGTGCTGGGTCTTCACGCACCGGCAGCTGCGGGTCGTTCCCGACGCGACCATCGAGTTCACCAGCGCGGAAGTCGCAACCGTGCACGAGGAGATGGTCGCCGCCGCCCGAGACCGGAACGTCTGGATCGTCGGCGGGGGAGACCTGGTTGGCCAGTTCGCCGACGCGGGACTGCTGGACGAGGTCATCGTGTACATCGCGCCGGTCACGCTGGGCGGCGGTGCGCCGTTGCTGCCGCGCCGGATCGAGCTGCGTCTGGACGAGCTCGGACGGAACGGCGACTTCGTTTGCGCAAAGTTCGCCGTCGTGCGCCCCCCGTCACCATCGAACGACGCGATCCTCGCAGTCGACTGAGGCAGGCGCCAGTGCGGAAGGGAAGCTCGCTGCGACCTTCCCTGGGAAGTGCAACCACCCCGCAACCCCTTTCGGTTCCCACGATCTTGAGCATTTCCTGCAGTCAGTGATACGGTCCGGCGCCAGAGGTGCCAAGACCCGAGGTGGAGACGTGAACAGCACCGCCCGATTGGCGGCTGGTCCACACCGGTGAGTCGCAGGCTCACCTTCGTCACGGCGATCGCCCTGGGGGCGCTGTCCGTCCCATCGCTCGCGGCACTTCACGTCGTCGCGCAAGCAGCCACCCCCGCCACCGGTTTCCCACAACCGTATGCCGGAACGCCGAAGTACCAGCAGTACGCGCCTACCGAGGCCACCAGCGCCCGCCAGATCAACCGGCCCCTTGGCTCGAAGGCGGCAGACCGGATCGCGCGCAAGCTCGGGCTCAACAAGCGGCAGGCATTCACAGCGAAGCAATACGCGCTATTTATCAGCGGCAAGGGGGTCGGCGGCAATCCGGCTGACGCGCAGCTGGTCGACGACAGCGTTCGCATCTTCACGAACACGACGGGCCGACCCCTGTACGTCAACGTCAACGGCAAGCTGACACCCATCGTGCTGAGCAGCTACGGGCTGTTCGTCAACAAGGCCGGGATGTTGGAGAGCCTCGCGAACACGGACGCGCCGACGAGGAAGGTGAACGTCGTCCTCGAGCCGGGCGGGTACTTGGGCAGGTGGTGCAGGGCGAACGGCTGCCAGAACTCGCTCAAGATGCTCTACCGGTCGGCCTACACTTCTGAAGTCGTCTACGGCAACAAGTCCCAGCAGCAGTCGGGCGTCGACCAGCTGGTTCCCAACCAGAAGGGTGGTAAGAGCTCGACAGTGGGAATGTCGATGGCGCCCTCCATCTGGATCGTCAACTTCGTGGCGGTCTACACGCTGAACCCCAAACTGGCGGCGTACATGCCCGCCCGGTGGACGCCGATCCCCGCCAACGTGGTGCAGGCGATCAAGGCCAGCCCCACCGGCCAGGTTCCGTACAGCGAGTACGAGTCGTCGTTCCCCGGCTGATCGCGGCGCGCTTTCGGCGGAAGCTACGCGAGGCCTCGTGCTGCCCAGGCCCGCGCCGTCAGCACGAATGGTGCCGTAGGGAGTTTCTCGCGACAGCGTTCCCGCAGCTCGGCTTGTCGCTCTGGGTCGAGGTGAGCGGCGTAACTGCCGGCTGGCCCCACGCCGAGCGTGAACGGTTCCCACCAATCTTCGAATGTCGGATGCTCCACGCTCACTCCGAGCTGCGTCTCCTCGATTGCATGTAGGCCGGCTGCCTCGAACAATTCCGCCAGGTGTCCCTCCCGTACGCCTGCGAGCCCGGATTCGTCTTCGACGTCGGGGTCGAGCTGCCGGACGGCGTCCCAATACACGCTGAGCGGCCCCTGCCCGCCGACGGCGAGATCCCAGACGCAGGCTGCGACGACACCGTGCATCCGAGTCACCCGCGCCATCTCTCGCAACCCGACAACAGGGTCGGTCATGAAGTGAACGACGAGTTGCGCCAGAGCCGCGTCGAACGCCTTGTCCGCGAACGGCAGCTGTTCCGCCGACGCACGCTCCACGGTGACTCCGGGATGGCGCTCTCGAGCCGCGGCAACAAACGGCTCCGAAGGATCGACCGCCGTTACGGCCGCAGGACCAAGACGCCCGGACAGCTCTTTCGTGAGTGCGCCTGGGCCGCAGCCGACATCGAGCACGCGTTGACCAGCCACGACATCTGCCAGATCCGCGAGCTGGGGACCGAGCGGAACGGAGTAGCGGCCCATGAATCGGTCATATGCGTCAGCGGCGACAGCGAAGGTCACGGTGGCAATCTACGCATAATCCGGCGTAGAAACGGGTCGCTCAGCTAACGCAGATCGAGCCGGAGCAGCACTTCATTGTCGAACACGATCTCACCCGTCTGCTCGACGCCGTAGCGCTCGTAGAACGTGATCGGGCTGCCGTGGCCCTGGCCTGCGCTCGTCCACAGCACCTCGACTCCTGGTCGGCCGCGGAAGTACTCGACGATCAGGTCGAGCGTTGCCGTGCCGAAGCCTCGTCGTTGGTGGCGCTCGTCGATGAAGAGCTTCCAGAGGTAGTGCGCGATGTAGTCGGGGCTGCCGACCTCGTCTGAGATCATGACGAACCCGACGGGCGTCTCGTCGGCATACACGGCCCAGTACAAGGCGCGACCGTCGGGCTCAGCGGCTGCTTCGAGCAACGAGTCGGCGGCGTTGCTGACGAACTGCTGCTGGAGGGGCGATACCTCCAGCGCCTCGACTGCTTGGCGGTTCGATTCCGTGATTGGTCGGAGCTCGATCACGGCGGTCAGGCCAACCCAGGGTCCCCGGCTGCGAGCCGGATCGTCCATGCGTCGATCGTGTCGATCCGAAGATGCGTCTCGCTCCACGGATCGCGAGCGAGCGTGGCGCAAACGGCGTTCTCCGATTCGGCTTCGACGACGAGCGCCACGCGATGTTCGTCCGTGAGTGGTCCGCCTAGGACGACGAAGCCCGAGCCCACCAGTGCGTCCATGAACGCGGCGTGCGCGGTCCAGTTGGACTGCTCCTCCAACGGCCGCGACGGGTCCCACTCCGGGCCTGAGCGGTGGAGCACGACGAGGAAAGTCGCCATGCTTGCGTTCTAGCAGGCGGTGGAGGACGCAAGATCGCGCACAATCGAGCGACGTCCGATTCCGTGGCCGCCTCTGTTGGCACACCAGGGCATCGCGTGTCCACTCCCGGGACACCGAGGTGTGTGCCCACTGCGCTCTCTACGATTGAACGATGCCCGGCCGGGTCGTCCTGCTGCACGGCACCTCGAGCTCCGGCAAGACGACGGTGGCTCGGGCGGTTCAGCGACTTTCGGACGAACCTTGGGTTCGCCTCGGAATCGACGCGTTCTGGAACGCGATCGATGAGCGGTGGATGGAGCACGGCCCGCGCGCTGCCGAGGGCTTCGCCTGGATGGAGGACGCGACGATCGTGCCCGGCGCTGCCGGACAACGGCTCGCTGCAGGAATGCGAGCCGCCGTCGCTGCCGTCGCGCGCGCCGACAACGACGTGCTCGTCGACGATGTCTTCATCGATTCTGGCTGGCTTGAGGCCTGGCGTCGCGAGCTCGCCGGCCTCGAGTGGCTGCTCGCCGGAGTCGAGGCTCCTCTTCACGTGCTCGAGGAACGGGAGCTGGCCCGAGGCAACCGGATCGTCGGCGAGGCGCGGGCTCAGGTCGATGTGATCCACCGCGGCATCGAGTACGACGTCACGGTGGACACCTCACGGAGATCACCGGATGAGTGCGCCCGCGCGATCCTCGCAGCGCTCATGCGCTAACCCGTCTCAGGAGACGCTCCTGAGCACGGGCGCATGTGGCGTTCGCGCCCAGCAGCTATTTGGGAAGCCAGCCCTTGCGGTAGCGGGTGTGCTCGCGCTTGGCGAATCGCGCGTACGCCTGCTTCGGGTCGGTTGTCTCCTCATCGACACCCGCGTTGTGGCGAAGCGCCGCCTCGTCCACGGTGTAGCCGCCCCAGTCCGGTCCCGTCGAATGGTCGCGGGCGCCGACGGCAAGAACGATGCAAGGCGCGTCTCCGGAGCCGACGATGACGTGCTTCGTCCCGACCGGACAGTGCACGAAGTCCCACTCTCGGAGCGGGCGCTCCTCGCCCTCGACGATCAGCAGCGCCTCCCCGGCAAGCACAAGGAAGTCCTCCTGATCAGCCTCCCAGTGGTACATCGCCATCGGTTCGCCCGGTCTGAGGACGTTGAGGTTGATCCCCAGCTGCAAGAAGTCCTGCTCGCCCTCGAGCTCACCCTCGAACGTGCAGATTGAAGAGCGCCCAGGCGCGTCGTACCAACGCGCCTCGAGTGCGTTGAGGACGAACCAGCCGTCTCCCTTGGGGACGAGCCCGTGGTCGGTCGCTTCGAGCTGCGACTCAGGAACCATCGTCTAGCTGCTCAGCTTCGGCGCCCGTTGTCACCCCGTGCGCTTTGAGGTAGACGATGTTGAGTGCCCGCTCGAGACCGTCGAGATATCCCGCCTCGTAGTCCTCTTCGAGCTCAACGACGTGACGTCGCTGATCCTCGATCGCCAAGTCGAGCGCAGCGACGATCTCCCTCGCCTCTACTTTCATCGCTCGTCCTCCTTGGTTGTCATGCAGCACTCCGGAAACGCTCAAACCGGATCGCCAAGCGTTCTGGATCTGGCCGCCAGGCTCGACGCCGAGGAAGATTGATGGACTGGCGGTGAAATCCTTTGAGGAGATCCAGCATTGGCCCGTCCTCGTCTTGGAGCAGACTGCGTGAGACGTGAACCTCGTAGTCTGGCGAGATCCCGACGAGGTCATTGTCGAACGCTCGATGATGGATGGTGCAGAGACTGAGTCCGTTCGAGATCACGGGCTCGCCCTGATCATCGGCATCGCCGATGATGTGCGCCGCATCCAACAAGCGCTCCTCCCTCAGAGAGCAGATTGTGCACTTTGTCTGGTAAGGCGGCAGAATGAGCCGTCGGAAGTGCGCCTGATGGACGCGCACGCGCGTCTCTCGAAAGACGTACTGGCGCTCGACGGGATCATCGATCTGCGCGGAGATCGGCTTGCTCCCCAAGTCGATCACCTTGCCCGGAGTGACGTGTACCTCACGCTCGACCGGATCGTCCGCGTCGACGAACCACGGAAACAGGGGCTCGTAGTACCCAGCCGCCGTGGCGTGGAAGTAGACGATTGGCGTCTGAAGCTCATGTGCAGCGCGTAGAGCATTGTTGTCGGGTTGATCGACATCGCCGGTCCGGTAGCTGTACACCCAGCCGTCGGCCGTGGCCCGGTCGCGGTAGGGCGACTTGATTGACGTGTTGATCGAGAGTGCCGCCGGACCACGCTGCTCGCGGGCGCGAAAGATTCCTTTGTAGGGCGTTAGGAAGGGGATGGATCTGGCGCTGAAAGGGAATCCGCGCTCAAGAGCTCCTCGATAGGGCACGTCCTGCGAGTACAGCGACGTCAGCCGGCGCAGCTCAGCGAAGCACGCGCTGCGCAGAGCCTCGTCTGGGTCGTGCATCACGCGATTCTCCGACTCGCGCCCCAACAACGCAAGCGCGCCGGCTCTGGCGAGCGCTTGCGGTTCACTGTATGTCGCTACGAGCAGCCGGTGTTGGTGCCGCAGTCGCGGCAGGTGTAGCAGCTCCCCGTCCGCACCATGCGACCGCCGCAGCGGGCGCACTCCTGGGCGTCCTCCCACTGGTTGAAGAGGGCCGTCTGGCCCGGCGCGGCGATGCCGATCGCCTCCGCCGCGGCTGCGTGATCTCCCGCCTCGGTGTACGCAGCAGCGAGACGCTGCTTGACCTCGGCTGTCAGGATCCCGGCCTCCTCCTGCTGGTCGGTCGAGAGGAACTTCTTGCCCATCCAGCGGAAGATGTAGTCGACGATCGACTTCGCGACGCGGATGTCCGCGTCGTTCGTCATCCCCGAGGGCTCGAAGCGCATGTGGCTGAACTTCGAGACGTACACCTCGAGCGGCACCCCGTACTGGAGCCCGAGCGAGACCGAGATCATGAACGAGTTCATGAGGCCGGCGAGGGTCGTTCCCTCCTTCGCGATATCGACGAAGATGTCGCCGGGCGTGCCGTCGTCGAACAGGCCGACGTGGATGTAGCCCTCGTACTCGCCGACCTTGAACTTGCGGCCGACCTCGACACGGTCGTCCGGCAGGCGGCGGCGCTGCGGGTGTCCTACGAACGCTGCGCCGACGGGCGCGAGCGTCGTCGCACCGGCGTTGGCCTTGCCGGAGAGCGGCTGCGCGACCTTGCAGTTGTCGCGGTAGATCGCGATCGCCTTGACGCCGAGCTGCCACGACTCGATGAAGAGCTGGGAGATCTCCTCGACCGTGGTCTCCTCGGGAAGGTTCACGGTCTTGGACAGGGCACCGGAGATGAAGGGCTGGACGGCGCCCATCATCTTCACGTGGCCCATGTAGCTGATCGCGCGGTCGCCGATCGCGCAGTCGAAGACCGGGTAGTGCTCGGTCTTGACCGAGGGCGCGCCGACGACGGTGTTCCGCTCGTCGATGAAGGCGACGATCTCCTCTACCTCGTTCGGCGCGTAGCCGAGCTTGTCGAACGCCATCGGCACGGTCTTGTTG
>JBOHAY010000284.1:0-3548 GCA_050697935.1 Gaiellaceae bacterium | reverse complement strand
TGTACGTGTATCCAGCCGCGGTCGACTACGACCGCGCGCGGCCACTCGCGGTGACGTGGCATCGGCTCGAGACCTGCGTCAGGCGCTCAGACGCGAGCGCGGAGATTCCACCGCACATCTCGGACGGCGAAGGCGCGCTCGTGTACCTCTCCCTGGGAAGCCTGGGCTCGGCCGATGTCGATCTCATGAAACGCTTGGTCGAAGTGCTCTCCAGGTCTCGTCATCGCATCGTCGTCTCGAAAGGCCCGCAGCACTTGGAGTTCGAGCTTGCAGACAACATGTGGGGCGCGGAGTTCCTGCCGCAACCCGCGCTGCTCCCGCTCGCGGACGCAGTCATAACTCACGGAGGAAACAACACGACCACCGAGTGCTTCCACTTCGGGAAGCCGATGGTCGCACTACCGCTGTTCTGGGATCAGTACGACAACGCGCAGCGGGTCGACGAGACCGGGTTCGGGATCCGGCTGCCGACATACGAGTTCGACGACGACGACCTTCTCGGCGCGCTCGACCGGCTGCTCGCCGACGCTTCGCTCCACGCGCGCCTGGCGTCTATCGCAGGCCACGTGCAGTCGTCACCGGGAACGGAACGAGCCGCTTCGCTCATCGAGCGGCTCGCGCGTGAGCGTGCGCCGATAACTCGCTGACCCGGCGACTCTAACGCCAGGAGTCCGTCGCCCCATGCCGAAACGAGCGGCAATCCCGGACTCGGAGGACCAGTCGATGGATCATCCCCTTGGCACACGCCTCTGCGCTGAGGCGCTCGGCACGTTCACCTTCTTCTTTCTCGGCTTCAGCGGAATCGCCGTCGTGGTCGACATCGGCGCCGACGCAATCACTCCACTCGGCGTCGCGGCCGGCTTCGGCTTCGGCCTCGTCATGGCGCTCACGGCGTTCGGGCACATCTCGGGTGGGCACTACAACCCGGCCGTGAGCGCCGGCCTTGCAATCGCGGGACGCTTCCCCGGGCGCGATGTCGTGCCGTACTGGATCGCCCAGCTCGTCGGCGGCTTCGGCGCCGTGCTGGTCATGGCGATCGTCTACTCGCCCGACGTGACTGACGCGCTGCACACGCAGCCCGGCAGCGGCATCGACGACTGGGCAGCGCTCGTGCTCGAGATCGTCACCACGGCTCTCTTCGCCATGGTCATTCTCACCGTCGCGACCGACGACCGCGCGCCGTGGAAAGGCGTCATGGCGCCGCTCCTGATCGGGCTGTTCATCTTCACTGCTGCAACCGCGATCGGCCCGGCGTCGGGCGGCTCGTTCAATCCCGCTCGCTCGCTTACTCCCGTGCTCTACAACCAGGAGTGGGGCGACGTCTGGATCTACCTCCTGGGACCCTTCACGGGTGCGATTCTCGGTGGCGCGATCTGGTCATACGTGATGGTAAGACGGATGGCTGCGGCGGCGTAGAGGTCAGCGGCCGCTGGCCGAGAAGTGCTGATAGTCCTTGACCGACGTCCAGCGGCCGCCCCAACCCCACCCGATCGCGTCGAACGCACGGACGAGAAGGCCACCTTCGTAGGCCATTCCCGGCCTGCGAGGTGAGCGGTCGACGTAAGAGACGCTCGCGCGATGCGACGTGCGACCACCGGAGACGTAGGGGTTCTCGATCGGATTGACGTCGATCGCCCGTCCGTACGCGTGCTCCGACCAGCGGGTCGTGCCCTCCACGTAGCGGCAGTTGAAGGCCGACGTGTTGTCAGCCTCGATCGAGCGGAAGTCGCTGCCGCCGTAGGCGTCGACAGGTGTCATCCGGCGAATCGGGAAGCGAGCGTCGTAGAGGCGTCGAAAGACACCGAGGACGTCGCGGGCAACGTCACGATGAACGATGAGCCGGCCAGTTCGAGTTCGCCCGCCGAAGTCGCGGTGGGAGAGGGTCAAGAGGCGAAGGTCGCGTAGCGCAACCGGACAGCCGCGTCGCCAGGAAACGCCGGTCATCCGCTTCGCCTGAGCCGAGTCGATCCGCGCGATAGATCCGCGAAAGCCGTCGGGCCCTTGTAACAGTCTGTTACTCGGGCTCGTTGCGCCGCCCACCGCTGTCGACAGAGCCACGAGCGTGACGGCTACGGCAGTTGCAATTGCAAGCAGCAGCTGCTTCACCAGTCGGGGCGGCCGGATTCGAACCGGCGAAACCTCTCGCTCCCAAAGCGAGCGCTCTACCAGGCTGAGCTACGCCCCGAATCGAGACAGTGTAGGCGGATAGCCTGCCGACCTATGGTCGACGCCCCCACTCTGCTCCCTGAGGGACGGCCAGACGACAGAACGAGGCTCGGATACGCGATGGTCGCGACGGCGGCGACACTCTTCGCAGTCAACGGCAGCGTCTCGAAGGTCGTGCTCGACTCCGGGCTCTCGTCGCTCGAGCTCGCCCAGATCCGTGCCACCTGCGCGGCGCTTGGACTCCTGACGTTCCTCGTCGTGTTTGCACGAGCCCGGCTGCGTGTCGGCCGGCGCGAGCTCCTCTTCCTGGTCGCCTTCGGAGTCGTTGGCGTGGCCATGGTGCAGTGGCTCTACTTCGTCGCCATCCACAACCTGCCGGTGGGCGTGGCGCTGCTGATCGAGTTCACGGCACCCCTCTTCGTCGCGCTGTTCGCGCGCTTCGTCTACCGGGAGCACATTCGGCGGCGTATATGGGTCGCCGTGATCCTGTGCATCGCGGGGCTCGCGATCGTGGTCGAGGTCTGGGCCGGAATCGCTTTCAGCACCGTGGGCGTGACAGCGGCGGTCGGCGGTGCGTTCGGACTCACCGCCTACCTTCTCATGGCCGAGCGCGAGCGGCGCCAGCGAGACCCGGTCTCGCTCTCGTTCTACGGGTTTCTCTTCGCGGCGGCGCTCTGGGCAGTCGTCCAACCGGTGTGGGAGTTTCCGTGGGATGTGCTCGCGGACACGGTCTCGCTGCAGGGCAACTTCTCGGAGCACTCGGCGCCCGTGTGGCTACTCGTCGGCTTCGTCGTCGTCATCGGCACCATGGTCACCTTCTCGCTGCTCACGGGCGCACTGCGGCACGTCAGCGCGACGCGCGCGTCGATTGTCGCGACGCTCGAGCCCGTCATGGCGACCGTCGTCGCCTGGCTATGGCTCGAGGAAACATTCGGGCCCACGCAGCTGATCGGTGGCGCGGTCGTGCTCGGCGGCATCTTCCTCGCGCAATCCGCGCGCTAGCCTGTTCGCCATGGTGAAGCGCGTCCTCCTGGCCTCTCCTCGCGGCTACTGCGCGGGCGTCGAGCGGGCCGTCGAGACGGTCGAGCTCGCACTCGAGCACTACGGCGCCCCGGTGTACGTGCGCAAGCAGATCGTTCACAACATCCACGTCGTCCGCGATCTCGAGGCGCGCGGGGCGATCTTCGTCGACGAGGAGACCGAGGTGCCGGAGGGTGCGACCGTCGTGTACTCGGCGCACGGCGTGGCTCCGAGCGTGTTCGCGAACTCCGCCCGGCTCGGTCACAACGTCATCGACGCCGTCTGCCCGCTCGTCACGAAGGTGCACGTTCAGGCGCGCCGCTATGCGGACGAGGGGTACACCGTGGTGCTCATCGGTCACG
>JBOHAY010000283.1:0-2796 GCA_050697935.1 Gaiellaceae bacterium | reverse complement strand
GCGAAGTCCGACCTCGTTGCTGAAATCGACGAGGGAGGGCGTGATGGGTCTCGTGGTCGAAGACGACGGTTGGCGGATCCCGGACAGGGTATGGGCGAGGATGGAGCCGCTTCTGCCGGTGCCGCCGTCGCATCCGCTTGGTTGTCACCGGCCGCGCGTGCCGGACCGGGACGCGATGAACGCGATCCTGCTCGTGCTGCGTACCGGCATGCAGTGGAACGCGCTCAAGGCGACCGGGATCTGTAGTTGCTCGTCGGCATATCGGCGCTTCCGCGAGTGGGCCGAGGCGGGCGTGTTCCTCGAGTTTTGGCGGCAGGGGCTGCTCGCCTACGACGCCGGGCACGGGATCGAGTGGGAGTGGCTGGCGATGGACGGGGCGCTCGGCAAGGCCCCTTTGGGCGGCGAGCTGACAGGGCCGAATCCCACTGACAGAGCTAAAAAAGGGCGAAACGATCGCTCCTCACCGAGGGCAAGGGCGTCCCGCTCGGGATTGCGCCAGCAGGCGCGAACCTGAACGACTTCAAGCTCGGCCGGGCCACGATCGAGTCGATACCGATCAAGCGCCCGAAGCCAACACGCAAACGGCCGCAGGGTCTCTGCCTTGATCGCGGCTACGACTACAACGAGGTGCGCGACCTCTGCGAGGAGTTCGCGTTCACCGCGCACATCCGCGGACGTGGCGAGGAGGCGCAGGCGATCAAACGCGAGGCCGGCTTCCGCGCCCGCCGCTGGGTCGTCGAGCGCACCCACTCCTGGCTGAATCGCTTCCGTCGCATCCTCATCCGCTGGGAGAAGCGCGCCGACACCTACCTCGCGATGCTCCACCTCGCCTGCGGCCTGATCACCTGGCGCGCGGCCAACTGGGAGGCCCTATCGGAATAGGCTCTAAGTGCTCCCCGCAAATACATTCACGCTTCGCGCGACCGTATTTACGGCGTGAAGCACTAAGTCGAGTCGGTCGAGGGCTTCGGCTTCGACTCGCCCGCCGTCTTTTCGGCCGGCTTGTCGGTGGCCTTGTCCTTCGGCGCGGCGGTTTCGCCGTCTTTGTCCTTGGCCTTCTTCTTCCCCTTGCCGTAGTCGGTGGAGTAGAACCCCGAGCCCTTGAAGTGCACGGCGACCGGGAACAAGATCTTCTCCACCGGTCCCGCGCCGCAGGTGACACAGACCTCGGAGGGCGGATCGGTCATCCGCTGAAAGATCTCGAACGTGTGCCCGTTCGGGCAACGGTACTCATAGATCGGCACGTAGCTGCGAAGGCTAGATGCTAGATCGGAAATTCACGCGGGTCGGATGACGGCCACGACACGACGCCGGGTCGTCACTCTCGCGCGCCGCACAGGCTCCTAGCCTGCACGACGCGTGAGTGCGGGCGCCCGGCTTGGTCGTGACCGTCCCCGGCGAGCGCGCCACTTTCCGATCCGGCATCAGCGCCCGCTACGGCGGGGATTGCTCGCGTTTTTCCCGCTCCCGATCGAGGAGCTCGAGGTAGCACGGAGCGCTCTCGAACGCGGCGAGACCACGCGGACGAGCGCGCCGGCGCTGCGCTCGACGGCGGCGACCCATCGCGGCCAGAGCAGCCGATGCGCCGACAACGCTTCCGAGCACGAAAGTACGGAGGCCTTCCCGACGTTTCTCGCCTTCCACGCCTCTGATCTTACGATTCGTAGAGTTCCTCACGTGATGATCGCCCGTCGCGAGGCGGATGATGCGTGCCGCGACGCAAGGACGCAGGGAGCGCATGGAAACTGTGTTCGGGTCGGACCTAAGTCTGACCACAACTCCTATTCCCCATATGGGCGCGACCGAGGACGCAGCCGTCGGGGCGCGCAGCGCCGCATCGCGACATGGCCGTTCATTGCGTTAGGAGCTCTTCAATGCTGATCTGCTGCCTCGGCGATCTCACTCTCGACGTTGTCGTCCGACTCGGCGGTCCGATCGCGGCCGAGGGCGACACCGACGCCGAGATCGTGCTCGTAGCGGGCGGGCAGGCCGCCAACGTCGCTGCCTGGGCGGCCTCGCTCGGCGCGTCGGCACGCTTCATCGGGCGAACCGGTGACGACGACGCCGGCTCGCTCGCTCGCGCCCGGCTCCGCGAGCGCGGCGTCGACGTCGTCGGGCCCGTCACGGGCGGTAACGGGCTCGTCTGCTCGCTCGTCACACGTGACGGCGCACGGTCGATGGCTGCCGACCGGGGAACTGCGGTCGAGTTGCGCCCCGATGACCTCGATCGGGCGTGGTTCGAGGGCTGTGACCACCTCTTCGTCTCCGGGTACGCGCTGATGCGCGAGCCGGTGCGGAGCGCCGCGCGACGAGCCGTCGAGCTCGCGCGTGCCGGAGGCGCTCGCATCAGCATCGACCTCGCATCCTGGAGCGCGATCCGCGACTCGGGCATCGAGGCGTTCCGCGAGCTCGTGATCGCGCTCGAGCCGGACGTGATCTTCGCGAACGAGGACGAGGAGCGAATCGTCCGAGGACCGTTCTCCGGAGTGGCCTGGATCCTGAAACGAGGAGCCGACGGGTGCTCGTTCGCAGGGGACGACCGGGAGGCGTTGTCCGTCGAGCGAGTGGTGGATACGACCGGCGCGGGCGACGCGCTCGCCGCTGGGTTCATCGTCGGCGGTCCCGAGCTGGCACTCGAGGCAGCCTCGCGTTGCGTGCAACGCCTCGGAGCGATGCCATGAGTGCTGCCAGTCAGCTCGTGATCGCGCCCATGAGTCAAGACGAGGCTGAGGCGATCGCAGACTGGCGGTACGAGCCGCCGTACGACTTCTACGACTGGCCCGCAGACGAGCGCGA
>JBOHAY010000282.1:0-7663 GCA_050697935.1 Gaiellaceae bacterium | reverse complement strand
CGACGACGCTCATCTCCGTGCTCAGGCACGGCCTGACGCAATCCGGACGATTCCTGGCAGCGCGGCTCCTCATTCCGGATCGACCGGGTGAGCTGCGAGGCGTGCTCGACCTCGTCGCGCGTGGGCGCGGCAACGTCATCTCGGTCGATCATCACCGCGAAGGGCGAACGACATCGGCGCTGCAGACGGAGATCGAGCTCGTCGTCTCGACCCGTGACGAGGCGCACTGCCAGGAGCTTCTCGCCGCGCTTCGCTCGGCCGGGCACACCGTCGAGCGCGTCGGCCCACCGACGTAGGCGCGGTCCCGTCGTCGATGCCTCAGCTACCGCAGCGACGGAATTCGACAGTGGGCCGCCCGGATGCCGCCCAGCTGTCGACCCCGCCGTTCACCACGGCGCGCGCATCGAATCCGCGCGCAGCGAGGATGCTGGCCGCGATTGCAGCCCGCGGCCCCGTCTCGCAGATCGTCACGATCGGGCGGTCGTGCGGGAGGTCGGCTTCGCCCAGCGCGAGCAGGCGGTAGGGGATGTTCCTGCTGCCGGCGATGTACCCCGTGTCGCGCTCGTCCTTCTCTCGCACGTCGATGAGCTCGGCGCCCTCGGCGAGCATGGCGTCGAGCCCGTCGATGGAAACGAGGCCGAGCGTCTCCGAGCCGCCACCGAGGACGTAGCCGGGGATGTCCAGCAGTCCCACCGAGCGAAGGGCGCGGATCGCCTCGGCGGCCTCGTCGTCGTCGGATGCCGTGACGACGATCGGGCCTGAATCGAGGACGAACGCCGCTTTCGTCGAGAAGCTCGTCCCCGTCACGGGAACGTTCAGCGCGCCCGCGAAGTGGCCCTCCGCGAATGCGTCCACGGGCCTGACGTCGAGAACCTGGGCGCCTTCGGGCGGCGCGGGAATCTCGCGCACCTCGGGCTGAGCTCCGACGAACGGGCCACGGTTCATCTCCACGATTCGCTCCATGTTCGGAGGCCGCGGAGCAGAGATCGCGGCCGACTCGGCGATGAAGAGAGCGAGGTCGTCGGTCACAAGGGCGGGGTTGAAGCGCCGCTCGAAGCCGATGGTGGTGGAAGCCTTCGAGCTCATCGCCTTGCCGCAGAGCGATCCGGCGACGTGGCCGGGATAGACCTCGACGCCGTCCCCGAGCTCGACCAGCCGGCGAAGCGAGTGGAAGAGGCCTTCGGCGCCCTCGCGCGCGTCGACGGCCAGGTCGGGGCGGGCGGCGTCGCCGACGAAGAGCGAGTCTCCCGTGAGCACGATCCAGGGATCGGGGCTGCGTGAGCGGTCGCTGACCGCGAGGCAGCAGTGTTCCGGCCGGTGGCCTGGTGTATGGATGCAGCGCAGGACGACCTGCCCCACCGCGATCTGGTCCCCGTCTTCCATCGGATCGTGCGGGAACTCGGCCTCTGCTGCGGGGTGGACGCTCACCGGAACGCCGTGCTCCAGCGCGAGCCGGCCGTGGCCGGAGAGGTGATCGGCGTGCGTGTGAGTCTCGATCGTGCGCACGATGCGCACTCCGCGCCGCTCGGCGTCGTCGAGGTACTGCTCGATCGCGAAGGCCGGGTCGACGACGACCGCGGTTTCCGCCTCCGCGTCGCCGACGAGATACGACGCGCAGCCGAGGGCGTCGTCGACGAACTGCGTGAAGATCACGACTCGCGACGGTAGCAGCGGCTCCCGCTATTTCTCTTGAAGTGACCGAGCGCGGCGCACGACGACCACGCCTATCGCCGTGAGAGCGACCAGACCCACGAGGACGATGACCAACGCCCAGCCGAGGTTCTGCGACGAGCCTTCCGCGGCCGGCGTCACCAACAGTGCTACCGGCCAGCGGACGATCGCTCCACCGGGGTAGCGCTGTGCCGCCTCGAGCACAGCCGGCCCCGGCTCGGCCGGCCCCTCGATCTCGAAAGTGAAGGTCGCTGCGGCTTTCGGTGCGAGCCTGCCCCCGTCCCACGTCGCCGTCGTGCCCTGGACGGAGCTTCGCCAGCTGCCATCCGACCTCGCCTCGACGATCCGAAAATCGCCCGGGAACGTTATGGCGAACCCGGTCATGTCTGTCTCGCGCTCATTCGGCACCGTGAGGCTCAGCGTGGCCGAGTCGCCGGCAGAGACGAACGGTGGCACGACGGTGACGTGCGCGCCCGCTGGCCCCGCGAGCGTCAGCGCGAGCGCGCTACAGACCGAGATGGCGAGCGATGACCATCCGCTGCACCTCATTCGTGCCCTCGCCGATCTCCAGGATCTTCTGATCGCGGTAGAGGCGCGAGATCGCCGATTCCTCCATGTACCCGAAGCCGCCGTGGATCTGGAGCGCGGCGCCAGCGACCCGGCTCGAGAGCTCGCCGGTGTAGAGCTTCGCCATCGCGGCCTCGCGCGCGAACGGGCGGCCTTGATCCTTGAGCCAGGCCGCCTTGAGGACGAGCCCTCGCCCAGCGTCGATCTCGGTGGCCATGTCGGCGAGCTTGAATTTGATCGCCTGGAAGCTCGCGATGGGCCTGCCGAACTGTTCACGCTCCTTGGCGTACGCGTAGGCCAGGTCGTACGCGCCCTGTGCGAGCCCGACGCCCATGGCAGCCACGGAGATCCGCCCGCCGTCGAGGATCTCGAGGAACTGCTGAAACCCTGCGCCGCGCGGGCCGAGTAGATTCGTCTCCGGCACTGCGCAGTCCTCGAACGAGAGCTCCCGCGTATCGGATGCCCGCCAGCCGAGCTTCTTCATCGGTGCCGAGATCGCGTATCCTGCAGTTCCGTTCTCGACGACGATGTTCGAGATCTCGTCCTCTCCGGTTCGCGCCGTCAGCGTCACTCCCCATGTGACGCTGGTACCCGCGTTCGTGATGAAGAGCTTCGAGCCGTTGACGATCCACGAGCCGTCGCGGAGCTCGGCGGTCGTCCGCGTTGCGCCCGCGTCCGAACCGGCTCCCGCTTCCGTCAGGCCGAAGGCAGCCAGCCGCCTGCCGGAAGCGAGGTCGGGGAGCCAACGCCGCTTCTGTTCCTCGGTTCCGTACAGCAGGATCGGCATCGTCCCGAGTGACGTGTGCGCCGCCACGGTGATTGCGACCGACGAGTCGACTCGCGTGAGCTCCTCGACGGCGATCGCATAGGACACGGTGTCGCCGCCGGCGCCTCCGTACTCCTCGGGGATCGGAAGGCCCATGAGCCCCAGCTCGGCGAGGTCGGCAACGAGCTCGTAGGGAAAGCGTCCTTCGAGGTCGAGCTCGGCTGCGACGGGTTCAACCCGTTCTCGCGCGAACGTTCGGACTGTGTCGCGGATCAGCTCCTGCTCGGGAGTGAGGTCGAAGTCCACGCGCGCGGATGGTATCCGCGCGGTAGGCTCCGCCCCGATCCATCGAGAGGAGAGGCAGACGATGGCAAGCGTTCAGGAGTTCTTCGAGGGTCTGGCGGCGCGCGTGCCCGCGGATCGCATCGCCGGCATGAACAACACGTACGCCTTCGACATCGAAGGCGCAGGGACCTGGACCGTTGCGATCGCAGACGGTGCGATCACGGTCAACGAGGGGCTCGGCGACGCGGACTGCACGTTCTCGGCGAGCGAGGAGAGCTTCGCGAAGATCGTGGCCGGCGAGCAAAACCCGACGACGGCCTACATGACCGGCAAGCTCAAGATCAAGGGCGACATGGGCGCGGCCATGAAGCTCCAGAAGATCTTCTGACCGACACGTCAACCTGCGTGGCTTCATAGAATCGCCGCCGTGATCCTGCTCGTGCGCTTCCTCGTCCTCTGGGGCATCAACGTCCTGGCGCTGATCGTCGTCGACTGGATGTTCAGCGGCGTGACGATCGGGCGTTGGGGATCGCTCTTGCTGGGCGCCTTCGTGTTGACGATCGGTAATACGATCCTGAAGCCGATCCTCGCGATTCTCACGCTGCCGCTGATCCTCGTCACGTTCGGGCTCGCATACTTCGCGCTCAACGTGCTCATGCTCGCGCTCGCCGAGTGGATCGCACCGAACTTCTCGATCAACGGGTTCTGGACGTACATCGGTGCCACGATCGTGGTCTGGCTCGTGAACGTCACCGTCGGCTGGCTCCTCGACAGGATCCGAGGCTGAGTGACCTGGTCGGTTTCGCCCCCTAGCTCGCGAGCTCGACGAGGAGCGCGCCGCCTGCGACACGGTCGCCTGCCGTAACGTGCACCGCCTTCACGATGCCGGCAAACGGCGAGTGAACCGGGATCTCCATCTTCATCGCCTCGAGAACGACGAGGGCCTGGCGAGCCGAGACTTCCGTCCCTAGCTCGACCTCGACGCGGATGACCGTTCCCGGCATGGGCGCGACGACCTCGCTCTCGCCCTGGGTCGCGCCCTGGCGATGCGACTCTAGATCGACGTCGGGGGGGCTGGCGGGAGGCGGCGCGAGGAGGTTCAACCGCCAGGGCTGTCTCCAGGGAGCCGGCGTCCGCAGGAGTGGGAGGGGTGAGAGCGGCGGGTGCTCGGTGAGGAGGGCGGTCGTCGCTTCCCCCGCGCGCACGACGGGATGGGAAACGAGCCAACGGAGAAACTGGAGGTTCGTCGTGATGCCGGCGACCTCGGTCTCCTCGAGGGCTGCGGCCAGCGTGTCGAGCGCATCCTCACGGTCGCGCCCGTGGGCGATGAGTTTCGCGATCAGCGGGTCGTACGAGAGGCCGACCTCGTCGCCCTCCTCGACACCCGTATCGACGCGAACACTGCCGAGAGTGCCGGGCGACAGCGTTTCACGTGGCAATCCGAGCCTTTCGATCCGTCCAGCCTGGGGGAGGAACGTCCGCGGATCCTCCGCGTAGACCCGCACCTCGACGGCGTGCCCAGCGACTTTGTGGCTCTGAGCCACAAGGCGCTCTCCCTCGGCGATGCGGATCTGGCGCTCGATGAGATCGAGGCGTGTGACGGCTTCGGTCACCGGGTGCTCGACCTGGATTCGTCCGTTCAGCTCGAGAAAGAAGAACTCGTCGCCGTCGACGACGAACTCGACGGTTCCCGCGCTCCGGTATTCGATCGCCTCTCCGAATGCGACTGCGGCAGCGAGCATCGCGGCACGCAGCGCGGCGTCGAGGTGTGGAGCCGGAGACTCCTCGAGTACCTTCTGGTGACGACGCTGGACGGAGCAGTCGCGCTCGCCGACGGCGACGACCGTTCCATGCGCGTCCGCGAGCAGCTGCACTTCGACGTGTCGCGGGCGCTCGAGAAACCGTTCGCAGTAAAGGGTTCCGTCGCCGAACGCGCCCGCAGCCTCCCGCTCGGCTGCCGCGAGCGCGTCGTCGAGCTCCTCGTTCGATCTGACGACGCGCATTCCGCGCCCTCCACCACCGGCCGCGGCCTTGACGAGGAGGGGGAAGCCGATCTCGTGCGGCGCTCCGTCGGGGAGCACGGGCACTCCAGCCTCCCGTGCGATCCGCTTGGCCTCGATCTTGTCGCCGCCGCGCCTGAGTGCTTCGGGCGACGGGCCGACCCAGGTCAGCCCTGAGGACTCGACCGCCTCTGCGAAGTCACTGCGCTCGGCGATGAACCCGTAGCCCGGATGGACTGCATCGGCCCCGACCGCCTTCGCTGCCCGGATGTGCTCCTCCGAGTGGAGGTAGCCCGAGATCTCGATCGTCTCGTCGGCCGAGCGCGCATGCAGCGCCCCCACATCGTCGGGGGCCACCACGGCAACCGTGGCGACGCCGAGCTCCCGGCAGGTGCGGAAGACGCGGACCGCGATCTCGCCTCGATTTGCGACGAGCAGTTTCTGGATCGACACGCGCTCACTCTAAGCAGACGATGGAGGCGGCCGATTTTGTACGTTTCGACCGGTGATACGCCTGATCGTCCGCACCGTGATCGCGTTGGCGGCGAACGCCGTGGGACTCATCGTGGCCGCTGCTCTGCTCGACGGCATGACGTTGAACGTGTCCGGGTTCATTACCGCACTGGTCATCTTCACCATCGTCTACGCACTCCTGCTGCCGTTCCTGGCGAGCCAGTTTCGGCGAGGCGGCTCGTCGGTGCTCGGGGGTGTCGCGCTCATCGCGACCCTCGTTTCGCTGATCGTCACCGCGCTCATCGCCGACGGGCTCTCGATCAGCGGGGTCGGAACGTGGATCGCGGCGACCGTGATCGTCTGGCTCGCGGCGCTTCTCGCGGCCTTCATCCTGCCGTTCCTCGGCCTGAAGAAGTATCTGGAAACACGCTGAACCGATCGCTCGCGGCTCGCGCAACCGCGCCGAGGCCTCGTAAGAAAGCGGTGAGCATTCGGTTGGGATTCGTGTTTCCGGGGTACCTTCGAGGCGATGAGAGTTCTCGGGCTCGGGCTTGGGCTGGTCTCGGTCGTTCTCCTCTTCGCGGGGCAGGCCACCGCCGCGTCCAGCGTGAGGTTCGGCATTCAGGACGACGCCTGGCTCCAGCATGGGCCCGGAACCCTGAGCGCACGGGTTGCGGCTCTCGACCGACTCGGACTCGATGTCGTGCGCGTGACGGTCAACTGGCACGAGGTCGAACAGAGTCCGGGCAGTTTCACCTGGCGTCGTACCGACGCGTTGCTGAACTCCTTGAACTCGCGGGGGCTCGATCCGGTCGTGACGCTCTGGGGCACTCCCGGCTGGGCGAACGGTGATCAACCGCCCAACCGAGCTCCCGATAGCGCCACGGACTTTGCAAACTTCGCCCGAACCGTCGCGGCGCGCTATCGCTTCGTCGATCACTGGGTGATCTGGAACGAGCCGAACCAGCGGCGCTGGCTCGACCCGGTCTCGCCCGCGCAGTACGTCTCCCAGCTCCTCAACCCGGCGTACCACGCCATCAAGAGCGTCACGCCCTCGGCCAAGGTCGCGGGTGGGGTCACGGCTCCTCGGGGCAACCGCGGCGGCATGTCCCCGGTGAGCTTCCTCCGCCTCATGGATCGCGCGGGCGCGGTACTCGACGCGTACGCGCACCATCCGTACCCGTCGAACCCGAGTGACACACCGTTCTATGGGGCGTGTAGCGGGTGCAAGACCATCACGATGTCGTCGCTCGAGAGACTCGTCCGTGAGGTCGACCGGGCGTTTCCCCGGGCGCGCATCTGGCTCACGGAGTACGGGTACCAGACGACACCGGATCCGTTCGGTCTCACCCTCGACCTGCAGGCGCGCTACGTCGCCGAGGCGGCTCGGCGCGTCCACGCGGTGCCGAAGGTGGACATGCTCATCCACTATCTCTATCGCGACGAGCCTGATCTCGCTCGCTGGCAGAGCGGTCTCGAGACCGTCGAAGGTCGCGCGAAGCCGGCGCTGAGCGCGATGATGCTTCCGCTCGTGCAGGTGTCTCGCCGGGGATCGACTACGCGGCTCTGGGGGCAGGTGCGCCCGGGCAGTGGGCGCCAGCGCTACGCGTTGCAGCAGTTGGTCGGTGGACGCTGGGTGACGCAGGGCGGCTACCGGACCACGTCGGCCGGCGGCTACCTTGCGCGCCGGATCTCAGCACGACGGGGCGCGAAGCTTCGGCTGTGGTACCCGTCCGCTCGGGCGGCAAGCCTCGTTCTCGTGGTTCGCTGAGAGCGGTCGGACGGGACTAGAGGCTTGATGCGAAATCGCCGCGGGCCCGGATGACGGCCACGACACGGCGCCGGATCGCCACCCGCGAGCGTCGCACAGGCTTCGAGCCTGCACGACGCGTACGTCTGGCGACCCGGCTTGGTCGTGACC
>JBOHAY010000281.1:0-5994 GCA_050697935.1 Gaiellaceae bacterium | reverse complement strand
CTCTCGGCCTCGGCGCAACACTCCTCAACGGCCTCGTGCTCGCCCGAGATCACGATCTGTCCGGGGCAGTTGTAGTTTGCGGGCCACACGCCGACGATCCTGCGACAGAGCTTCTCGACCTCCTCGTCGGCGAGCCCGAGAATCGCCGCCATCGCTCCGGGCCTCTGGCGAGCGGCTTCGGCCATCGCCAGGCCGCGCTCGCGAACCAGGCCGATCGCTGCTCCGGTCTCGAGCGAGCCCGCCGCCGCCAGGGCTGCGAACTCCCCTACCGAGTGCCCGACGACGACATCCGGCTCGAGGCCGCGCTCCCGCATTGCCGCGAGAATCGCGAGGCTGGTAGTGACGAGCGCTGGCTGTTGCACCTCCGTCTCGACCATGTCCTCGAGCGGCGTGTCGAAGCACAGCTTCTCCAGGTCCAAGCCGGACGCCTCCGATCCGACGCGGTAGACCTCGCGCGCTGAGGGGAAGGCTTCGGCGATCTCCCTGCCCATCCCCATCTCGAGAGACCCCTGGCCGGGGAAACAAAACGCAACCTTGCTCATGAGGGCCTCCCGTTGGTCCACTCCAGCAGAGCCGAGCCCCAGGTGAGACCGGCGCCCATCCCTGTCATCAGAATCAGAGCTCCATCGTGCAGCCGCCCCTCGGCCCGCGCGTCGGCGAGTGCGAGTGGGATGGAACCGGATGATGTGTTGCCGTAGCGATCGACGTTCACGATGGTCTTCTCCGCGGGGATACCGAGCTTAGCGACGGCGTAGTCGATGATCCGCTTGTTGGCCTGGTGGGGAATGTAGACGTCGATGTCCTCAACGGTCTTTTCGCATGCCGGGAGGAGCTCGTTTGCGGAGTACACCATGATCCGCGTCGCGAACTTGAACACTTCGCGTCCGTTCATCTTCAGCAGCGCCTCGGGGTTCTCGAAGGTTCTCGACCCCGAGCCCGGATACCAGAGATTCTCGCCGCCGCCGCCATCCGCGCCGAGTTCGAACCCGAGGAAGCCGCCTCGCTCGACGGGCTCCATGACGACCGCGCCTGCACCGTCGCCGAAGAGGACGAGCGTCGAGCGGTCCTCCCAGTCCAGGATCTTCGAGAGGACATCGCCGCCCACCACGAGCGCACGCTGCGAGAGGCCTGACGCCAGCATCCCGTACGCCTGCGCGATCGCGTAGACGAATCCGGTACAGCCGGCGAGAAGGTCGTACGCTGCGGCCTTCGGCATCCCCAACGCGTCGGCGAGCAGCGCCGAGGACGTGGGGAAGATCATGTCCGGGGTCACCGTGGCGCAAATGAGGAGATCGATGTCGGCGGGATCGACGCCTGCATCGGCAAGAGCCTCGGTCGCGGCGGGCATCGCGATGTCCGTAAGAGCCTCATCATCTGACGCGATGCGTCGTTCACGAATGCCGGTCCGCTCGAATATCCACTCGTCCGAGGTCTCGACGATCTGCGCGAGCTCGTCGTTCGTCATCACCCGCTCCGGAACGTGGGTGCCGAGCCCCGTGATCCCGATCCGCTCGCCTGCGGCTACTGCTCCGAGCACCGGCTAGCGCTCCACGGCGAAGGTGAGCGTCCCGCGAGCGGCAAGCTCATCCCCTACGTGCGCCGTCGCCTTGCCCCGCCCGATCGGACCGCGGACGGTGTCGATCTCGCACACGAGCGTCAGCGTGTCTCCGGGCTCGACGATCCGCTTGAAGCGGCAGTCGTCGATTCCGGCGAAGAACGCGATCTTTCCACGATTCTCCTCCTGGATGAGAACCGCAACCGCGCCCGTCTGAGCCATCGCCTCGACGATCAACACACCGGGCATCACCGGCCGCTTCGGAAAGTGCCCCGGAAACCACCAATCGTCCGCGGACACCACGCGGCGTGCCACGACCCTGCGCCCCGGCTCGAGCTCGATCACCTCGTCGATCAGCAGAAAGGGCTCGCGGTGAGGCAGGACCGATTCGATGACCTCGCGGCCGAACGGCACTGACGGGACAGGCGCCTGCACGGCGCGAGTTTACTGTCCGGATCCCGGTGTACTCGGCGCCGCGATCCGGACAACCGGGCCGCTCACATTTCCGGCAGCGTCCCACGCAACGGCACGAACGCGGTTCGCGGGGCCGTCCCACGGTACGCGAACGATCCCGCCGCGCTTCGCCTCGTGGCGGAGCGCGCGGCCGTCGATTCGAAGGGTCAGCATCGCCGGTTCGCTCAGCTCAACGCGCAGTTTCTGACCCGGAAGAATCCTCACCCGCGGCGCAATCGTGTCGGTGACGAAGGGGACGCCGTACGAGATTCCTCCCACTTCGTCCTGCGCTTCGACGATCGCCTCATACGCTCCGTCTCGGAGCGTCCCGCTGACGCGCGAGCCGTTCCAGACAAGGCGCTGCGGGCCAGGTAGGAAGCTGCCGAACAACGGGCTCGCGACCCATCTGCCGTCCCGCTCGATGCGAATCCGGACATCTGCGGCTGCCGTGAGTGAGAAGGAGACGACGAGTCGGTCTCGCCTCCCGTCGCCGTTCGGGGAGAACGCCGCGGGGCTGGCGCTGACGGCGCTCAGGGTACGGATGACGGTGAGCGGAACGATGCTCTGCACAGCCATGCCGGTTGCAGTCCGAGCAGTGATGACGATTCCGTAGCGACCGTCCGCCAGCCCTGCACCGTCGAGCGTGACCGTGTGTTGACCCGCCCGAGTCCACACGCGGTCGACAAGCGTCGTGATGACGCCCCCGACCGAGTCGACGATCTCGATAGTAAGGTTCGCGGGCGCGTTCAGGCGGTACGTGAGAACCGTCGAGTCGGCCTGCCCGTCCCCGTTGGGGCTGATCGCTTCGGGATCAGCCGAGGCTGCTTCGATCGCGAGCGGAGGTGTCGCCCCGCCTGCGCGGAGACCACCGTTCGCCGGACGTGCGCTGCCGGCGCTGATCGTCCAGATGAAGCTTCCAGCAGCGACTCCGGCGGAGTCCCAGGTCCAGTCGATGTCGGCTCCCACTCCCGATCCGCGCGCCATCTCCATGCCGGCAGCCGTGGTCACCGCGACGGTCCAGGGCTGAGCGGACGAAAGCTCGGCGCGAAAGCGAGCGACGGGGCCGCTGACGTCGGCTCGCGGATCGAAGATCTTGGGCAGTCCGATGCCTCGAGCCGACGCAGCGAGCGAGTTGAGCTTCGAGTACAGCGCATTTCCCGGGCACTCGGTGAACCCCGTGTCTCGATGTCCCGAGATGGCGCTCAGCACTACCGGTATACCGCTCGCGTAGCGCTCACTGCCGCCGGAGATGAACGTCAGAAAGCTTGTCGGATCGAGGTGAGCGAGATCCAGGCGCCACGCGACAAGCCGGGCGATCGCGTCCTGCGCCGCCTTCGACGGCTGCGTGTTCCCGTACGTCCCGATGAGTGCGATCCCCATCGACCCGGTGTTGAACCCCTGCGCGTGCGCGCCGACGACGTTTTGGTCGATCCCGCCGAACCGCCCCTCGTACACCGTGCCGAAGCGGTCGACGAGAAAGTTGTAGCCGATGTCGTTCCAGCCGTTGGCCTGGACGTGGTACAGCTGGATCCCCTTGACGATCGCCGGCGCCTCGGAGCGCGAGTAGTCGTTGTGTCCAGCCGTGTGATGGACGATGGAGAATCGAACGCTGGCCGCATACGCGGGCGGCCCACGACGTATCGTCTCGTCCGCTCCCCAGGAGAGCCGTGGCACGATCTGTGGTATGCCGGCAACAGACGCCAGCCGGAGCGGGATCTTGGTGCCGGGGCTCCAGACGAGATGAGCGCGAATCCGCGAAACTCGACCGGCGGAGCGAGCTTCGATCGCATCCGAGGGGCCGACCCACCACGGATTGCCCTTCGTCCAGGCTGAGCCCCTCGCCTCGCGCGAGCCCGAGTCGGGGCCGTCCTCGTCCTCGGGCGCGCCTGCGCGCCACGGGCTCCAGCGTCCCGTGAGCGAGCGCGAACGGAAGAGAACGCGGCCCGGGCCTCGCCACTGTATTCCTGCGAGCGTGAAGCGACCGACCTTCTCCGATGACGTGAACGAGTGAGCGCCGACGGCGGCGAGTTCGACCGCCCTGACCTGCGCGCTCGGTGCGCTCGCCGTCGCCAGAGCCTCCGGCGCGAAGGTGGCCGCGACGAGGATGACGGCGATGACTGCGAAGCGGCGCATACGAGCCAGGGTGGCTCCTCCGCCGTTCGTCAGCAAGGGCGGAGAACCTCCGTTGATAGAATTCTTACACCGGTGTGGAGCCGCCATTTGCGGGGATTTCTCTTTCTCGCGATCGTCCTCGTCGCACTCGCCGGGCCACTCGTGGCCGGCGGGCAGGACGCGGAGACGCGTGTTCTCGCCGTTCATCTCGACAACGACATCAACCCGGTGACGCAGGAGTACGTCGAGAATGCGGTCGACCGCGCCGAGAAGGAGGAGCTCGCAGCGGTCGTTCTCGTCCTCGACACGCCGGGCGGCCTGGCCTCGTCGATGCGCGGGATCGTGAAGCGGTTCCTCGCCTCGACCGTGCCAGTCATCGTCTACGTTTCCCCTCCCGGCTCGAGCGCCGACTCGGCGGGAGCGGTAATCGCGATGTCCGCCGACATCGCCGCGATGGCTCCTCAGACCAACATCGGCTCGTCGACCCCGATCTCACTCGGCGGTGAGGACATCTCGAAGGACCTACGCCGGAAGATCGTGAACGACGCGGCCGCGTACGTCGGCGAGCTCGCACGCGAGCACGATCGCAACGTTGTCGCGGCTCGGAAGATGGTCACCGAGGCGGCCAACTACGGCGCACGCGACGCCAAGGCGATCGATCTCGTCGACGTAATCGCGCCGACGCTGCCAGCGCTGCTGAACCGAGTCGACGGAACGAAGACGGTTCCGAAGGGGCTCGTCCTCGAAACGGCGGGAGCGCAGATCGAGAACGTCGAGATGAGCTTCTGGCAGAAAGCGCGGGACTTCCTCGTCGATCCGAATCTCATCGCGCTCATGCTCTCGATCGGGCTCATCGGAATCGTCGTGGAGCTGTGGAATCCAGGCTTGATCTTCCCGGGGACGGTCGGAGCGATCTCGTTGATCCTCGGCCTCTACGGACTGCAGGTCCTCCCCGTCTCTCTCGCCGGCCTGCTCCTGATGATCCTTGCCGCCGCCTTCTTCGTCGCCGAGGCGTTCGTGCCGACGCACGGGGCGCTAACCGTCGCCGGCGGCGTGATGTTCGTTCTCGGCGCGCTCATGCTCTTCGATCCGGCCGGGGACGCCTACCAGGTCTCGCTTCCTGTGGCGGTCGGGATCGCAGCCACTCTCGCGCTGCTCCTGGGAGTCGCTCTCACCCGCGTCGTGCGCGTTGCCCGCAGACCCGCCGCCGTCGGCGTGCAGGGATTGGTGGGCACGGACGGAGTCGTCGGGCGAGACGGGATGGTGCAGATCAACGGCGAGCTGTGGCGTGCCCGAACGATCGACGACACGCCGCTGGTGCCCGGTGAGCGCGTTCGAGTCGAGCAGATCGAGGAGGACTTGCGCTTGGTCGTAGGATCCAAGACGTCACCCGACCCGGAGGAGCAGAGCTGATGGACGTGTCCGTAGGTCTGATCGTTCTCGTCGCGGCGCTCGTCGTCGTCGTCCTGTTCCTCTTCGCGGCGGTCAAGATCGCGCGCGAGTACGAGCGCGGCGTGATCTTCCGCCTGGGCCGGCTGCTGCCGGAGCCGAAGGGACCTGGTCTGTTCCTGCTCATCCCGATCGTCGACCGCATGGTCAAGGTCGACCTGCGAACCGTGACCCTCAACGTCCCGCCGCAAGAGGTGATCACGAAGGACAACGTCCCCGTGCGCGTGAACGCCGTCGCGTATTTCCGGATCGTCGAGCCGAACAACGCCATCGTCCAGGTCGAGAACTACATGGTCGCGACGTCACAGATCGCGCAGACGACCCTTCGCTCGGTGCTCGGTCAGCACGTGCTCGACGAGCTTCTTTCCGAGCGCGACAAGATCAACGCGATCCTGCAGGCGATCATCGACGAGGCCACGTCGCCC
>JBOHAY010000280.1:0-4403 GCA_050697935.1 Gaiellaceae bacterium | reverse complement strand
CAGGCCGGGTTTGCGGCGCGGGTAGCGCGGCTGGCTGGGAACAACCGCCGTCCCGAGCACCGGGAGTTCGGTCGATCCGCGTCTGCTAGTAACCGCCAGCGTGGCACCAGCATCGATGCCGAGCGCATTTGCAAGGCTGCGTTCGAGCACGATGCCACCCTCGCGCAGCTGCGAGCCGGCTGTCAGCACGGGCATGTTCACCACCGGGCGGCCACTCAAGCCGGCGAGCTGCACCTGATCGGTACTTCCGCGCGGGCCCACGGTCGCCCACACGAACGGGATGGGCGCGCTGCGCTCGGTCACGCCGGGCAGCTCGCCGATCGCGGCCGCGTCGGCCTGCGATGGGACGACGGCAAGCACGTGTGCCCCATTAGCCTCGGCGAACGTCCGCTGCCAGGGATCGACCCCGCTCGACCGGACCTCCAAGGTGAGCACGATCGTCGCTACCGCAGCAGCCGCGATCGCGATCGTGATAGCGCTCGCGAGCAGGCGCGAGCGAATGCCGGCGAACGCCAGCTTGAACAGCATCCCCGTCATCGCGGGCTCTCCAGCTCGAGCAGTGGAGCGACCTGGCGAGCCGCAGCGAGCTCCGTTTCGTCGGCAACCAGCCCGTCGCGGAGCGTGATCACCCGATCCGCCGTCGAGGCGACACTTGCGTCGTGCGTGACGAGCACCAGCGTCTGCCCGCGATTCCGGGCATCGCGAAAGAGGCCGAGCACGGCGCGCGCCGCCGCCGAGTCGAGGTTGCCGGTCGGCTCGTCGGCGAGAATGACGTCGGGCCTGTTCGCGAGCGCGCGCGCCAGCGCGACCCGCTGCTGCTGTCCGCCGGACAGCTGCGCCGGAGCGGCTCCGTGCTTCTCGGGAATGCCGAGCTCGCTCAGCAGCTCGTTCGCGGACCGCCGTGCCTCCCGACGACGCCGCCCGACCAGGAGCAACGGCAGCTCGACGTTCTCGACCGCGGAAAGGGTCGGCACCAGGTTGAAGAACTGGAACACGAAGCCGACCTTGCGACGACGTAGCCGCGCGAGCTCCGTCTCGCTGAAGCCGTCGATTCGCTCGCCGTCGAGCCAGACCTCCCCCGCCGTCGGTCGATCGAGCCCGGCGAGGAGATTGAGCAGCGTCGACTTCCCGCACCCACTCGGTCCCATGATCGCGACGAACTCGCCACGCTCGATCGAGATGTCGACGCCGCGGAGACCCAGCACCTTCGCGCCGCCGGTCTCGTACGTCTTCGCGAGCTGCCTCGCCTCCAGTACCGGTGCCATCAGACTTCCTCCTTCAGCGCCAGTCGCTGCTCGATCAGTTCAAGCCACTCCAGGTCGGCCTTCAGATGCAAGATCGCCCCCTCGACCAGGAGCTCGGCCGCGGGCCCCTTCCCGTTCGCCTCGAGCAGCGCGTTCAGGTCGCGTAGCGACTGCAGGTACTCGCGCCGCTGCCCGTCGAGAAGCTGCTTCGGCTCCGCGAGATGAGTTGACGCGACGACGATGAACTTCATAAAGAACTCGTCCTTCAGCCGCCTGCTCGAGACAGGCGCCTCGATCCAGGTCGCGAGCGCAGCCCGGCCGTCCTCCGTCAGCTCGTACATGCGCTTGCCGCGGCTGTCCCCCGGCACCGCCTGACCTACAACCAGGCCATCCCGCTCCAGCCGCCCAAGCGTCACGTAGATCTGACCAGCGTTCAGCGCCGGCAACAGATCGCCGAACTCCTGCTCCAACGACTGCTTCAACTCGTACCCGTGAGCGCGCTCGCCGCTGAGCAGCGCGAGAAAGAGCTCTCTCATAGATACCGAGTATATATCCTCGTTATCTATCAGTCAATTTCGCCACGGGTCGATTCGATTCACGATGTCACGGAGTTCGGGGTGCCAGCGCCGGGAAGGCGAGCGGTTGCGGATGGCAGGCGGCAACACGCCAGTGGACGCACTGGCCCTACCTGAAGCCCAACGGCATGGCGTGCCGCCGCTAGGCAGTTTGTGACGGTGGGTCGGATTCTCCCCGAGGTTTGAACGTACCACGGCCGTTCAGCACCCCTCGCCAAATCGCGCTCCTCGATCCCCAGGTAGCTCGCGAGCTCGGGATCGTTGCCCCCGGTCACCTCGACCGTCTCCTATGCCCGACGCACGCCTATGCTCAGAAGCGTGTTAGCTCGCGCTCCTCGATCCGCAGGTAGCTCGCGACCTCGTGATTGAGCCAGTCGTCGTCGGTCGCGGAAGCGATGTGTCCGGTACGAACAAGCTTCATAATCAGTCGCTGATGCCCCAACAGGGGCATAGTCGCTGTAAGGCCGATGCGGACACTGTGTGCGACGGTCGGGCGCGGTCTGCCTCCGGTGGGGGCGACGAGGGAGCGGTACCGCCGCAGCTACCCCTCCCTCCTGCGTCCGGCTTGTCGTGCTCGCGCCAACAGGCGCATCCTCCCGTCCGAGGCCGGGCGTGTAGCTGCCCGTCACAAGAGGGGCCACGGTTCAGCGAGAACGGGAACGGCCGTCGGTTCCATTTCATCCCGCGCGTCCGGCCTCGCCATCAGAGCCCGGTTCCCTTGCGCGAGTGAGGAATCAGCCAAAGAGCATGTCGATACCTACCTTGCGGCCGGATCAGTTGTCATCTGGGCACCGCAGACCCTGGATCCATCTTCGATTCTGTGGACAGGGTCGTTCGGCCGAGCGAGATCGTGTCGAACAGTGCGGCCGCAAACAAATGGGTAAGCCGGCAGGCCTCGCGAGACTCGCTGTGATCTCCGCGAAATGCTGCAGCCGGAGCGTGCCCCCCTCGCTCAGGTACGCTCGGGCGTCAGCGAGCTGCGAGTGCGATGAGCTCGGCTGCCTCCTCGTAGCTCATGGTGTCGGTGTTAACGACGAGGTCGTAGTGAGTGGGTAGCTCGGATTCGATCCCAAAGAAGCGACCGAGATAGTGGGCACGTGATCCATCAGACTCGCGGATCTGCTTCTCCGCTGCTTTGGACGTCACCTCGGCTGACTCGACGAGCCGCCGAGCTCGCGTTCCCGATGAGGCTGCGATGTGCACCCGAAGCACATCAGGACGCCCGGCAAGTGCGAACGATGCACCGTGAGCGCCGATCACGATGTCACCCTGCCCTGCAACCTCGTTCACGACGTCCACGATCAGGCTCTGAAGAAGCGCCGGAGATCTTTCATCGCCCCCAACAGGGGGCGCGATTCCGGTAACCGCCCACGCCTCCGCCGCCCCGTGCCCGCTGCCGAGTTCCGACAGCACGCGACTCAGGAGCGACCTCCGGCGCTCGGCATCCGCGACGTCCGCCGGCGACACCCCTCCCCTCGCCGCAGCCCGCGCGATGATCTCCTCGTCCAGATAGCGCACATCGAGCTTCTCCGCCACGAGCCGTCCGACCTCCTCGCCTCCCGCGCCCGTGACTCGTGAGATGCAGACCACACTGCGATGCACGTAGCGACGTTAGGCTGGATAGCCGTCGTCCGTCAAGACGCGAGCACCAAGTCGCTGTAGTCACCGTCGTCTCGAGCTCGCGCTCCTCGATCCGCAGGTAGCTCGCCGATCGAACGATCATCGCCCTGCCGTACTAGACGGACGTCACGGACGCCGGCAACGACGCCATCCGGGCTGGCGGCGGCAACGACAAGCTCTTCGGCGACAACGTCGGCACCGCCTTCCCGATCGCGACGACCGGAACCATCGGTGGCAACGATGTCCTCGACGCCGACAATGGCGCTGACCTGCTCAAGGCCGGGCCCGCAAACGACTCCCTCGACGGAGGACCCGGCAGCCCAGACGACTGCGACGGCGAGGCCGGTAACGGAGACCAAGCCAGCAAATGCGAGGTTCTGGCCGGCGTTCCGTAGAGCTGTGTTCCTGGGGCGGGCGTCCCGCCTGCCCCAAGACACCAATCCCGAGACGCCGTCCCCCGCGCTGAGCGTCGCAGGGTTCGAATCGAGCCTCTAGTTCAGCCCGCCCGCCGAGGCGTGGAACCTTCCGCGACGGCCAGCGGGGACGAATTATCACGCTGCCTCACCCAGCTCGCCAGAGACGGTAAGACGAAGCGAACGTGCCGGCAGCCCCGCGCGAGCCCTCTTGACCCGAGCTCTTACGGTCGTTGAGCAAGCGAAAGTAGATGCCGCCGAGTGGGAGCGCGATCGCAAGGCGTGGGACCTTCCGCGACGGCCGACGAGGACGAACTCTCATGTCTCACGAGACCTGGCGAACGAGATCATCGAATCGCAGCCGCTGGAAGCCTGGGCTAGTGAGGGCGGCGCGGAGCTGCGGCTCTCGACATGATCAAGAAGCTTCCCAAGGATGTGTCCGTGCTTGACCGAGCGGGGCTTCGGCGCGCGAGAGATACTCGCGCGCAATCTGGAATTGACCCGCTTCGGTTGACACCGCGTACTACCCCCAGTTCGGTGGAGTCGCGTCT
>JBOHAY010000279.1:0-3002 GCA_050697935.1 Gaiellaceae bacterium | reverse complement strand
ACTCGAGGCGGGCGGCCTGCTTGCGGCGCTGCGGGAGGCGGCGGTGTCTGCCGGAGTCCCGGCTCGCATCGAGGTCGCGGCGGGCGGGCGCTACCCGCCCGAGGTGGCGGGCGCGGTGTATTTCTGCTGTCTCGAGGTGCTCGAGCGCGCCGGCGACGGCGCGAGGGCGACGGTCAAAGTGCGGGACGAAGAGGGTGCTCTCGTGTTCGAGGTCGTCGACGATGGCGCCGGCTCTGCGTCACGTACCTCTGAGGGGGTTCTCGGCGTGTTGTGCGACCGCGTCGAGGCGCTCGGCGGACAGCTGACGATCGAGCCAGAGCACGGAAGCGGCGCCCGCGTCTCCGGCTCGCTCCCACTCCCGCGATGACGCTAGGCGCTCTCGGCCAGGTAGAGGATCACGGCCTTGACGCGCTTGTGGACCGCCACCTCCCACGTGAGCCCGAGCTTCAGGAAGATGGAATGGATTACCTTCTCGACCGACCTCTCGGTCAGGAAGAGCGCATCGCCGATCGCCGCGTTGTTCTTCCCCTCGGCCATCTCGCTCAGCACGTCGCGCTCACGCGGCGTCAACTGGTTGAGCGGCGACTCCTCGCCCCGGGCGTTCTCCGCGACCAGCGCCTCGACGACCTTGGGGTCCATGACCGAACCGCCCTCTGCGACGGCACGGATCGCCGCGACGAGTTGCTCGAGGTCCTTCACGCGCTCTTTCAGGAGGTAGGCGCGCCCCTCGCTGCCGTTCTCCAGGAGCGCGAGCACGTAGCTCGGGGTCGCGTACTGGCTGAGCACGACGACGCCGACTTCCGGATTCGTCTCGCGCAGCCGCGCGGCGGCCTGAATCCCCTCGTCAGTGCCGCCCGGCGGCATGCGGATGTCAGTGACGACGACGTCTGGTCGCTCCGTGTCTACCGCAGTGAGCAGCGAGTCGAGGTCGTCGCAGACGGCTACAACCTCGAGGTCGTCCTGCGTCTCGAGCAGGCGCCGGATGCCCTCGCGGACAAGGTACTGGTCCTCGGCGAGCACGAGCCGGATCGGCATAAGGTGAGGATACGGCGGTGACGTCTCCTTCTCCAGGTGCGCAGGCCAGCGGGCCTCCTGATAGGGAGCGCCTGCTCGTACTGATCGTCGACGACTACGACAAGAACCTGAAGCTCGCCCGGGACGTGCTGCGCGCTGCGGGGTTCCAGACGCTGGAGGCGGCCAGCGGCGCCGACGGGATCTGGCTCGCGGTCAAGCACCTCCCGGACGTGATCCTGATGGACCTCCGACTGCCGGACATGGACGGTGCGGACGCAGCGCGGACGCTTCGGGAGGGGGCACGAACGGCAGGGATCCCCGTCGTCGCCCTGAGCTCGGTGCCGCTCGGGGGCCACGGTGACTGGTTCCTCGACGCCGGGTTCGCGGGCTACCTCGAGAAGCCGCTCGACATCGGCGACTTCCCAGGCCAAGTGCGCAGCTACTGCACGGGGGCGGAAGCGTGACCGTTCCTGCGGTGCTGCCGCATTCCCGGGTGGTCGGGATCAGAGGCTCCCGCTACCCGTTGGTGCTTCCGAGCGTGCGCGACCCGCGCTTGCACCTCGCCGCGGTGATCGTGTCGCTGCAGGTACTGGGGCAGGTCGCCTTCGACTTCCGTCTTTCGATTGCGCAGATCCTGATCTCGATCGCGACCTGCGCGCTGCTCGAGGTCGGCATCGTCGTCCGGCGACAGCGCATGCTCGTCTGGCCTGCGAGCGCGCTCCTCACGGGCAACGGCGTCGCGTTCATCCTCCGAGTGCCTGGCACGGAGCACGGCGACTGGTGGAGCATGAACGGCTGGTGGATTTTCGCCGGCACTGCAGCCGTATCGCTCCTCTCCAAGTACGCGATCCGCTTCCGGAGCGCCCACGTCTTCAATCCGTCGAACTTCGGGCTCGTCCTCTGCTTCCTGCTGCTGGGGCCGGATCGCGCTGATCCGCTCGACTTCTGGTGGGGCCCGATGTCGCCATCCCTTGCGCTCGCGCTGGCGATAATCGTGGTCGGCGGCGTCGCCATCCTGTCGCGGCTCCGGCTCCTCACGATGGCGCTCTCGTTCTGGCTCGTCTTCGTGATCGCGGTGGCCGTGGTCGCGTGGACGGGGCATGCGATGACCGCACGCTGGCATCTCGGCCCCGTCGAGGGCTTCGACTTCTGGACCGTCCTCGCCTTCTCACCCGAGATCCTCGTGTTCCTCTTCTTCATGCTCACCGATCCGAAGACAGTTCCGACTGGGCCAAGGCGGCGTGTGGTTTTCGGCGTCTCGGTGGCGCTGCTCGCTGCGCTCCTGGTTGCGCTTTCGCCTACGGAGTTCTGGGCCAAGGTCGCAGTGCTCGCCGCGCTCGCCGTCGTCTGTGCCGCCCGGCCGCTGGCAGTGATCCTGCCCTCGATCCGGCCCGGCCAGCGCAGCGTCGTCGCACTGACGGCCGCTGGAGTCGTGACGTACTCCGGTGCGTTGGTGGTGGCCGGCACGCACACTCGACGGGATGCCGTGGCCGCGCAGCCCGTGGCGCAGGCCGCCGGGCTTCCGCGAGTCGTAATCCGTGCCTCGAAGGGTGTCGACTCGACGCTCGACCGGCGGACGGCGGTGTGGATCGCCGCCGATTTGCAGAAGCGACGACCGGGCCTGCGGTTACGTCGGGTTGCCGTCTGGCTCGAGGCGGGGTTGGATCAGTTCCCCGTCATCGTCGCTCGCCTCGAGGGCAAGTCTCTGGTGCAGACCGTCGAGGTCACGCTGTCACCGAGCGGGTACAGAATCACGCGCATCCGCGGATAGGTGTGCTAGCACCCTGCTCGAACGGCCAGCGAACACGGTAGGCACGCGAACGGGCGACTCCTACCGTGACGCCAAGCACTGGACGAATCTGCGCCGGCATGTGATCATCGTTACGTACCGGCGACATCGAGCCCGAACGGAAGGAGGCTCACGACATGCGCGCGCTTTACATCGCGGTCGCACTAGTGGCGGTGGCGGTAGGAGTGCTCGTCGGCGC
>JBOHAY010000278.1:0-15537 GCA_050697935.1 Gaiellaceae bacterium | reverse complement strand
ACGTGGCTCCCGGCGAGACGGTCGCGATCGTCGGGCCGACCGGCTCGGGCAAGACGACGCTCGTCGCGGCGGTCGCGCGCCTGTACGACGTGACCGAAGGGGCCGTGACGCTCGACGGCGCCGACGTGCGCACCCTCGATCCCTCGGAGCTGCGGCATGCGATCGCGCTCGTGCCCGACGACGGGTTCCTTTTCTCGGCGTCCGTCAGGGAGAACATCGCCTATGCGCGCCCCGGCGCGACGTTCGACCAGGTGACCGAGGCCGCACAGCGAGCGCAGATCCACGAGTTCATCGCCGGCCTTCCGGACGGCTACGACACGATGGTCGGCGAGCGCGGCTACCGCTTCTCGGGAGGGGAGAAGCAGCGGATGGCGATCGCGCGAACGATACTCCGGAACCCACCTGTGCTCGTGCTCGACGAGGCGACTTCCTCACTCGACACGCAGACGGAGCGGCTCGTGCAGGAGGCGCTCGAGCGTCTCTCCGAGGGCCGCACGACGCTCGCGATCGCACACCGTCTCTCGACGGTGCGCGACGCCGACCAGATCGTCGTCCTCGATCGCGGCCGCATCGTGGAAGTCGGCACGTATCTCGAGCTTCTCGCGCAGGGCCGCCGCTTCGCCGAGCTCGCCGCGCGCGACGACGTGTTGCCTGACTCCGTAGCCGCGGCAGGCGTACCATAGGGCGGTTTGTTCGACGAAGACCTGACCGAGAAGGAACTCCGATGATCGCGACGATTCCCGACCGCGACTCTCTCGCGGAGCATGGGATCGCCGTGCGCGGGACGATCTACTGGCATCCCACCACCTCGCAGCTGTACGCGTATGCGCTGGCGCGAGGTGAGGCCCAGCTGGCCGAAGGAGGTCCGCTCGTAGTCGATACCGGCGCACACACGGGGCGCTCTCCCAAGGACAAGTTCATCGTCCGCGAGCCAGGCTCCGAGTCTCGGATGTGGTGGAGCGAGGTCAACGCCGAGATCTCCGAAGAGGGCTTCGACCGACTGCGCGGCAAGGTCACCGTCCGTCTGGGGGAGAGCGACGTCTACGTCGTCGACGCATTCGCGGGTGCGGATCCTGCGCATCGGATCGGCGTGCGCGTGATCACGGAGAGCCCCTGGCACGCTCTCTTCGCGAAGACGCTCTTCATCGATCCGACCGACGCCGAACTCGCCGAGATGGAAACCGACGCTCTTATCCTGCACGCGCCGTCGGCCACGGCTGTTCCCGAGGAGGACGGCACGCGGAGCGGCACGTTCGTCTGCCTCCACCCGTCCCGCACCGAGGTCGTCATCGGGGGGACGTTCTATGCGGGTGAGATCAAGAAGTCGATCTTCACGGTCATGAACGACCGCCTCCCGCTCGAAGACGTGCTTCCGATGCATTGCTCGGCGAACGTCGACGATGACGGACGCGTTGCCGTGTTCTTCGGGCTCTCCGGGACGGGAAAGACGACGCTTTCCGCCGACCCTACGCGACATCTCATCGGCGATGACGAGCACGGCTGGGGGGACGAGGGGGTCTTCAACTTCGAAGGTGGCTGCTATGCGAAGGTGATCCGGCTGTCCGTCGAGGCCGAGCCGCAGATCTACGCGACGACGCGCGCCTTCGGGACCGTGCTCGAGAACGTCGTCATGGACGAGCGCGGCATCCTCGACCTCGACGACGACTCGAAGACTGAGAACACACGCGCCGCATACAAGCTCGAGCAGATCGCGAACGCGCTGCCCGCGAAGCGGGCCGGCCATCCGAGCTCCGTCGTCTTCCTGACCGCGGACGCGTTCGGGATCCTGCCGCCGATCGCGCGACTGACGCGCGATCAGGCCATGTACTGGTTTCTCTCGGGCTTCACCGCGAAGCTCGCAGGCACGGAAATTGGCGTCACCGAGCCGCAGCCGACGTTTTCCGCGTGCTTCGGCGCCCCGTTCCTCCCACAGCCCCCGTCGGTGTACGCGCGCATGCTCGGCGAGAAGCTCGACCGGCACGGCGCGAACGTATGGCTCGTCAACACGGGGTGGACCGGCGGGCCGTTCGGCGAGGGCCGCCGGATGCCAATCCAGGCCACCCGTGCTCTTCTGCACGCGGCCCTGGCGGGTGATCTCGCAGGTGTCGAATTCAGGACCGATCCGGTCTTCGGCTTCGACGTTCCGGCCGCGGTGCCCGGCGTCCAGACGAGTCTGCTCAATCCGCGTTTGACGTGGGCCGCTCCTGACGCATACGACGCGAAGGCGCGCGAGCTCGCGCAGATGTTCCGCAACAACTTCGAGCGCTTCGACGACGTGGCTCCCGGAGTTGCAGCCGCAGGCCCTACCGTTTAACCGCGACCAGCATTCGGACTTTGTGGCTCTGAGCCACAAGCTTGCCTGAAGCTCTTCGAGCGAGAGTCGAACGCGCAGCGGTTCGTGTTCTTGCGGAGCAGGGTTCTCCCTACGCAGCTCGTCTCCGCGAACAGAACGCCGCGGTTTTTCGCCTCGTGATGGATCCCGCTCGAACGACGCTCGCTGTCTGGTCCCATGACGACCTGTTCGACACCGCGGAGCGGGCGCGAGTGTTGAGCCGATCTTGAGCGCTCTCTCCGATCGTGAGCCGCTCAGATGGCTCCTCGATCGCTCACCTGCACAGCGCTTCCCGTCCTCGCGGCCGGCTTGGCCGCGGCGACGCTGCTCGCCGCCTCGCGCCCGGTTCCGGCGACGTTGACGCCTGAGGGCAGGGCACCCACCCGCGCAGAGCTCCTGCCCAGTGTCGAAGCCGCATTCGAGCGCGAGAGCTACGCGCCGGGCGAGACCGCCAGGCTCGTGATCTCCAACCGCGCGCATGGCCTCAGGCTCCAGGTCTTCCACTCCGGCCCCGAGCGCCTCGTCACACGCAGCAACAGCACGATGAACGGCGTGCCGGTGACGCCCAAGGTCGCAATCGGCTCGAGCGACGGGCGCCGACTTGTGGACGTGAAGATCGGTCGCTGGTCCAGCGGGCTCTACTTCGCGCGTCTCCGCGCCCACGACGGCCGCGTCGGGTTCGCCCCCTTCGTCGTACGGCCGCGTCGTCTCGGGGAGCATGGCGTCGCCATCGTCCTGCCCACCCTTACCTGGCAGGCGTACAACCTCCGAGATGAGGACGGCGACGGCAAGGGTGACTCCTGGTACGCGGACTGGAAGACGAAGACCGTCCGGCTCGGCCGCGCATACCTGAGCAGGGGAGTGCCGTACAACTTCCGGCGCTACGACCTGCCGTTCCTGCACTGGCTCGCCCGAACGGGAAAGGGAGTCGACGTACTCGCGCAGTCCGACCTGGAGTCGGCGCCGAGCCCAGGTGCTCTCGCCGCGGCCTACGACCTCATCGTGTTTCCCGGCCACCACGAGTACGTGACGACCCGTGAATACGACCTCGTCGAGAGCTACCGAAACCTCGGCGGCAACCTCATGTTCCTCGCCGCGAACAACTTCTTCTGGCAGGTCGTGAAGCGGGGGAATCTCATGACGAAAACGGAGCTCTGGCGCGACCTCGGCCGGCCCGAGGCTGCGCTGATCGGGGTTCAGTACCTCGCAAACGGCAAGGCGCCCAAGAAGCCCTGGATCGTGCGCAGGTCTCGCGCCGGTTCATGGATCTTCGCCGGCACCGGCCTGCGAGAGGGCTCGGCGTTCGGGAGCGGAGGCGTCGAGATCGACCGAACGTCGCCGGCATCGCCTCGTGGGGTTGATGTCCTGGCCGAGGTCCCGAACGTCTTCGGGCCTGGGATGACCGCCCAGATGAGCTACTACGAGACGCGCGCGGGTGCGGAGGTGTTTGCAGCCGGTGCGTTCTACTTCACGCGCCTGATCCACATCGACCCGGTGATCTCCCGCCTCGTCGAGAACCTTTGGAACCAGCTCGCTCCCGACTAGTTACTGACGCAAGACCGGGATCCGCTCGCGCGGATCCCGGTCGCGCGACCATCCCTGAAGGCGTCCGCTTCGCGGCCGCGCGACTCGTTCACATCAGGGCCTTACCCGAGATACTGCGCGCGCTCGCCCGCAGTGAGCTCGCGGCGCGTCGCGGCGAGCCGGCGCTCGGCGAGCTCGACCAGGCGGTCGAGGCTGCCGCATACCTCGCAGTCGTACGTGCGAACGGTGCCGTCGACGCCGCCCGTCACGATCGTGCGACCCGTCGGGTCGAACGCCGCCGACGTAAAGGTCCCCTCGTGCCCCTGAAGTCGGAGGACATTCGCTCCGTTCTGAGCATCCCAGAGGCCCGCTCGGTTCGCGGCCGTGACCACCCACTGGCCGTCGGGGCTGAACTGCGCATCGTGCGCGGCGGTGTTGTGCTGGAAGCGGCGAACGGACTCGCCGGATGCAATGTCCCAGATGCGCACGTCGTGGTCGAGGCTGGCCGTGACGAGCAGCGTGCCGAAGCGTGAGAACGAAACCGATGTGACGCGGTCGCGGTGCCCTCTGAGGATCGTCGTGCGCCCGTCGCGTCGCAGGATGACGGTCTTGCCGCGGATCGTCGCGACGGTGCCGTCGGGGCCGACGACACGTAGCGGCCGCCGCCGCTGACCCGGCTCGACCTCGAGCTCGTCGCCCGTGAGCGGATCGAGAACGTGTTGCTGTCCGTCCGAGGTCGCGGCGCGGACGCGTCCGTCCTCCAGTACCTCGACTGCGACGATCGGGGCGCCGAGGCTTGCCAGCTCGTCCACCTCGGGCTGGAAGACCGCGTCCCAGACCCTGGCGGTTCCGTCCGGGCTCGCGGTGACGATCGCACTCCCGGCGTCGCCCGTGAAAGCCGCAGACGTGACCCAATCGTCGTGGCCTGGCATGACGAACAGCTCGTCGCCGGTTTCCGTGTGGGAGACCCTTGCCGTGCCGTCCTTGGCCGTCGTCACGACGTGCTCGCCGTCAGCGCTGAAAGCGATGTTCGTGAGCGCGTGGGTGTGGCCCGTGAGGACCGTGTTCAGCCCCCAGTCACCGGATCGCCATATGCGCCCCACGCCATCCGTGCTGGCGCTCGCGGCATACGCTCCATCCGGGCTGAAGGCCACCGCCACGGCGTGACCGCTCTGCTCGGTAAGCGTGTGGACGCGCCGTCCGCTCTGCCCGGACCAGACCCGTACCGTGCTGTCGGCGCCTCCCGTCAGCACGCGTCGATTGTTGTGGGAGATCGCGGCCGATTCCGCGCCGCGATGCGGGTAGACATGCCGGACGCGACCGGTCGACACCTCGGTCAACCGGACGCCGCCCTCGCCGATCACCGCCGCGAGCGTGGCGTCGGCCGAGATCGCCGCTCCACGTGCTGCCCCTGCACCTGGGATGGTCGCGATCTCGCCATTTGGTCGGACCACGCGTATCTGGCCATCGCTTCCGGTGACCAGAGCGGTTCCGTCGTCGGCGAACGATGCGTCCCTCGCAAGTTTTCCGGTCTCAGTCGTTCGGATGGCCTCGCCGGTGCGCGGGTCGGTAACGAGAACGTCTCCATTCTTGGCGACGATCAGAACATCACTTCCGCGAGCGACGGCGTCGAGAAGCGGCTCATCGACGTCGACGATGCCGCGGGCGCGTGAAGCGAGCAGCGCGTCCCTCACGGCCCTCTCGGCGCGATCCCCCGGTACGAGTCTGGCTGCCTCGAGCGCGAGCAGAAGACTGAGCTCGGGATCGGTGCCGAGCTCGGCGTCGGCATTCGCCTGGAGCTCGTTGGCTCTTGCCTCACGCGCCTGCTGGCGAGCTTCGGTTCTCTGTGAGAGTGCATAGGCCGTCACTCCTCCCATGGCGACGAAGAGGACCGCGCCGACGCCGATGACAGCCAGCAATCGTCGGTGCCGCCGATCCGCCGACGCGCGTTGGCGCTGCAGCTCGCGCTCGGCCTCGTGGCTCGCGCGCCAGGCGAGCACGGGCTGAGCGAGGACGTCGTGGAAGATCTCGTAGCGCACTCCGCCGCCCTCTTCGAGTGAGCGGAGGATTCGGCGCTCGGAGAGCGTCGCGAGCACTGGCTGTAGCTCGGCGAACGGCACCTGTCCGAAGTCGGCGAGGTCCGAGGTCTCGTGTGCGATCTTCGTCCCGGACGGCGTGACGAGATGGTTGAAGAGACGCGCGGCTACGTCTTTCTGGTCGGAGGAGAGCGCGCTCAACGCACCTTCGAGATGTTCTTCCACGATGTGCTGAGCACCGCCGAGGCGCTCCAGCGTCTCGACGCGGAGGACGTCGGAGCCCGCCCCATCCTCCTCGTCCCAGAGTCGCTGCATGACCAGCTGCAGGTAGGGAGCCTCGATCCGCGCACTTTCGGCGCCCTCGACCACGCCGAGCCCGCCGAGCGCAGGCTCGATCTGCCCGGCCCCTACCTCGTCGAGGACGCGCTCGATCAGCTCGGGCTCGACGCTCACAGCGGTGCCCGTGAGCTGGGCGTAGCGTTCGATCGGGCCGACGATCGCCGCCTTCGCCGCCTGACGATCGAGCCGGTCGAGCCGGAGCGTGTTCGCGAACAGGCCTGGGATCCGACCCGTGAACCGGTCGAGCTTCGCGAGCGAGTCTTCGCGGAGCGAGACGAGGACGTTGATCCGGAGCGGCGCGGCGAGAATCCCCGGGAGAGCCTCAGCGAACGATCCGGGGCCGCCATCGTCGGCGTGGTAGAGGAAGTACTCCTCAGCCTGGTCGAGGACGAGGTACACATCGCGGCCCTCTTGGGCGTGCTCGAGCGCCTGCAGCGGCGATCCGTTGACCGCTCCGCCGCTCGCCTCGGCGACGGCGTGGCTCAGCGCCTCGGACGGGTCGTCGCTCCAGCGCGAGAAGAGGACGACGAGCGGATTCTCGGGAAGCTCCCGCAGCGAGCGCGCGACTGCGGCGCCGAGGAGCGAGGACTTGCCGACTCCGCTGGGGCCGTAGAGCACGGTCAAGCGCGAGGCGATCAGGTTGGCGACGACGATCTCACGCTCGCGCTCCCGACCGAAGAACAGGAGCGCGTCGAGCTCGGAGTCGGCGAACGCGTTGAGACCCTTGAACGGCGAGGAAGGGCTGGTGGTCACGCAGCGTTCTCCAGCCGCCGCTCGAGCAGCTCGACATACGCCGCCGGCTCCACGTCGAGAGGTGTCACGTCGTAACGACGCCAGAACGCCTGCGCGAGCGCGCTCGGCGACCCCTCGACCGCCCACGAGCGATACGCCACCGGGCGTTCACCCCAGATCCGGTTGAGGATGAGGCGGAGGTTCCAGTCGGCCATGTCGTACCCGAGGAAGAGAAAGTGGCTCCGACGCAGCTTCGCTGCGAGCGACACCGGGACGACTGTGCTCAGCTCGGAGCGGCCCAGGTAGTCGATGTAGTCGTCTTCGGTGATGACGAAGCTCTCCCACTCGCGTTCGGGGAGCGGGTCGACGGCTCCATGCAGCTTGAGCAAGATCGTGCGGCGCTCGAGCGAGAGCTCGGTCGCGTACGTGTTCGGGACGTCGATCGGGCGCGGCGCCTGTCCCGGCGGGCGGTGCCAGAAGCGGCCGCGATGCGTTCCCGTCGCAACGTAGGCGACGATGTCGAGCTCCTCGCCTTCGTCTTCGAAGGCACGCTCAAGACCAAGGTCGTAGTTCGTGCTGACGATGAGCTGATGAGGCGCGCCGTGCTCCCGCAGAAGCGCCGGCAGCCGCGCGAGAAAGCGGTGGAGCGGCCCCGGCTCGACGGCTGCCTCGAAACGGGCATGGAGCTCGTCGTACAGCGGACCGCTTCCCTGCATAGTCGCCACGTACTGCGAGACGCGGGCCAGGTCGACAGGCCGGTCCCTCGGCACGTCGAACGCGCTTGCGAGGTGAGCTGCGAGGTCGCCCGCGCCGTCGAGCCCGAGCACGGGCACGATGCGACCCGCCAGCAGCGCCTTCACGATCTCGCCCTCCTCGTCCGCGGCGCTCGCAGGCGCGCCCGGAGCTGCGAGCCCGGCTTCCTGCCGCAGGATCTCGGCCTGGAGCTGCCTGAGCTCGGGGCCTGGCTCGATGCCGAGCTCCTCGACGAAACGCGCTCGAGCGTCCTGGTAGGCCTCCAAGGCTTCCGCTTGCCGGCCCGCCCGATAGAGGGCCAGCATCTGCTGTCGTCGGAAGGTCTCTCGCAGGGGATGGTCGCGGACGAGTGACTCGAGCTCGCTGACGACGTCGCCTTGGTGCCCGAGCTCGAGGTCGGCCTCGATCCGCTCCTCGAAGGCGACGAGCCTCAGCTCCTCGAGACGCCTGATCTCGGCCTGCGCGAACTGCTCGAATGTGAACTCCGCGAGCGCCGGGCCGCGCCAGAGCGAGAGCGCTCGCTCGAGAATCTCACGACGCTTCTCGGCTCCGACGCCGCGCGCATCGTGGAGCTGCGTCTCGAAGCGGCGCGCGTCGACCTGCTCCGGGCTCACGCGGAGGACGTATCCGGGCGCTCTCGTCTCCAGGACGTCGGGACCGAGTTCCTTCCGCAGCCTCGAGACGGAGTTCTGGAGCGATGTCGTCGCCGTCTTCGGCGCCCCTTCGCCCCAGAGCTGATCGACGAGTCGTTCGGTAGGGACGACCCGTCCAGCCTCGAGAAGGAGCGCTGCGAGGAGCGCGCGCTGGCGTTGGCCGCCGAGCGCGATCGGGCCCGTCTCGTCGGATACCTCGAGCGCGCCCAGGATCCGGAACTCGAGCATGACCAGCTGGTTCTACAGGAACTCGCTGGTATGGGCCGTTAGCGCGCTGTTAGCGGCCTGTTGCCGGACGGTTGGTGGCCCCTCCGACCGTGCCGGTCATGGCTACTTCACTCGCACGTCTCGTATGGCGGCCGGCTGTCGCGGCCGTCCTGGCGCTCGCTGCGGCCGGCGCTCTCATCGCGCACTCGCTGCTGGTTTCCGCAGACCGTTTCGATCCCGGTACGTCGTTGGTCAACGCGCGCTTCACGACAGCACGCGCTGTGCATCAGGCGACGCCTGCGGTCGATGTGGGCAGCCACGCATACAAGTGGCCGGTCAAGCCGTTCAACCGTCAACATCCGGTTCGGGGGTACTTCGGTGACCCGCGGATCGCCAACCACGGCGAGTCGAGGCAGTTCCACTTTGGCGTCGACATCTCCGCTCCGAACGAGACGCCCGTGCACGCAACGATCACCGGAACCGTCTACATCCACCCGTTGCACCCGACGACGGTTGCCATCGTTGGTCCCAACGGCAAGGAGTTCAGCTACTGGCACGTCGTGCCCACGGTCCGGAATGGTCAGCGGGCGATCGCCTACAAGACCGTGATCGGCCGGATCGAGGCCCCTTATGGTCACGTGCACTTTTCGGAAGCCAGAGACGGCCTCTACCTGAACCCGCTGCGCCCAGGCGCGATGGGTCCCTACGCCGACGACACGCGACCGCGCGTGACCTCCGTCCGAGCTGAGCACGCAGGTCGGATCGCTCTTGTCGCCGAAGCGTATGACGAGACTCCTCTCGCTGTTCCGCGCCCCTGGCACGACCTGCCGGTGATGCCGGTGCTCGTTCGCTGGCGCCTCCTCGACACCAAGGGTCGGTCGGTCCTCGGCTGGCGGACTGCTGCCGACTTCCGGATGACCATCCCGCCCGCATCCACGTTCGATGAGGTCTGGGCGCCGAGGACTATGCAGAACCACGTCCGAGCTCCCGGTCGGTATCGGGTCTACCTCTCGCGCAGCCTCACCGGACTTCGCGCCGGCAAGTACGTCGTCGAGGTCACGGCACGGGACACCGGCGGGAACGCGGCCGTCGAGCGCTTCGCGCTCGAGATCGCATCGGCGTTGAGTGGATCTTGAGCCTCGCCTGGGAGAGTCGAGCCATGAACCAGCAGATCCACATCGATAACAGGCTGTTCTTCGAGATCAAGCGGTACCTCGCCGCGGTCGACCTCTATCGCGCGGAGCACTGCGAGCCGACGTGGCGGCCCGAGTCGACGCCGTTCGTGAGTTCGGACGAGCGCCTTCGGATCCGCGCAGAGCCCGCTCCGTCGGCGCACTGAGCTCCCAACGGCGCGCGCCCGACGTCTTTCCAGGTCGGTTGACGCCCAGGGACGTAAGGGCTCGAGGGCTTGAGCGTTTCTTGAACGCCTCGACCGAGAGTTCGGGGCGTTCAACAAAAGGAGGAAGAGATGCGTCGAATCCACGCTGCGAGCTCGGCAGGGCGTGCACGGCTCCACGCCGCAGCCCACGCCGCAGTCGCAGCCTGCGGGACTCGGCCGGGATTGATGCGGGGCATGCGGGCTGTGGTCGTGTTGGCACTCAGCCTCGTCGTCTTCGCCTCGGTGACGGCACTCGCTTCGGGCAGCCCCCCATGGGGCAGTCCTCCCGGCAACTGCGTCCCGCCGGGGCAGGGTCAGAGCCCGCCCGGTGGGCAGTACGGCGGGCCCCCAACGCCGCCGACGAATCAGTACACGCCACCTGGCGCGGGTAGCGGACCTCCGGGTCAGCCCGGCGGCGTTCCGGGTACCCAATACGGCTGCCCGCCGGGTATCCAGTACGGAGGCAAGCCCTGACCGAAGCGGTCATTCGTGTCGAACAGCCTGGCTCCGCTGCGGGCCGAATGTCGGTGGCGGCAGCCAGGCTGAAGCGCGCGTGCTCGAGGGTTTTCCGCGCGGACGCTCGGGCTGCCGCCGTCGGCTTCGGTGTCATCGTGCTTCCCGGATTCAACGACGGTGGGTACTACGCGCGTTGGTGGGTCTGGACGGCATTCGGGCTCGCGGCGCTCGCGACGCTGCAGCTCGTCCTCGGTGGGCGAGCCGTGTTCGGCCCGCTGGACTGGGTTTCGACAGGAGCGTTGGTCGCGTTTGTTCTCTGGATGCTCCTATCGGCTTCGTGGGGTGTACCCGGGACCGAGGCGCCTCGCGAGGCGGGTCGTGGCCTCATGTATCTCGTCGCGCTGACTGCCTTTCTCGTCGCCGTCGAGCGTGAGGCCGTTCGCGCCTTTCTCCAGGGCATCCTCGCCGGCGTCGTCGCGTTGCTGGCCTACGGGCTCTACGAGCGGTTTGCAGGAACTCACGTCCCGGATCCGTTCCAGGGCTCGCTGCTTGCCGAGCCGGTCGGATACGCGAATGCCCTGGGTGCGCTCGCCGCGATCGGCTTGCTCCTTGGTGTCGGGATGCTCAGGGGCGAGCGGCGGGTCCCCGCGAAAGGGCTCCTCGTGGCTGCTTCGTGTGTGTGCGGGATCGGTCTCGTTCTGACGAACAGTCGCGGCGCATGGGCTGCTGCCGCAGTCGGAATGGCGGTACTCGGCATCCTCCGCCCGCGCCGGGACGGCTCGTTCGCTCTCCGCCGACTGCTCGCTCTCGGTGCGATCGTCGCCGTCACGGTTGGGCTCTGGGCTGCAGCCTCGGCGCCGCTGCCTGCGATGGGCGACAGGCCGTCTTACTGGCGTGTCGCGCTCGAGGACGCGGGCGCGCACCCACTCCTTGGATCAGGCGCAGGGAGCTTCGACGACGTCTGGATCGCCCACCGGCCCATTCCGGCGAACGTGCGTGACGCGCACAGCCTCTACCTCGAGGTGCTCGCCGAACTCGGGCCGGTCGGGCTTGCGCTGCTGCTCGCGCTCCTCGCCGCGCCGCTCGTCGGAGCCGTGCGTGCGCGCAGGGATCCGGTGGTCGCGGCAGCGGCTGCCGGGTACTCGATGTACCTCGTTCATGCGGGGATCGACTGGGACTGGGAGTACCCGGTGGTGACCCTTGCCGGGCTCGCTTGCGGCGCCGGTCTGCTCCTCGCGGCACGCGGTGTCTCAGATCTCCCGGAGCGTCAAGGATGTGTCCGGAACGATCTGTCAGCGATGTCGCCCGAACGCACACAGCGCCCTGGCTGAGTGGTCCTGAGCGGATCTTGAGCGCTTGGGTTGAGCATCCGTGCGAAAGGGAGGTAGTCGCATGGCAAATGCATCCTCACCGCTAGTGCCCTACTGGGAGCGAGCGGGGTCCCCCGAAGGGAGGAGAAATGATTCCAACACGTCTGCTCAGGATCGCGGTGCTTGGCCTCATGGTCAGTGCAGTGTTCGCTCTCGCCACGCCGGCGAGTGGCACCTCTGCTAACGCCGTTACAGTCGACTTCTCATCGCTTCCGAGCGGCACCTTCGATCCGGATACGTTCCGCTCAAGCGGGATCTACTTCAGCGGCGAGTGGCAGATCTCGATGGTTCAAGGCTTCAACGCGCTGTCAGCGTCGAATCCACCGAGCAGCCCTGTTGAAGGCTTCTTCGCGTCGCCGGGAGTCTCGGGAGTCTCGGTTTCGCTCGCTCCGAGCCTCCAAGGAACGGCCACATATCGGCTGCGGGCGTTCTCGAGCACAGGAGAGATCGTCGGCCAGTCTGAGCGAACGATCACAGTCGACCTCGGCGACCCCGACAACATGGGTTGGGGCTACTGGGACGTGTCACTGCCGACAGTGTCAGGCCCGGCCGTCCGCTTCGTGCTCGAATCGCTGTTCGTCCGTAGCTCGTATTCGAACAACTTCGTGCCGTACGGTGTCCGGTCGATCACCTTCACACCTGTCCCGAGCGCTCAAGAGCAGGTTGCAGACCTGATCGCGCTTGTCGACAGCTACAACCTCGGCCAACTCGGTGCGGCCCTGCACGACAAGCTCGTCAGCGTGCAAACGTTCCTCGCCGCCAACAAGACGCAGCGCGCGTGCAACGTGCTGGACAGATTCCTCGCTCAGGTGAAGGAGCAGAGAGGCAAGAGGATCTCGGTAGAGCAAGCAGATCGGCTCACCCTGGATGCTCGCCGGATCAAGGCCGTGATCGGCTGCTGAGTACGAGACCTCTATGAGCGCAGAAAGGCGAGCACCGCCAGCACGCGGCGGTGCTCGTCACCCGTCGGCATGAGGTCGAGCTTTCCGAAGATCGAGTTGACGTGCGTCTCGACCGTCTTCGGGCTGATGAAGAGCTTCTCGCAGATGCCCCGGTTCGAGAGGCCCTGCGCCATCAGCTCGAGGACTTCGCGCTCGCGCGGGGTCAGCTCGTCGAGAGGATCGTCCTCGCGACGGCGACCCACGAGCTGGCCGATGACCTCCGGGTCGATCGCCGTCCCGCCGCGACCAACCCGCCGCACGGAATCGAGGAAGTCGTCGATCTCGAGCACGCGGTCCTTCAGCAGGTAGCCGAACCCCTCCGGACGCTCGCTGAAGAGCCGCATCGCGTGCGCGGCCTCGATCACCTGCGACAGAACGAGCACGGCCACTTCGGGCTGCTCCTCGCGGATCTCCACTGCCGCTCGCGCACCTTCGTCCGTGTGCGTGGGCGGCATTCGCACGTCCACGATCGCGATGTCGGGCTTGAAACGGCGCACCGCCTGGCGCAGCTCGCTCGCATCCCCGGCCTGCGCGACGATCTCGAAGCCGCCCTCGGTGAGCACGCGCGCGAGGCCCTCGCGGAGGAGCACGGAGTCGTCTGCGATCACGACGCGCACGGAATCTCCCCGAGGACGCGCGTTCCCGAGCCCGGAGAGCTCTCGATGCGAAAGTGACCACCGTGCGCCTCGACGCGGTCGGCAAGTCCGCGCAGACCCGTGCCGTCACGGGTCGACGCGCCACCCACGCCGTTGTCCTCGATCTCGATCACGAACCACCCGTCCTCGCGCTGAGCGCGGATCGCCGCCTGCGTCGCCTGCGAGTGCTTGACGACGTTCGTGAGAGCCTCGCAGGCGACGAAGTACGCCGTTGCCTCGACATCGGGCGCGAGCCGCTCCTGTGTCGCCGCGACGGTCACGGTGAGCGGAACCCTCGCAGCGAGCGACTCGAGGGCTGTTGCGAGACCTCCCTGCGTGAGGATCCCCGGATGGATTCCTTGCGCTAGCTCGCGCAGCTCCTGGAGGGCGACCTGGAGCTCGTCCGCAGTCGATTCCAGCAGCTGGTCCATCTCGGGATCGCGCTCCTCGCCGAGTCGCCGCTGCGCGCTCCGGAGCTCGAGTGCCAGCGCGACGAGCCGCTGCTGGGCGCCGTCGTGAAGGTCGCGCTCGATCCGGCGCCGCTCCTCGTCGGCAGCGGTGACGATTCGGGCGCGCGACTCCTGAACCATCTCGAGCTGAGCCCGGACCTCCGCGTGCAGCCGCGCGTTGACGAGAGCAAGCCGGGCCGCGGCTGCGACCTCCTCGACGAGCTTTGGCTCGTCGCGCAACGTCGGGTCGTGGACGAGAACCGCGAGGGGCTGACCCTCGTGCTCGATCCGCGTGACCGCACGCTCCGGCCCGTCGATCGGCGGGAGGAACGGGTTGCCCGCGGCGTCCACGTACTCGCGCTGGTCGGGTAGCCAGAGCCCGACCACGAGAGTCGGGTCGTCGAGCGCGAGAGCGAGCTCGTCACGGAGCTCCCCCGGCGAGGTCTGCTCGAGGTGGACAACCAGCTCCCCGACGTGCACGCGCGCGAGACGTGCGCGTAGGAGGCCGGCGAGAAGCGCCAGCGGCAGCGCTGTCAGCCCGACGATCTGCCACCAGAAGAGGTCGTACGTGATGCCAGGCGGAATGACCGCAAACGTGAGGATGCTGTTGAGCACGGCCCAAAGCGCTGCGACGACCGCCGCAAGCAGAAGCGGAGCGAGGATGCGCCGGGCTCGCTGTGTCGCGCCCGCGAGCTTCCGCGCGATCAGAACCAGGAAAACGCCCGCCAAGATGCCGTAGGCCGCGACGGCGAAGACCTTCTGGAGCGCGTCGACCGCGCCCGGGTCTCCCGAAACGAGCAGAAGGCTCTCGCGCCGTGCGGGGTCGAAGTACCGAAGCCGGTGACTGCTGTCGTAGAAGAGGAGGATCGCCAGTGGGAAGGCCAATGCGACCGTGTAGGAGACCTTTAGGAACAGGCGCTCCCAACGATCGGTCACACGGCCGCTGGGATACGCCAGCGCGACGTGGATGTAGAGGGCGTAGCCGAGCTCTCCGAGCAGGAAGAAGACCGTGAACGCCAACTCGTCGTGGCTGTACCGCAACTGACGGGCGAGGAGCGCGAAGCACACCGCCACCATCAGGGGTCCGAGTCGGTTGCCCGGTCGACGGCTCCACGCAATGAGGCCGGCGACGAGGAAGGCCCACGCTGCAAAGACGCCTGCCCACGATCGCAACGACGTCGTCTGGGGCAGGTTGTCGATCTGGACCCAGTACGCGAAGACGCCAAGGACGACACCGGCGATTGCCAGTAGCGCGAGGATGATTCGCGTCGCCCGCTGGGACATCTCGCACGGATCGTCACAGATCGCACACCCCGATTCCACCGGGTGGGCCCCGAAGGCAAGACCAGGGTTTACCCGGAGGGAAGTCCGAGGCCTGCCCGGTGTCCGCAAGGCCGCTCCGGGCCTAGCTTCGGGGCATGACGAACAACAGCTCATACACGTGGCTTCACGGCGCTCTGTGGAGCGCCCGCAACACGCAGAACGCCGCACGAAAGGCGTTCGAAGTCGCACTCGTGCTCTTCGTCGCCGCCGCCCTCACGGGTGCATGGCTCGCGTTCTTCACGTTCGTCCCGCTCGACTTCTCCTCGCTGAGGCCTCGCTGACCGCGAGTGGCGTCGATGCCCGCGATTCGCACCCTCACCGTGCTCGCGTCGACCATTCGGGGCGCCGCGAGCGGGTGCGAGCGTGAACGCTTCGCAGGAGTCGAGGCGTTCATTGCTCGCCCACGGCG
>JBOHAY010000277.1:0-5623 GCA_050697935.1 Gaiellaceae bacterium | reverse complement strand
GCGTCGAGCTCCTCGCGGATCCACTGCACCCAGAGGTACGGGGCGATGTTGACGTCAGCGTCCTTCGAGCCGACCTCGGAGAGGACGACGAAGTCCCGCGCGAACTCGGCGACCAGCTCGAGCTTCTGCTCGCGGGGAATCTCGATCGTGCCGTCCGAGATCTCGACGTGCGAGAAGCGGAAGTGCTCGAGCCAGCTCTTGAACTCGTTCATCTTTCCCTGGGCGTAGACCGCCTCGAACAGCGTCCCGCCGCAGACCACCGGGGTCGCGAAGGAGCGATAGAGCGCGACCTTCTTCTCGAGGTTGTTCGTGACATAGCTCGTTCCCCAGCCGAGCTTGACGATGTCGACGTACTCGCCCGCCGTGTCGAAGAGCCCCTCGATCTCGCGGAGGTTCAGGCCCTTGTCCATGACGTGCGTGAGGCCGCGAGATCGAGGTTTGCCCTCGCGGGTGGGAACGTCGAGGAAGCCGTTGCCGTCAAAGGCGTGCATAGATCTCCTCCAGCTTGCGGTGCGCGCGATCCTGGACGTCGCGGTAGAGGGAGCCGCCGTGCGCGTCGATTCCGACCGTGAGCGGGCCGAAGTCCCTGACGCGGAACTTCCACAGGCACTCGGGCATGAGCTCCTCCCAGGCGACCTCCTCGATCTCCTCGATCTGGGTGGTCTCGAGCGCCGCAGCCCCGCCGACGATCGCGAAGTAGACCATCCCCAGCCGTTGCATCGGCTCGATCGCCTCGTCAGGGAACCCGCCCTTGCCGCAGATCGCGCGGACGCCATGTTTCGCCCCGAGGCCCTCGGTGAAGCGCACCATGCGCGCGCTCGTCGTCGTGCCGATGCAGATCTTCTCGTAACGGCCGGGGCCGAGCTTGCGGACACCAGGCGCGGTGTGGAGGAGAAACGCGCCCGCGAGATCCATGGGCGGCTCGATCCCCTGGTCGAAGATGCGGATCTGCGTGCGGTCGCGGATCCCGATGATGTGACCTTGGACGACGACCTCGTCCCCGGCGCGGAGCTTGAGGATCTCGGCGGGGTCGGTGACGGGAAAGGTGACCTCGTGTGTCGCCATCACGCATCCCTCTCGTACTCGATCGAGCCGTCGGCGGAAATGTGCGCCGAGGCGCGACGGGCTGCCCAGCACTGGTAGTTCACGGCCACCGGGTTCAACGTCATGTGCGTGTCCGCGTTCTCGACGTGTACGGAGAGCACTGTGACGTCGCCGCCGAGCCCCATGGGGCCGACGCCGGTCTCGTTCAGGAGATCCTTCAGCTCGTCCTCGAGCTGAGCCACCAGCGGATCCGGATTGCTCGTGCCGACCGGACGCGCGATCGCCTCCTTCGCGAGGTGCATCGCGTAGTCGGCCGAGCCGCCAATGCCGACCCCGACGATCCCGGGAGGACACGGCTTCCCGCCGGCGCCGACGATCGACTCGAGGACGAACTTCTTGATCCCCGTGACGCCGTCCGCGGGAACGCACATCTTCAGGAAGCTCATGTTCTCCGAGCCTGAGCCCTTGGGGACGCACTTGACGTCGAGCCCGTCCCAGTCCGGAACGAAGTCCCAGTGGACGATCGGAATCCGGAAGCCGACATTCGGCCCGGTGTTCTCACGGGTGAGCGTATGGACGGTATTCGAGCGAAGCGGATGCTCTACGGTCGCTCGCTCGGTGCCCTCTTTGAGCGCCGCGTAGATCCGCGCCGGGTGAACCGGGAAATGCTCGCCGACGCTGCAGTAGTAGACGGCAAGCCCAGTGTCCTGGCAGACGAGGTTCTTCTCTTCCTCAGCGACGTTGACGTTGCGGAGAATCGTCTGGAGGACGCGCTGACCCGTCACCGACGTCTCCTTTTCGGCTGCATCGGCGAGCGCGTCCCTCAGGTCCTGCGGGATGTCCTTGAGCGCCCACACATAGAGGTGCGCAGCGGCGTCCTCGACGGCGGACGAGAGATCCGTGATGACCGTCGTCATGCGAGCGTCCTCTCGGCAGCCGCCCGACCTGCGCGCCGGCCGAACACTGTGCACTCGAGAAGAGAGTTGCCCATCATTCGGTTCCTTCCGTGTGTCCCGCCTGCGATCTCGCCGCAGGCGAACACGCCTTCGAGGGTGGTCTCCGCGTGCTCGTCGATGACGAGCCCGCCGTTTTGGTAGTGCAGGACGGGGTAGGTGTAGATCGGCTCGGTCAGCGGGTCGATTCCGGCGGCGCGGTAACGGCGGAGCATGTACGGCAGCGAGATCTCGGCGTCCTCGCGCTTGATGCGCGTCGTATCGAGCCACACGGCCGGTCGCCCGTCGGGTGTGAGCACGCCCTTGTCCTTCTCCACCTCGTCGAAGATCGCCTGCGACACGGCATCGCGGGGGCCGAGGGAGTCCGTGAACTCCTCGCCGTCGACGTTCAACAGGACCGCCCCATACGCGCGCGTCGTCTCGGGGATCGAGTAGCCCTGCATCGTCGCCGGCCAAGCGCCGCCGTTCGGGTGGTACTGGAGGGCGTCGAGGTCGCGCGTCTGCGCGCCACTCTTGATCGCGATCTGCGTGACTTCACCCGTCGCGTTGGGGTGGTTCGTCGAGAGCTCCCCGCGCTGCTCGGCCTCCGCGTAGCAGCGTCCGCCCGCGGCGAGCACGACGGCTCCGGCCTCGATCTCGGCGGCACCCTCCTTCGTCTGGAACGAAGCCGACCAACCGCTTGGAGCGTCATCGAGCCCGATGAGAACATGGTGCGGGAGCTCGGCTCCTGCACTCGACTCGTACGCATCCCGAAGCGCCTTCGTGATCGCGTGCCCCGTTCTGTCGCCGACCTGCAGAAGGCGCTGCCTGCTCGCTCCGCCACAGCGTGCGAGCCTGTAGCCGCCGTTGGAGCGCGTGAACTCCACGCCAAGCTCCTCGAGCCAGTGAATCGCGGACGGCGCCTCGCCCGTGAGTACAGCCACAAGCTGCGGATCCGCCGTGTCGTGGGAGCTCCGCATGACGTCCTCTGCATGGATCTCCGGTGAGTCGTCGTCACCGAACGCGGCCTGGATTCCCCCCTGCGCCTTCGCGGAGTTGCACGCCTGCACCGTGGTTTTGGTCGCAAGACCGACGCGGGCGCCGGCACGGTCGGCAGCGACGGCCGCTGCGAGTCCGGAGGCGCCGCTGCCGATCACGAGCACGTCAAAGGAGGCACGCGTGCGCACGGGCTGCATAGTAGCGCATGTCTTATCGCTGTCATTACGCATCGTTATTCTGAACGCGCATCTGCTCACCAGATCGAGACCAGCGGAGACACCTTTGAGCCGTTACACTCGTCCGCTCATGAGCACGCTTGCCGAGATCGTCAAGCCGACCTTCATCACCGTGGCGCCGGAGGACACGCTCGGGGAGGTCGCGGAGAAGATGAGTGCGGTGAATGTCGGCGCGGTCGTCGTGAAGGACTTCGGCCGGCTGATCGGAATCCTGAGCGAGCGCGACATGCTTCGGGCGATGGCCGCACGCGTCCACACGAGCGAAGCACGCGTCCGGCAATGGATGACGCCCGACCCAATCACCGCGCCACCGGACCTGCCGCTCGACGACGCCGCTCAGATCATGCTCGACAACGGCTTCCGTCACCTTCCCGTTGTCGACGGGTCGACCGTGCTCGGGATCGTGAGCCTCCGCCGCGTGCTCGGCGGACGCCGCCAGCCCGCCTCTGACGCGGCCTAAGCGCTAGTCGGCGCTCAGCCGGAGATCCGCTGGCGCGGATTCCCGGCGGGGAAAGACCCTGAAAGCGGCCGCATTACGGCCGCGCCGCTCGGGTTCCCATCGCCCTCATGCGCACGCGGACACGACGCCCTTGACGAGGGCGGACGCCGCGGCGCCCGCGCTCACGGCGCGCTTGCGCAGCTGTGCCATCAGCTTCGGATTGGAGCGGATCTGGCGCACGGTCAGCTCTTTTGCGGCGTCCTGACCAAGGAGGGTGAGTCCGCACTGACCGGGGTTCTTTGTCCCGCCGATCCACCCCAGCGCATAGAGGTACTTCAGCGCGGGCTTCCTGTAGGGAGCGCGCTTGTACGCCGCTTTCGCCTGTATCGGCGACACCTTCTGGGACTGCGCCGCCTTGCCCACCGCGCTGACGCCGGTCGCGCCCGATGCGAAGACCGCAGCGACGTTCTGACCGTACGAGCCGCTGAGCGTCGCCGCCAGGAGCGCGAAGGCGGAGACAAGTCCTGCGTACTCGACGATCATGGGTACATCGTCCGCCCGCGCGGGTGATCCGTCAATCGCTCACCAGACCGAGCGCAGCAACTTCTCGACATCAGTTGCCGTAGCCGGGCGTGGATTCGCGATGGCACCGGGCCTTGCCGCCGTCTCCGCCGCGAGCTCGGAGAGCTCGTTTTCGGGCACGCCGAAGTCGCGGAGGCGTACGAACCCACCGAGCGATGCAAGCTCCTCGACCTTCGTCGCCGGATCTTCGGTGCCGAGCGATCGGCCGAAGCTCGCGATCGCTTCAGGCACCGCCTTCGCGTTGAAGCGAAGCGCCGGCCCGAGGCAGATCGCGTTCATCGCGCCGTGGGCCAGTCCGTAGCGACCGCCGAGCGCCTGCGCCATCGCGTGCGCCAGGAACAGTCCGCGCTCGGCGAGGGCCTTGCCTGCGTACATCGCTCCTTCGAGCAGGCCGGTCCGAGCTTCGAGGTCGTCGCCGCGGGAGACGACGACAGGCAGCCAGGGGGCGATGAGGTCTGCTCCCCGCGAGGCGTCCGAGCACTCGCCTGCATACAGCGCCTCCGCGCAATGGGCGAGCGCGTTCATGGCCGTGCCGACGGTGTCCTCCCGTGGGAGGCCGAGCGTCAACGTCGGCTCGTAGACCACTGCGACCGTGTTCGCGCCCGATCCTCCCGTCTTCAGTCGCCGTGCCGCGTCGCGCATGCCGAAATACGACGTCCATTCGGCTCCTGCATAGGTCGTCGGAACCGCGACGAGCGGCAGTCCCGTTCCCGCCGAGACTGCCTTGGAGGTGTCGATCGCGCTGCCCCCACCGAGCCCGACGAGGCCGTCCGCCTCAGCCGCCGCGGCAGTCGCAGCCGAGACGATCTCGAGCGGCGAGTGCCTCTGCACTCCCGAGAAGCGTGCGCTGACGGGGAGCTCGAGATCGGCGAACCGTGACGTCGTGACCAGCAGAGCTCGATCGATTCCGAGCTCACCGAGCAGCGCGTCGAGCTCGCCGATCCCCCAGCGAACGATCATGCGTCGAGCCGCTCTCCGGCGAACGCGATGAACGCCTCGGCAACGCGTGAGCGCGCCCTGCCCGTCGCCGTCACGAGCGAGATCTCGCGCGTCGCCTCGAGCCCCTGCACGCGAGCTTCTACCAGCGTGCCTGCGGCAAGATCGGACTCGACCGCTGTGCGCGAGATGAACGTCACGCCGAACCCGGCCTCGACCGCCCGCCGAACCGACTCCTGCAGGCCCAGCTCGAGCCGAACGTCGAGCTCGCGTAGACGCACACCCTGCCGCCGAAGGCCGTCCTCCACGATCTGCCGAACCCCGGCGCCCTCCTGCATGAGGATCAGCGACTCGCCGCGGAGCTCGTCGAGCGTGACGGTGCGATCGGCAAAGCGATGCCCGGGCGGGCACGCGAGGATGACCTGATCCGAGAAGAACGGCTCGAAACGGACGCC
>JBOHAY010000276.1:0-5857 GCA_050697935.1 Gaiellaceae bacterium | reverse complement strand
CTGTTGCACGCGCGCTAACGGCGTCGCGAAGGCGGGAACCCGCTTGGATGCTCGCCCGCCCGGATCTTACATCTGGCGCGGGCGTTGCATCCTGTCTGGCTCGCCAGGCGGCTTCCCGTCCGGACTTCGGCCCGCCGGCTCCGCCGGTCGTGCCTGCGCCCGGACGGTGCGCTCCGTACGGGGAACGGGCCGCACAGGCCTCGGCCCGCACGCCCCGTTCCCGGCACGTCCTGACGAGCCAGACAGGCGCCTCGCGATCACGCCCGATGAAAGATCCGGGCTAGACTGGCCTGTCGTGCCTCGGCATCGCAGCGCGCGATCGGCGGCGCTGGGCCTTACCGTCCGGCGCGTCCCGACGACTACAGGCTCCTCACGCGGCGCAGGCTCACTTCGCCGCCGTCTCGCCGTGGGCGTGCTCGTCTTGGCGTCGCTCGTCCTCATCACGCTGTCCTTTCGCTCTGGTGACAGCGGTCCACTGTCGAGCGTCCAATCCGCAGGGTCGACCGCGCTACGGCCCGTCGCCGTTGGCTTCGAGCGCGTCGCGCAGCCGTTTCGGGACGCGTACAGCTGGGCCGACAGCCTTCTCGCCGCACGCTCCGACGCGGAGCAACTGCGGATCGAGAACAGGGAGCTCTTGCAGCGCGCAATTCAAAGCGAGTTCGCGCGCCAGGAGAACGACTACCTCCGAGGGTTGCTGGACTACCTCGACAGCCCTCGGTTCCCCGGCGATTTCGCCCCCATCGCGGCTGAGGTGATCGGGCGTCCTGCGGGAGCCTTCACCCAGGCGATCGTCGTCGCTGCGGGCTCGAGCAACGGCGTGCGCGTCAACGATCCCGTGGTCACGGCCGACGGGCTCGTGGGCCTCGTCACGCGCGTGACCCCGGACACCGCGCGCGTCCAGTTGTTGACGGACGAGGAGGCGGCGGTCTCGGCCATCGACCTACGCACGAGTGCGCCCGGAATCGTGCGGCACGCGCGCGGAACGCGCGAGACTCTCGTCCTCGACCGCGTGCGCAAGCAGGATCGGGTCAGGGTCGGCGATGAAATCGTCACCGCCGGCTGGCGCGCGAGCGGGCTCAGCTCGCTCTATCCCAAGGGCATCCCGATCGGGAAGGTGACCAGCGTCGGGCAGACCGACACCGATCTCTACCAGCAGGTCCAGGTTGACCCGTTCGTCGACTTCGGGTCGCTCGACGCGGTGCTCGTGCTCGTTCCCACGGAGCGTCGTCGGTGAGCGCCGGCGCAGTACTCCGCGCGACGTTCGTCGTGTTCGTCGCGGCGATGCTGCAGACCGTGATCGTCTCCTCTCTCCTCATCGGCGGGGGCGCACCTGACGTTCTCCTCATCGTCGTGGTCGCTCTCGGGCTCGTGCGTGGGGCGGTCCCTGGCGCCGTCTTCGGCTTCACCGGCGGCCTCATCGTCGATCTCGTGACGCTCGACACCATGGGCATCACGTCGCTCGTCCTCACCCTGGCGGGATTCTGGGCAGGGCGGTACGGCGAGACGACAGGGCGGGATCGCCGGTTCGCGCCCGTCATCGCCGTCGGCACGATTACGCTCCTCGCCGGTCTCTTCGGGTACGTGCTCCACTACATGCTCGGCGAGGAAATCGTGGCGCGGCACGCGCTCGTGACAGCGCTCATGCCTGCGTTCATGCTGAACCTCGCGCTTGCGCTTCCGCTCCACGGTCTTGTCCGGCGTATCGTCGGAGAGGGTGAGCGCAATGAGCGCTCACCAGACGTCGAGGTGCTGCTCGGATGAGCTCGAATCCCTACCAGCCGCGACGAGCCCCGTCGGGGCGCTTCCTTCCGCCTGACCCGAGGGTCCGCGAGCCGCACCGGCTTACGCCGCAGCTCGCGCTGCGGGTCGCCATCCTCGGCATCGTCGCGCTCGTCGCGTTCACGATCCTCTTTTTCCGGCTCTGGTCGCTGCAGGTGCTCTCGGGCGACGAGCACCTGAACGCGGCTCAGAACAATCAGCTCCGGCTCGTGCGCGTCGAGGCGCCGCGGGGCCCGATCCTCGATCGCCGTGGGCGGGTCGTCGTGTCGAACGTCGCCGGCACCGCGGTTCAGCTCTGGGTCGGAGACATGCCGAAGGAAGGGCGGTACGAGCTCGTCCAGCGTCTCGCGGGCGTCCTCGACGTTCCGCCGAAGGCGCTCGCTCGCGCGGTCGACGATCGTCATGGGGATCCGCTGACGCCGATCACGGTCAAGACCTCGGTGGGCGAGGAGCAGGTCAACTACCTCTACGAGCACCAGGCGGATTTCCCTGGGGTGGAGATCGTGCAGGTCTACCTGCGGGACTACGCGTACGCAGCCCTCGCCGCCCAGATTCTCGGGTACACCGGCGAGATCTCGCCCGAGGAGCTCAAGCGCCTTCGCCGCGACGGCTACCGCGGCGGCGACCGGATCGGGAAGACAGGTGTCGAAGCGGCGTACGACTCCTACCTCCGAGGCAGAGCGGGACTCGCGCAGATCCGTGTCGACTCCCTCGGCCGCCAGCAATCACCGCTCGAGCTCCGACAGGAAGCGAGGCCCGGATACGCGCTCCGGCTCACACTCGACATGCGACTGCAGCGTGCGGCGGAGGAGGCCCTGCAATACGGAATCGATCTCGCACACCGAAACGAGCACTGGGCCGCCAACGGAGGCGCGATCGTCGCGCTCGACCCGCGCGACGGCGCGGTGCTCGCGATGGCGTCGGCGCCGACATACAAGCCGTCCGTGTACGTGGGTCGGGTCGACCCGAAGAAGCTCGAGCCACTCCTCGACGAGGAGGTCGCGCGGCGGGCGAACTATCCCGGTCTGAATCGCGCGGTTGCGGGCCTCTATCCCCCGGGATCCACGTGGAAGCCGGTCACCGCACTCGCGGGCATGGAGGAGCACGTGTTCTCGCCCTACGAGTCCCTGCAGTGCACGCCCTTTGCGACGTATGGGCTCGACAAACAGAAGTTCCGCAACTGGAATCCCTTCGTCGATCGCCCGATGACGCTGCCCGAGGCGCTCGCAGAGTCGTGCGACACGTACTTCTACGAGATCGGGAACCGCTTCTACGAGGGCGGCTCGGAGAGCCGCATCCGCATGCAGCAATGGGCTCGTCGGTTCGGGTTCGGCGGCCCGACAGGATTCGACATCGGGGGTGAGGCCGAGGGTCTCCTTCCGACGCCCGAGTGGCGTCGGAAGACCTTCGTGAGCGACTGGGATCGCGCCTGGAACCCCGGAGACTCGATCCAGCTCGCGATAGGCCAGAAGGACCTCCTCGTCACGCCGCTCCAGCTGGCCGCGTTCTACGCGATGCTCGCGAACGGCGGAAACATCGTGACCCCGTATCTCGTCTCGAATGTCGAGCAGTCGGGCGGGAAGGGATCGCCGCGCGTCGTCCTCCGGCGGTTCGCACCGCCTCCGCCGCAGCCCGCAGGTGTCGACTCGGCGGCCCTTGCCGCAGTGCGCGATGGCCTCTACCTGGCGACGCACTCGGTGAGCGGGACATCGTCCGGTGTCTTCGCCAACTACGCGGTGCCGATCTCGGGCAAGACGGGTACGGCGGAGAAGGTCGTGCAGCTGCCCGGCTACCCGCGCGACCACCTCGAAGACCAGTCCTGGTGGTGCGGGTGGGGGCCGTCCGACGCCGCGCGCCTCGTCGTGTGCGCGCTGATCGAGAACGGCGGGCACGGCTCGAGCGCAGCCGCACCTGCGGCGCTGCGGATGTTCGAGCGGTACTTCGGCGTCACGGCGCCGCCGAGCGTCGTGGTGGACACGGACTGATGCTCGAGCTCGCGCAACAACCGCGGATACGCTCCGGCGGTCGAGTCGAGGCTGCCCCGATCGCGTTCATCCGGCGTCTCGACTGGGTGCTGCTCGCTGCCGCGATCGCACTGATCGGCTACGGCCTCTGGGTGATCAGCGGGATCACGCGCTTCGACATCCCTGGAGACGAGAGCTACTACGTCGTCCGCCAGGGCATCGCGGCTGGAATCGGGATCGCGGGCCTCGTGGCGGCGGCGGTCATTCCCGTCGATCTCGCGCGGCGAAACTGGCATCTCGTCTATGGCGTTACCCTCGCGCTGATGATCGTCGTCTTCGTCGCCGCAGAGACGATCCGCGGGTCGAAGCGCTGGATCGACCTCGGCTTCATCCAGTTCCAACCGTCCGAGCTCGGGAAGGTCCTCTTCGTGCTTGCCATTGCCGGATTCCTGGTCGAGCGCGTCGGGCGCGTCACGCGCTGGCGAACGATCTTCTCGGCGATAGGCCTGGGCTCTGCTCCCATCCTGCTCGTCTTCCTCCAGCCCGATCTGGGCACGGCCCTGGTCTACGCGGCGGCGCTCTTCGCCGTTCTCTTCTTTATCGGCGTGCGCTGGCGGCAGCTCGTGACGCTGCTTGCGATCGGCGCCGTCGGCATCGCCTCCGTGCTCTGGCTCCTCCCCGGAGCGGGAATCCAGGTGCTCAAGCCGTACCAGGCCGCCCGCCTCACGCTCGACCCCGAGGCCGATCCCGGCGGAATCACCTACAACCTGAACCAGTCGATCACCGCCGTAGGCTCGGGTGGTACGACGGGGCGCGGCGTCGTCGAGGCGAGCCAGACGCGACTCGACTACCTCCCGGAGCACGCGACCGACTTCGCCTTCGCGTCACTCGCCGAGCAGCGGGGATTCGTGGGCTCGGCGATCCTCCTCCTGCTCTACCTGCTCGTCGTGTGGCGTGGGCTGCGGGTGGTGACGGTAGCCGGGGACCTCTACGGGGCCGTTGTCGCGGGCGGACTCGTGTTCGCGTTCCTCTTCCAGATCTTCGTGAACGTGGGCATGACCATGGGTCTCGCGCCCGTCACGGGGATTCCGCTCCCCTTCGTGACAGTCGGTGGCTCGTCGATGGTGTCGAACCTCGTGCTGATCGGTGTTCTCCAGGGCATCCACGTCCGAGGTGAGCTCGGGGGGAGGCAGTCGCTCTGAGCGCTGCAGGCTTGCGAGCGTTGGTGCACGAGGCGCGGAGCGTCCTTCAGACCGCGAACGACGAGCTTTCGCCTGCGAGCGCAGGCCCGATCGTCGTGAGTGGCATGCTGGCCGAACAGCTGGCCAAGGAGCTCGGCGCGGGTGCTGCACCCGGTGCCGTAGTCCTCGACGAAGGCGGACGCGCGTCGGGAGCCGAGGTGCTCGTCCATGTGCTCGCGGGAGAGCCATCCGAGGCCGACGGGATGCTCGTGCGCGCGGCCGATCGGCTTGGGACTCCGGTGCTGATCGTCCAGCTCTGGCCGCAAGCCGACTGGACGACACCCTTCGTCCTTACTCCGTTCGTCGTCGAGTGCCGTACAGGGGAGGGGTTTCCGCTCAGGGAGATCGCCGACCGGATCGTCGAGGCCTCTGAGCATGGGCCGATCCTCGCGTCCCGGGTCCCGCAGCTGAAACAGTCCGTTACGCACGGCGTTGTACGCCAGGCGATGGTTCGCTCCGTCCTGCTCGGTGTCGCCGGAGCGGGGAAAGGCGCGGCCCGGCCGTTGATCGCCCTCGAGCAGATCCGGATGCTCGCCCGACTTCGCTCGGCGACAACGGGCGCGGCGGGCTTCGACGAGACGCCGGTGGTCGCGGGATCCGCTGTCGTCGCTCTCTCTGCCGGGTTCGCGTTTCGCGGAGTCGCCCGCTCAGCAAGGCAGGTTCTTCCGGCTCCAATTGCTAATGCAGCTGTCGCAGCAGCGGGGACCTGGGCGCTCGCGAAGACGATGCAGGCGCTCGAAGCCCGGCTCCCGACTGTTTAGCGCTGTCGGACACACGAGCCTTGGCGGCCGAAGGCCGGCTTCGCTGGCCGGGAGGCCAAGCACGGGTTCACTCTGCCTCGCGAAGAGGAAGGGGGGCTCGTGGGGGGAAACA
>JBOHAY010000275.1:0-2185 GCA_050697935.1 Gaiellaceae bacterium | reverse complement strand
AGCTGGGCGATGTTCTTGTAGTCGATCTCGGCGACCTTGTCCCGGCAGAAGTGGCAGCTCTTCCGCCTGCCGGGCGCCGTGCTCGGGCCGGTGCGCCTCCGTGGTTGCTGTTTCTTCGCCATCGTGTTCTCCTGCGATTGATGTGGGCTAGCTGCGACGCGGCTGCGAAGCAGCCGCCTTCAGGGATCTTCGCGCGACCGGAGATGTCGCGCTAGCGGAATCTCCGGTCTTGCGCACTAGAACGGAATGTCGTCGTCGGCAGGCGAGGACGGGAAGTCGGCTCCGCTCGCAGCGGCGCCTGCAGGGACGTACGCGCCCTCCGACTCCTGGCGGCCACCGAGGAACTGCACGCTCTCGGCGACGACCTCGACGGCCTGCCGCTTGGCGCCGTCCTGCGCCTCCCACTCGCGCCATTCGAGGCGTCCGTCGACGGCGACCGGGCGGCCCTTGGCGAGGTACTGGGCGCAGTTCTCGCCCTGCTGGCCCCAGACGGTGATGTCGAAGTAGTTCGGCTTGTCGGCCCACTCGCCTGATTCGTCCTTGCGCCGTGTGTTGACAGCGAGGCGCAAAGAGCACACCGCTGTCCCCGAAGGCGTGTGCCTGAGCTCCGGATCCCTCGTCAGGTTCCCGACGAGAACGACTCGATTGATGCTGGCGGCCATCTCTACTCCTCCTTTTCCTCTGAGACGTCGGATGCGATCTCTGCATCCTCGCGCGCCGGCGCGGCCACCGCTACCGGCCGCGCGGGACTCCCCTGAATTCGACGTGTCGCCATGTGTCGCATGACTCCGTCGTCGATGCGAAGCACGCGGGATACCTCGTCGAGGGTCGACGCCTCACAGCTGAACTGCAGCAGGTGGTAGTTGCCCTCGCCCTTGTGAGCGATCTCGTAGGCGAGCTTGCGCCGGCCCCAGACGTCGTGCAGGTCCCACGAGCCGCTGCCCTTCTCGACCAGCTCGCGGACGCGCGTGACGATCTCGGCCTGGCGATCGTCGCCCAGCTCCACGTCGAGCAGCAGCAGAATCTCGTATTCGTTCACGGTTCCCGTGTTCTCCTTCCCTCGGTCTGAATCGGCCTCACCGGTGAGGGCACCGCCGGGAACGGTCGGGCCCGATGCGAGGCAGGAAGCCGCGAGATTGTACCTGTAGGGGCGAGGCTTCCTCGCCCTGACTGTCTGGCGCAAAGATCCCCGAAGGCGTCCGCTTCGCTGCCGCGGCGCTGCTGGCTCACATTCTCCTCCGCAGACATGTGAAGCACGCCGCAGAGGGCTGTACCATCGGGCGCGTGCGAAAGCTCCTGAAGTGGATCATCGTCACGATCGGTATCACTGCGTTGGTGCGCTGGTTCAAGCGCCGCGGCGCCGACGCAGACGTCGTCGCGCCCACGCAACCCGCAACCGCCGACCCTGCAGAGGAGCTTCGGAGAAAGCTCGCCGAGTCGCGCGAGGCGGATGAGCCCGACTCCTCGCCCGAGCCACCAGAGGCCACGGTCGAGGAGCGTCGAGCGGACGTCCACGAGCAAGGCCGGACAACGCTCGACGAGATGAAGCCCCCCGACGAGGGCTAGCCGGCGTCGCATGGCGGACCCGTCCGAGACGACGCGCGTCTCCCGCGAGCCCGCCGACCAGGAGAGCGAGGAGCTCCTCGCAGCCGTTCGTGCGCTCACCACGCAGGTGGGTGGGTTGCAGGCCGAGCTGGAGACGCTTCGAGCGCAACCGCGCCAACTGCCGATCCCGGCCGAAGAGCGACCCGGTTGGGACGACCGTCTGCCCGTCGAGCGACAGAGCGCTTCCTGGGTGCGGTCACTCGATACGCCGAAACTGCGCCGCGCCGCCGTTCCCTGGCTCGCGCTCGAGATCGTCTTCCTCGTCGCCGTCGCGGTCCTCGTAGCCGTTGCGGGGCTGAGCGCTCCGGCCGTGGTCGCGGTGATGGTCGGCGCCTGGCTGCTCGTGGCGCTCGCAGAGTGGATGACGTCACGGGCCGAGAGACGGGACGACGCGCTCGTCTACGGCACCATCGCCTCGAGCAGCACAACGCTGTCCCAGGATCCGTCGTGGTTCGACCCGCCCACGGAGCCCACGGCGTTCGAAATCGCCGACGCGGGCGAGACCATGGCTACGCGGCTGCCGCCACCCCAGACCGACTGATCTCAGCCTGCGGGCAGCCCGAACCCCGTTGCATGACAC